>LFSZ01000073.1 GCA_001512885.1 Rikenellaceae bacterium DTU001
ATATTACTATTTACTCAACTTAAAATCAATATTTTATATAATAAAAACAAAAAAATTATTTTAGGTAGTTTTTTATTCACGGATTCAGGAATTATTTTAAAAAAATTATTTAACTTTGCAATTCAAAATTTTTAATAATATGGGAAATATTATTCAATTGTATGCACGTCAGATTTTAGATTCTAGAGGTAATCCTACTATAGAAGTAGAGGTAATAACAGATGTAGGGGAGTATGGCAAAGCTTGTGTGCCATCTGGTGCATCTACAGGCAAATATGAAGCTGTAGAATTGAGAGATGGCGAAAAAAAATATTATTTAGGTAAAAGTGTATTAAAAGCTGTAAATAATGTAAATACAGAGATAACTTCTGCCCTTAAAGGCATTGATATTACAGAACAAAGATTGATAGACAAAACTTTAATAGAGCTCGATGGCACTCCAAACAAAAGCCGATTAGGAGCTAATGCTATTTTAGGTGTTTCGATGGCATGTGCTGCAGCTGGTGCTAATAGTACTAATCAAACACTCTATAGATATATAGGAGGAGTAAATGCTCATATTTTACCTATACCAATGATGAATACTATTAATGGAGGTGTACATGCAGATAACAATCTTGATGTGCAGGAGTTTATGATAATGCCTATTAAAGCTAAGACTTTTAGTGAATCTCTACGAATGGGAGTAGAAATTTTTCATAATTTGAAATCAATATTAAAAAATAATGGTTATGTTACTTCTGTGGGCGATGAAGGTGGTTTTGCTCCCAGTCTATTAGATAATGAGGAAGCATTGAAATTATTAATGGAAGCTATTACAAAAGCTGGTTATAAACCAGGCATAGATGTAGTTTTAGCTCTCGATGTAGCTGCTTCTGAACTTTATGATCCAAAAGAAAAAGTCTATAAACTAAAAAAATCAACTGGAAAAAAAATGACAACAGATGAAATAATAGATTTATATAAAAAATGGGTGGATACTTACCCAATAGTTAGCATTGAAGATGGATTGGCTGAAGATGACTGGGACGGATGGCAATTATTAACTAGTGAGCTTGGTTCTAAAATTCAACTTGTAGGTGATGATATTTTTGTAACTAACACTGAATTGCTTAAAAAAGGTATTGAAAAAAAAGTTGCTAATTCTATCCTGATTAAACTAAATCAAATCGGTACAGTAACTGAAACGCTCGATACTATCAATTTTGCTAAAAGGAATGGATACACTTCGATAGTTAGTCATCGTAGTGGAGAGACTGAAGATACTTTTATCTCTGATTTAGCTGTCGCTACCAATTCGGGACTTATGAAATCTGGCAGTCCATCTCGTACGGATAGGATAGCTAAATATAATCAACTTCTAAGAATAGAAGAATATCTGAATAATGTAGGAGATTTTTTGGGTACTAATTTTAAATATTATCGTTTTAAATAATCAAGATATTTAATGATTTTTGAAATATAGGTAAATTTAATCTTTTTATTTTACTTAATTTGAAAATGCTTTAAGAATATTTTATTAATTGATAATTATCAATTAATTTGTTGATTAAATTTAATTAAAAAATTGATAATCATTTATTTTGTTAAAAAAAAATCACAAAACATCGCAATCTCACATATCTCACATTTAGGTGCTTTGGCAGTGCAAATATATCTACCATGTAGAATAAACCAATGATGTAGTTTATTAAGGTATTCATCAGGAGTTATGGCTTTCAATTTTTTTTCTACTTTTAATGGTGAATCTTTGTTATTAGCCAAACCTAACCTCGTAGTTACACGTTTCACATGAGTATCTACTGGTATAACAGGGGCATTATATAAAACATTTAATAATACATTTGCAGTTTTGGGACCTACACCAGGTAAAGTTATTAACTCATTATAATTATCAGGAAGTTTACCATTATATTTAGAAACTACTATTTCAGACAAAAGCTTTAAATATTTAGCCTTGTTATTAGGATAAGAACAAGATTTTATTAAATCATAAATTTCATCGATACTTGCTAGAGATAACGATTTAAAATCTTTAAATTTTTTAAAAAAATTCTTAGTTATCAGATTGACACGTTTATCTGTACATTGAGCACTCAATACTACTGCTACTGTCAGCTGATATTCATTGTCGTATTTTAATTCTGTTGTAGGACTCGGATTTTGTGTTTCTAATATTTTTAATATTTCTATTAGTTTTTCTTTTTTTGTCATAAAAATATTAATTATCTATCAAGCCTCTTCCAGATTTTTTAATTAAACCATTTTCACTATAATCATCTATTATAGCTTGCAATAATCCATTTATGAAAATATGACTTTTTTCGGTACAAAATTTAGTGGCTATTTCTATATATTCATCTATAGTAGTTTTGATAGGTATAGTAGGACAATATACTATCTCAGTCATTGCCTGATGTATTATATATCTATCAAGTATATTTAGACGATGAAGATCCCAATTTTTTGCATGTTTTTGTATCTCGTCATCCCATTTTTTCTTATTTAAAATAGTATTGTCAAAAAGTGTTACTACAAAAGCTTTATCATCTTCGTCACCAATATTTTTAATAGGTTTAAAAGGTTTTGGTGCTTCAGCTGAATTAATATCACTGGGATCATAATTTTTTAACCACATGTAAGTAACTAAAGCCATAGTGTTTTGATCATCTACCCAGCTAAGATCGCCAGATTCCAAATAAGACTTCAATAAAGGATGAAAAGCAATAAATTGCTTAAAAAATTTAGAATAAAATTTTTGATAATCTTCTAAAATATATCTGCGCTTTTTTATAAAAGATTTATAATTATACCAGTCTTTCATTTTTTTATAAATATCCCATAACATATCATTTTCAAAAGCAAAATCTGGTGATAAATCAGAGATTTCAATATTCAATTTTTTATTACTAAGCAAGCTATTAATATAAAAATTGTCAATTAAAACCAAGTTTGGTTTAAGATCTTCCTCTGATGGTATTAATTTTTTCTTATTCTCTTCTATTCTCTCTTCATAAAATTTTATAAATCGGAAAAAGAAATATAAATTTATGTAAAATATATTTGATAGATCTGCAATACTTTTTATTAAATTATTTCTGGCAGATACTAAATCATCATTACCAGACAAATGAAATGCATAAACGTGCTGCAATACTTTGATCCTCAAAACCCTTCTACCAATCATAATATAAAATTGCAAGGCAAAGATATAAAAAAATTGTGTTTTGAATAAGAAAAATCATTGATAATTTTAAAAAATTCTTTTTCCTGATATATATTGTATTAATTTTTTTATAGATAATAATTCAATATTCTAGGTAATGTTTTTTGTACTATATTTAACTCTATAATATTTTGCATTAAGTAAATACTAAAAGCATTATGTGCATCAGTGCCTAGAAAATCTATCCAGCCTTTATTAGCTAAAAGATAAAAATTATGCTTAGGTATAGGACCTAACAACCCTGATGCAGATGGCAAATTTGATTGGAATAAAAATCCATATTCCTTTAGTTTTTCAAATGCCTTTATATCATTAAACCAATATTCATATCTTTCGGGATGTGCTAGTATAGGTATATAGCCTGCATTTTTAATTTCATTTGCTATTAATTTAGCATCAATAGGAGGGAAATAAAAACTAAATTCACATAATAAATATTTATTTGCTATTGACAAAACATCATTTTTTTCTAAAAGATAAAAAAGATGTTTATCTGCATAATATTCAGCAGAGACAGCTATTTGGATAGGAATATTTTCTTTTTCTTTTGCTTCTAAAAATATCTCTGTAGCTTCTAATATATCATCAGTACTATTCAGAAAACGTTCACTATTGACATGAGGCGTAGCTATGATTTTTGTAAATCCTTGAGCTTGATACGCTTCTAACATTTCTAGACTTTCATCAATATCTTGTGCTCCATCATCTATTCCTGGTAAAATATGATTATGCAAATCTATTTTTAAGTGCAAGCTAGTTGTTTTTTCTTTTTTTTGCTTTGAAAAGATTGATGCCATTATATTAATTATGTTTTTTTTGCTTTGCTAAAATAAGGATTATTTTTATATTTATTTAAAAAAAACTTTCTTTACTTGTCAAAAAGAGTATAGATTTTTTATTTAATTTTGTATACTTATTAAAAAATTAATTAATTTTCAATTTTATCATACTAAAACTTTTAATATTATGATTAAAATTATGCTATAATTTTTTTTTACAATAAGGTTTATTTTATTTATTATTTTAGACGTTTACAGCGAAAAATATTTATACCTTATACCAAATGTACCACAAAAACATAAAAAATATAATGAATGATAATATTTATTATTAAGTTAAAAATCAAGATTTAGATAAACATTATGATAATTTCATTGAAGTAATTTTCTAATAATATTATTTCAGATAGAATTAAAATATTTTAAAGCAGTTAAAATACATTGATCTATCGAGCTACTAACCTTTAAGTATGCAGCGGGCGAATAAAGTTCTCTTGCAATATAGCTTGCAATGATTTTAGAAAACGTTTCTCTATGTGGAGTTCCAATGAATAGGTAGCTATCACCTAATAAATTTTTCATCATATTGTCAGTAACTTTGAAATGTTTAGCAAAATAATCTTCATCTGGATAAAGATTTAAAAGTTTTTTTCTATTATGTTGTATATAATAGGATAAATTATCAAAAAATGTTTTAGATCCAATAGTTTTAGAAAAAGTCAAAATAGGCACATCATAATCTTTGATGACAATAGTATCAGGAATAATGCCTCCATTACCATGTACCACTCTTCCTTTTACAGTATAATATTTAGTAGTGTCAATATTTTGCTTAAGTGAATATAAAGAAGTAGTATCTAAGATAGATTCATAATAATCTAAGAAATATTTTTCGTATCCTTCACTATATGGACGTTGAATGCATCTGCCAGAAGGTGTATAATATCTCGCTACGGTAATTCTAAGTGCTGTAGAATCTTTCAAAGTGATTTGTTCTTGTACTAATCCTTTGCCAAAAGTACGCCTACCTATTATAATAGCCCTATCATTGTCTTGTAGAGCACCTGCAACGATTTCAGAAGCTGAAGCAGTAAATTGATTAACGAGCACTGCTATTTCTAATCCGTTGCCAAGAGTATCCCCCCATGCGTAGAAGTCTTTTCGTGGGCGATGTTTGCCTTCTAAATATACTATTAAAGAATTTTTTGGCAAAAAAACATTAGCTACTTCTACTGCACTTTCTAATACTCCTCCACCATTGTCACGTAAATCTAAAATCAGGTTTTTTATTTTATGATCCTTTTTTAAATTAGATAATTCTGTTCTAAATTCTTGGGCTGTTTTAGTCGAAAAGCTATTAATGCGAATATAACCAGTATTAGGTGATATTAAAAAAGCTGCATCTACAGTTATAAGAGGTATAACATCCCTTATTAATTCATAATATAAGATGTCTTTGTATCCTTCACGCTTTATCCCTACTGTCACTTTAGTTCCTTTAGGCCCCTTTAACATTTTTACTATTTCTACATCTTTTAGCTTTTGCCCGGCTATGGATTTACCATTTACTTCTATTATCTTGTCTCCTGGCATTATTCCTTTTTTGAATGAAGGCCCATTAGGTATTACATAAACTACTATAGCTGTATCTTTTTCCATTCTAAATTGTATACCAATTCCCTCAAATTGACCTAAAACTGGATCTGCATTCACTATTAAATCCTCCTTGGTTAAATAAGTAGAATGTGGATCTAATGCAGATAATAAATTTTCAATAGACAGATCTTCTAATTGTTTGAAACTCACAGAATCCACATAATTATTTTCTAAATACCTAATGATTTCATAAATTTTACCATTATTGTTTAAACTTAATTTTGGTTGCTTATTATTTAATAACCACCCAAGAATAATACCAAGAGAAAGAGTTATTCCCAACCAAATAAAAAAATTAGAACGTTTCATCTTTTTTACAAAAATAAATATTTTTATAAAATTAAATACAAAGATAATATTTGAATTAGTGAAATAAATATATCTAAAACATCTAATTTTTATTGGATGTTATTATAAGAAACAGAGTATTAACTAATTTTTTTAGTAATTAAACATCTACTTTAATTGTAAAAATTTCTAGAGTATGTGATAAGGAAATATTAATTTTTTGGAGGTGTAAAGGGAAGGAGGATTTGATGTATATCTGTTAAAATTTATACAGGATTAATATCAGAAAATTTATTAAATTTGCAAAAAATAAAAA
>LFSZ01000007.1 GCA_001512885.1 Rikenellaceae bacterium DTU001
CTAATAGAGCCGTTTTCTCTCATTTGTATCTGTGGAGAAATGATCCAATCATTAGATTCTGTAGCATCAACAGGACATATAGATACACCACACCTTTGTCCACCATGAGTAGTGAAGCATCCAGCTAATGAAGGATTGAAAGCCATAAATCCAAAAGCTGTACCTTCTCCAGTAAAATCACAATCACTAGATTGGTAAGTATTTTTACCATCTCCATCATAGGATGTCCATGGAGTAAAGTCTGTACTCCAATCTGCACATGCTTCGAAATCTAGACTAAATCCAGAAATAGGATCTGGTAAAGTAGTAGCCTGAGCCGTAACGCCAGTAGAATATGTATTGCCAGTCATTATTGAGAAAATTTTATAATAGTAAGTTGTATTAGAGTTTAACCCAGTATGTGAAAAAGTTGTATTAGAACCATTATAAATAATGGTACCACCACCATTTATAGTTTGACCAACATTGTAAGTTGTGCCAGATGTAGGAGTGCCAAAGGTATTTGTGGTATTATAAACTAATAGTACTGGATTATTGCTAGAGTTCAAACTCCAGGATAAATCTATTTGAGATTGAGAAATAGATGTAGCAGTGAAGTTTAATGGATTAGTAGATGTACCAGCAACTAAAATATCACCAATATAAGGGATATAGTTATATGCAGTAACACAAACTTTCAATGTTTCGCCACCATTACTTGGAGCGGGATTTAAGGTTATATTCGCTGTACCATTAGATACGTAACCAGTACCTAATATTTGATTATTCAAAGTAATAGAAACATAAGCTCCATTGACATTGCAGGTTACATTAATATTTGATGTGCCGGTATTAATAGATGAAGGGTGTGATACAGTCATATTCATAGGATTTTTTGTACGTAATACTATACTAGGATCTCCAAATACTGTCCATGTATCAGTCATATTATAATCAGCATGAACATCATTCATCTTGAAGCAACCATTTATGCCAATACCAGCAAAGGTTCTTTTAATATTGCTTGTATAACTTTCTACTAAGATGTCTGCCATCTCATCTTGAGCTGTCATAGGTGGAGCCCATGATTGATTAATAGTAGATCCAAAAATGCCAATAGCGCCAGTGGGTCCATTAGTTTTGTTAGCTCTCATCCAAGCCTCACAAAAACAAGTACCCACATTGAAATGACCTACTACACAAGCAACTGAATAAATAAAAGGTAATTTATTATAATTTGTTAAAGTATTAACATTAGAGTTAGAAAAATTAGTTGTAACCCAGTATGTATCATCACCATGTCCACAATAAAAAATGTTACCAACGCCATTGTTAACAATTGTCGATACATTAGTTGCAGTAGGATTGCCTGGTGCATCTTGTCCACCTTGGCTACCATCATATAGTTCGTAGTATGTAGTGTAATTATAGTTCATTAAATCATTCATTATATTTCTTATGTGCTGGTAATCATACTCAGAATTATGACCTGGACCTTCGCTAGAAGCTATACCTAATGTGCCTTCTAACCAAGTGCCAGTAGTGGGATTTTTTTCATAATTTATACTACGAGTTACCTGTGTTTGTAAATCTGTAACAGATTCTGCTGAGAAACGCCCTACAAAAAATTCCTGATAATGATCATTACCCGTTATATAAGCATAACTATTATCTTTGGCACCAGTTACGCCACTATAATTTCCAGTAGGTGATGTTACTTGTGCGAAATCACCCACTAAAAGTAAATATGTTAGCCCATTTGTATTGTAATAATTTGTAACATAATCTTTAATAGAAGTAGCATTATTACCAATAGTAGACACATCTACTATTTCGCAAGGAATACCTTTCATTATTTTCCATTCTATGAAGGGCTGCATAGCTGAGATAAAACTAGAATATGAAATTATAAGCATTCTACCTGGATTATCATTAAGTGGTGTGTATTTCAGTGAAGAACCATAATTTAGAAATTGACGTTTATATATTTCATTAAATTCTCGATCAATAGATTGTAGAGCTTTATTTCTATGAAATTCATTAATGCCGCTACCTTGAGTAGCTCTGACTGTGAAGTCAATATTTGTGTATATGCGCAATGTTTTAGTTACTGGATTATACTGAAATGGTTGAACTACTATAGCCTGACCTCTGAAATCTCTTAAGATATATGGATCTCGCAAATAAACAATGTCTGTTGGGAAGAAACTATTTTGTTGATATTCTGAACCAAAAGAGTATGGAACACTATCTGGGTTTACTGTACGTAGTAGATTACCTTTAGATGGGGCTATATCTATCTTTTGTATTTCTACAAAGTCTACCTTGTTTATTATTACTTCCATAGATCCTGTATCTGGTATTATAACGGATTGAGCATATAAGGGCAAATCTGGAGCCCCAGCTTTTAGTATCCTAGCTCCATTTGGAGATTCTACTATATAAGATACGTTATTATTAATTGTTATTTCCTTTAATCGATAAGCATTCAAAGTAAAATTTATAGTTAAATCTTTATTATTACTCTTAGCTTCATCTAATGTGTATTCTGCTTTTGCGTTATTATCATCAGTCAGAAATGTCCATTGCTGACTAAAATTAAAATTAGAAAATAAAATTAATAAAATTGAAATTAATACAACTTTTTTCATACTTTTTATATTTTTTAAGAAATTATTAGATCAAAATTAATAAAAAAATTATAAATTAAATACAAATTAATAAAATATGTGTTTAATTTAAAAATAAATTTAATTAACATTTGTGTTCTTTAGTATAAATTGATAAATGGTTCTATAATGTTTATTGTGGGTAAAAATATTTCAGATTGTTACAAATAGGTTATTTTTTTACCCCAAAGAGTACGAAGATATTACACAAATTTTATCCTGTTAAATAATCCCGCATAAGCGAAATTGCTTCACATTTAACAGGATGAACAAAGTGCCATTTATAGCCCTTTTAATTCCATCCTTCTCAGCGTTCTTTGTGCATTCTTTGAGTACTCTGTGGTTAATATTCAATTGTCCAATAATAAAAAAACCAATTATTAATAAATTTATTTTTGTAAAATTACTTTTTTTTTAATCTTTACCTATACAAAACGTTATAGAACCTTTTAATTTTTATATTATCTTAGATATATTCTATTTAAAATATATTATTGTCGCTGGACGTCTCATTTGCAGTAAACGATTTTTTAAGTAGAAGTCTCGACGTATAAATAATGTAAGCGGCTATGAATGGTATTAATAGTGACACATAAGACATCACTACCAGTGTGTATTTACTCGATGATGCGTTGTATATTGTTAAGCTGGACTGCATGTCTACTAACGATGGGTAAAAAACGGTATTATTGTAACCTAAGCAAAGAAAAAGAGATAATATTGTAAAAAAACATCCAAATCCAGCTAACCAGATCCCCTTATTTTCTAATTTTTTATTTTTTAGAAATGGTATCAATACTCCAAATATCAATAAAAGTATTCCTATCAAAAATATTGTACCTAGCCATGGAAGTTCTATGAAATTTTTAAAATATTTATATTTTTGTATGAATACTATTTGTGTTTCTGGATCTAAGGTGTATCCATTACCTAGGCAGATACAAAGTATAAAAGTAAAAAAAAGGACGAAAAAAATTGGTGCATTGATAATTAAATGCTTTTTAGATGCATCCTGGATATGAATATCTGATACTCTATTTATCAAATATAATAAAGCCAAAGTACGAGCTAAAAAGAAAATAGATAATCCTAATAACAAGTTTTTAATATTAAAAAAAGCCTCGATGCCATGCCAGTTTGTAGTCCACCTCATAAAATTCATTTCATCATGTACAAAATTACCCCCTGTAAATAATGTTCCTATTACTACTCCTAGTGATATGGTACCAAACAATCCATTGAGAAATAGAAACCATTCATAAGTTTTAGCTCCTAAAAAATTTTTAGCTTTATTTCTGAATCCATAAGAGACGACTTGCAAGACAAAAGTAAATAAAATGAGCATCCATAACCAGTAAGCACCACCGAAGCTAGTACTATAAAACAGTGGAAAAGCAGCAAATATAGTACCACAGAAAACCACCAAATTAGTGAATGTTAAATCCCATCTTATTCCTATTTCTTTTATAATCAGGCTTAGCTGTGGTTCTTTTTTGCCTAGAGTATATATTAATGTTTGACCGCCTAAAACAAACATCATAAATACTAATGTAGCTCCTAATATAGAAATAATAAGCCACCAATATCCCTGTAATGTACTATAACTTAATTGTTCAAACATGATTTTTTTTATAACTATTTATATTAATTAAAATTTATGGACCTTTACGTATTTGATTAAACATAATGCTAAGCTCTGCAATTAATAGTGTAGTAAAAATAATTGCAAAAAGGATGAAAGTAATCTGCACATTTGATACACTCAATTGTGTGACACCAGCTACAGTTGGCATTAGATCTTGTATGATCCATGGTTGTCGCCCTACTTCTGATACTATCCAGCCTGATTGCGAAGCTATAAATCCAAACAATACTGACCATAGACTGATGTATAATAATATGTTTTTGTTTTCTATTGTATCCTTCCACACATAAATAAAAACTAGCAAAAACAATAAAATAAATAAAAAACCTAAACTTACCATTATATGAAAACTATAAAATGTCAAAGCTATATTAGGAATTAACTCATGAGGACTACTTAGATAACCATAACCAAAATATCTAAAATAATTATTTAGAAAGTAATCTCCCACTTTAGTATTAGGATCAAATTTTTTACCAAGATTTGCAAGTGCATTAGTATCATTTTGTTTTTTAGCATTTTGATATTGCTTTAATGTTTCTATAGCTATATTACCTCGAGCTATCTTTTCTTCGGCACTTAATATTTGTTGTTCTTCATTACCATAAATTAAATCATTTATTCCTGGTACATAAGCATCGGCGTCACGATAGCTAAGAAGCGATAAAAGATACGGAATTTCTATTTTAAAGTAATAAGGTTTTTCATCATTATTAATATCTTTTTTAGGATTTAAAATTCCAATAGTTACCAATCCAGCACTTGTTTTGCCTTCGTACAAGCCCTCCATAGCTGCTAGTTTCATAGGTTGCTTCTGTGCTACTTGATACACTGAGCTATCACCAGTGAATATCGTCATAATGGAGCTAATAAAGCCAAATATAGCAGCGATAAGCATACTTTTTTTAGCTATAAAAATATGACGTTTTTTAAGTAAATACCAAGATGAAACACTGATGACAAATAGAGATGCCACCACATAACTACTCGTAGTAGTATGTAAAAATTTATTAATGGCTACAGGACTCAAGGCTATATCCCAAAAATTTATCATTTCATTTCTAGCGGTAGCAGGATTAAATACTGTACCGATAGGATGTTGCATCCAAGCATTAGCTATCAAGATCCAAAGAGCTGATAGATTAGATCCTATAGCTACCAACCAGGTAGAAATCAAATGAAGTTTTTTACTTACTCTATCCCAACCAAAAATCATAACTGCTATAAAAGTAGCTTCCATAAAAAAGGCTAAAATACCTTCTATAGCTAGTGGTGCACCAAAAATATCCCCTACAAACCAGCTATAATTACTCCAATTAGTTCCAAACTCAAACACTAATATAATACCTGTGGCTACACCCAGTATAAAGTTAATAATTAATAATTTCATCCAAAACTTCGTCATCTTTTTCCACTCATCATTGTCTGTCTTATAATAGTGAGTATGCATAATAGCTATCATAATAGTAAGCCCCAGTGTAATAGGGACAAAAATCCAATGATACATGGCAGTTAGAGCAAATTGACCACGTGACCAGTTGACTAAGGATATTAATTCGTCCATATTATTTGATTTTTGTGGCTAATTGTTCGATTACATGATCAGCTATATCTTTATCAGTATTATAATTAGTTTTTAATATATTAGGGAGAAATATTAATTTGAGAATAATAAAAAAAACAAAGAAATTGGGAAATAGTATAACTAAAAGTTGTCTGCCAGTTTTACTTATATTTCTAAAACATTCAATATATAAGTAAGTGATTTTTTTTAGCATTAGTTTTATTTTTTATTAAATATTTTGAGCAATTTAAAAAATTTGAGCCCCACTATCTTGTAGTCATTTGTGATTTTAGTTTTGAGATTTATAGAGTAATGACTGGCACTGAGGCTTAGGTATTATCAATCGAGTGCTTATCGAAATGACATTTAGCAAGCATAGTCAAAATATTTCTGACTAGAAATGAGTAACATTAAACTATTTCTATTCTCAAATTTTACTAATAATTGCAACATTTTATATTTAATTTTATTAAAAATCTATTATTCTACAGTAACAGATTTGGCTAAATTTCGTGGTTGATCTACATTGCATCCACGCAAAACTGCAATATGATAAGCTAACAATTGTAAGGGGATGGTGGCAACTAGAGGTACTAGAAACTCTTGAGTTTTAGGAATTTCAATATAATAATCACTCAATTTTTTAACAGTATCATCACCTTCAGAGACTATCGAAATAATAATGCCTTTTCTAGCTTTAACTTCTTGAATATTAGATACAGTTTTATCATAAATATTACTTTGAGGTGCTATGAAAACGACAGGCATATTTTCATCTATTAGAGCTATGGGGCCGTGTTTCATTTCAGCGGCAGGGTATCCTTCGGCGTGAATATAACTTATTTCTTTCAATTTCAGAGCTCCTTCTAAAGCTACTGGATAGGAGTAACCTCTACCAAGGTATAAGAAATTTCTTGCGTCTTTGAACTGACTTGCAATATGCTTAATTGGTTCATTAGTTTTTTCTAGAGTTATTTGCATTTTTTCTGCAATTTCGTTTAGATCGTGGAGATGTTGAATAAATCTAGATTTAGGTATCACGCCTTTTTTATAACCTAACATTAGAGCCATCATAGTTAATATAGTTATCTGAGCAGTAAAAGCTTTAGTGGATGCTACTCCTATTTCTGGGCCGGCATGAGTATAAGAGCCTGCTACGGTCTCACGTGCTATAGAAGATCCTACAACATTGCATATACCTAATGGAATAGCTCCCTTACTTTTAGCTAATTTAACAGCTGCTAAAGTATCGGCAGTTTCACCAGACTGAGATATTGCTATGACAACATCGTTTTCATGTAATACAGGGTTGCGATAACGAAATTCAGATGCATACTCTACTTCCACTGGTATACGTGCCAGATCTTCTAGCAAATATTCACCTACTAGACCGGCATGCCATGATGTGCCACAACCGACTAATATTATTCGAGGGGCTGTCAGTAATCTGTTTTCATATTCTACTATTCCACCTAAGGCAATGGTTTGTTTTGCTAAAGAAAGTCTGCCACGCATACTATCTTTTACACTTTGTGGTTGTTCGAAAATTTCTTTTAACATAAAATGTTCGTACCCGCCTTTTTCTATTTGAGAAAGACTCATTTCTAACTGCTGTATATATGGAGTTTTTTCCAGATTTTTAATAGTAATGATTTTAAGATCCTTATTTTTTTGTATTACAGCTATCTCGTCATCTTCGAGATAAACTACTTTATTAGTATATTCTATAATAGGTGAGGGGTCAGATGCGACGAAATATTCATCATCGCCTACTCCTATCACTAATGGACTACCACGTTTAGCTGCTATCAGCATATCAGGATTGTTTTCTGATAAAATAACAATAGCAAAGGCTCCTATGACTTGAGATAGTGCTAAACGCGTTGCTTCTACTATATCTACATGTTCATTTTTTATTATATCTTCTACTAAATGAATTATTACTTCTGTATCTGTTTCACTTTTAAATTGATAATCCCGAGATATTAATTCTTCTTTTAAGGTTTTATAATTTTCAATAATACCATTATGAATTATAGCTAATTTATGCGAAGGCGAAAAATGAGGATGAGCATTTATATCTGTTGGCTCTCCATGAGTAGCCCATCGTGTATGACCCATACCTACAGTGCCACTAAGATCTTTGTCTATAACACAGGCTTCTAGATCAGATACTTTACCATGAGTTTTATATATTTTTAACCCATTATTTAAAAGTGAAATACCAGCACTATCATAGCCTCTATATTCTAACCTGTGTAATCCATTAATAAGTATAGGAAAAGCTTGCCTATACCCAATGTAACCTATTATACCACACATAATATATTATATATTAATCAATTTTTTATTTTATGTAAAAATAATAATTTTTTTAATAAACAAAAAATACAATATCAATGTAAAGATATCTATTACCTGTTTTTTTTACAAAGTTAATGAAAAAATAAAAAATTGCTTACACACGTAAAATTATAATATTTTTTTCATATGCTACATGGATAATAGAGAAAACTGAAGTCAAAAAAATTGAGAAAATAAGTAAAAAGTGTAACAAAGTTAAAAGTAGATAGGTTTTAGAGAGTGAGATTTTTTTTATTTATTATTTTGTTTTTTATAAATATTCATTGTTTTTAATTGTGTTACTTAATATTTTATATTATAAAAATTTTAGTTTAACTTTGCAAATATAAATTTGTTCTATGTTAAAAAATAATAAATTTAATATTTTTTTAATAAGTTTAGTACTTTTATGTTTATGTAGTTGTCAGAAAAAAGAAAAAGAATATTTTGAGTCACTTGGTAATCACAAATCATTTTTATATATTGATCATAGGGAAGATACTATTTATACTATAAAAAGAAGTAACTATGATGTAAAAATTTATTTATTTGCGAATAAAAATTTTTTTACTCGAGGTACAGTATTGTTATTACATGGTTGGAATCTATCACCATTATCTTGGTGCGATCAAACAAATTTTTGTGATGAATTACTAGCTAGCGGTTACCATGTGCTGATACCAGATTTAGGCAAAAGTGTATATGCTACGCAATATTTCAAAGAAACCGTACCTAGTATGACTAAATATCCTCAAATGCCATTTATTTTAGATACTTTGATTAATTTTTTAGTAGATTATATTAAAATTATTGATACATCTCATTATAATTTTTTAGTAGGTTATTCAATGGGTGCGAGAGGTGCATTAGCAATTGCAGAGAATACAAATAATCTTTTTAGTGCTTTAGTTCTTTTAGCTGGCGAATATGATCAAACATTGATGCCCGACGATAATATTATGACTATGTATTATGGTTCTTATCAAAAATTTCCTGATAGATGGGAAGGCAATGATAATCTTTTACGCAATATAGATAAAGTTAATATTCCTGTTCTGATATTACATGGGTTAGATGATGATGTCATACCAGTCGCCCAATCAGATACCTTAGCTAAAGTTTTAGAAAAGCATAATAAATTTTTTATAAAAATTTATTATTACAATTATGGTCATGGATTTGATTTCGTACAAAAAACTATTAATAATATAAAGTCTTTTTTTGAAAAAGTTATTTATCCTTGGAATTTGGATGTATAGACTAGAATTTTATAAAATTGACAAAAAAATACAAAATTAAAAGATATCTAGTGTTTCTATATTAGAAATTTAATTTATTTCGAACATTATTTTTTAGATAATATCATAAAATAAGTTAGGTATTAAAGTATATTTCTGAATTATATATACTTATTTTGCTTACTTTGTTAACTACACAACAATAAGAAAAGTGTCTGTTTAGGAAATATGATGAGAGCAATAGACTGAGATGAGATGTTTTAGTTTTTTTAAAAAGGATTTAATCATCATCGTTGCAATAATTGACTAAAATTATTTTTAATATAGCAAATTTTTAATATAGCAAAATAAATTTAAAAATTCTTATTATCTTTGATAAATAATTTTTTTATGAATTATGCTTATTCATAAAATGGCCAATAAATTCATTTGTCCTCTTTATTATAGAAGAGCATTAAGTACTATTATTATAGCAAGATTATGTCTATTGCAATTAAAAGCTCTCGTAAGTCATTATTCATCAATTAATATTACTTGTAATTTGTGTAGTATAGAATAAAGAGAAAAACACTTCAAAAAATACAGCGTAAATATGAATAAGTCAGTAAAAACTCGTTCAAAATCCCAAAAAGTAAAAATAAAGCTTAATAATAAATCATGGATTACTAAAATAACAGAATATCCTGATAAAAAATTGTGCTGGTTTTTATTTTTACTAGCTACTATTATTTATTTGCCAACTATTACGTTTGATTATGTATTAGACGATGGCATTGTGATACATGAAAATAAATTTACACAAAAAGGTATAAAAGGTATCAAAGAAATCTTTACCCATGATAGTTTTGTCGGTTATTTCGGTGAAGAGGTTAAATATGTAGCTGGCGGTCGCTATCGTCCATTTACTCAATTTATCTTTGCTATTCAAAAAG
>LFSZ01000065.1 GCA_001512885.1 Rikenellaceae bacterium DTU001
TACCTAACAAAAAATATTTTTATGATCACCGCCAAGGAGCTAGACAACGAGACCAGCTACACCTACTTCGGAGTGAGATATTATGATAGCGAGCTGAGTGGGTGGCTGAGCGTGGATCCGATGAGCGATGAAAGGAGATGGGTGAGTCCTTATGCATATTGCCAGTGGAATCCATTAATTTTGGTGGATCCGAGCGGGATGCTAGATGATAATTATAGAATTTATTATGATGGAACTATAGAAAAGGAAGAAACCAATGATCCTACGAATACATATACTTATGTGAATAGTAACTATGAAGAAACAAACTTAGGAACATATCAAGTAGAGAAAAATTCAATGAAGGAAGATATGGTTCGGGCTGGCTGTGGTGCTACTGGTTCTAATGGCAAATATAAATGGGTAAGTATAATAAGTGGAAATTTATATTTCCCAGGGGATGTATTTGCTGCATTACTTGGTGGAATACAAGATTTTTATGAAAATTCAGGTCAAAATATTGATTTAGTGCAAATAAATCAGTTTATGAGTTTAGATAGAGTATATTCGAATAAAGTTAATCGAAGAACATGTTTGGATATAGCATATTATGATCAAAACGGGAAAACTGGAGTTCATACAGATAATCAAAATATATCTTTTAATTTGAATTATAAATTATTGCAATCTCTTAAAAAATTTGGGTTGGGAAGTTATGCTACATATACATCTGTTGCACGCAACAGCTGTACACCTTATCTCCCTGGAACTAATGGATATAGGGGGCATGAAAATCATTTTCATATTGAAGGATTTGATAAATCTAATTTATTTAGATATATGTATATAATATTACCACCAATAACAATAATTGATAATAAAATAGAAAAATAGTAAAATATAAAAAATATATGCAAACAAAAATTTTTTCAATATTGTTTCTAATGTCCATATATGGATATAGCCAATCCTATAAAATAAATGAATTTTGTGAGGAATGGTATGTATTTCCACTTTTATATAATAATTATAAAAGCGACTCTACATGGGTAGAGCATTGGGAAAATTACTGGTATTATAGAAGTAGCGATACTACTAAATTAATACCTGATACATTAGTTATTTCGTTAGATTTAATACCTTCTATGGTAATATTAGATGAGGAAGTAATAAAATCAGCAAATGATAGTATGTATATTATAAAATCAATAATAAATTATAAATATGGTAGTTATCAAGATAGTTATAATGTTATAAATCCAAAGCTATCTGACAATATTGTAATTTATGAGCAAAAAGTTAATCTCAAAAAAATTATTAAAGAAATATTAAAATCTGAAAATGCGGTTCATTATTTAAAAATAATAAAAATACCAATTAGAGAGATGTTAGATAAATTAAATATATATATCTTTGATAGACCAGATACAAATAAGATTAATTATTATCTAAATCAAATAATTATAACAACCTATTTTATAAATGAAAAAGGTGAGATAAAATGCTCATCTGAATTTACATTCCCAATAAATGGATGTTATAGTGATGACAATTGTTGTGTTTATGAAATGTAAAAGAAATAAATTCAATGAATATCAAGTTTGATACCCGGTACAAATTCACCGCCAAAGAGCTAGACAATGAGACCAGCTACACCTACTTCGGAGCGAGATACTATGATAGTGACTTGTCAATATGGCTGAGCGTGGATCCGATGAGCGATGAAAGGAGATGGGTGAGTCCTTATGCATATTGCCAGTGGAATCCATTAATTTTGGTGGATCCGAGCGGGATGCTAGATGATAATTATACAGTGGATGAACAAGGATATATTAAATTAGAAGAAAAAACAGATGATGATTTTGATATGCTATATACAAAAGAAAGTTGGGATAATGGTACAAAAGACAAATCTATAAAGGTTGATAAAGGTGTTTTAAATAGTAAAAAAACATTTTCTATAACAGATAAAAAAACTGAAGAAAAATTTTCTTTAGATATGTACCAAGTTAAAGGGGATGATAAAGCAAGATCATTATTCGAATTTTTGGATAAGAATACAAATGTAGAATGGGGAATTACAGGCATAGGTAATCAAGAAACTAATATGCTTACAAC
>LFSZ01000014.1 GCA_001512885.1 Rikenellaceae bacterium DTU001
ATGATTTGATCGCTGCTAGTATCTTGTGTCGCCAATTGAAGCTCGTTCTCAGACTTATGCCTACCTCCGATGCGCAAGCTCTTAGACTTTTGCCTTCTAACATGCATTTTAGGTAATCGAGCATTTTATCAGCTTTTCGCATGCGATATACGAAGGTTCTGGCTGTTTCGCGGTATTGTCGGCCACAATCTTTGCATTTGTACACTTGTTTGCCGTCGCGTACTCCAGCTTTTATTACATTTTCGCTTTCGCATCTAGGACAGATGGGGGCTGTGCTTTGTATTTTTAGCTTCTGATAATCTACGGCTGTGTAGTTGNNTTGATATAGATTATCTAGAAATCTACGTTTTTGTTCTTTGGGTAGAGCTTGATAATCTAATAGATTGAAGTTATCCATAATTATTTTTTTGTAAAATTAAATAAAAATTATTTGATGGTAGTATAAACTACGTAAAGTAAAACAAAGATTAATTTCAGGAAGCCTCCCAACCAATAAAATACTTCTTTGCAATAAATAATAAGAATAAGAGTTTCAAACTTAATATCTCTATGTAAATTATAATAAAATTTTTTACATTTTTGAAAATTTAAAAATATAGTCTAATCTTTATCTTGCAGAGCTTCTCTCAATATTTTTAGTTTTGCTTTTCCGATTAATGTTTCTATTTCTTCATCTTTAGCTTTTTTAATATTTTCTACCGAACCGAAATGTTCTAATAGTTTTGTAGCTGTCTTAGGTCCTATACCTTTAATATCTACTAATTGAGTTTTTATTGTGTCTTTGCTACGCAACCTGCGATGATGCGTGATACCAAATCTATGTGCCTCATCTCTAGCTCTTTGTATGAGCTTAAGAGTAGGACTTTTTTTATCAATATTCAGAGGTATAGGATCATGAGGTTTATATATCTCTTCTAATTTTTTAGCTATCCCTATGATTGGTATATTTTCTAATCCTAATTTTTCTAAAGCATCGTATGCTGAGTGCAGTTGTCCTTTGCCACCATCAATTATTATTAGATCAGGTAGGGGTTTATTTTCTTCTGTTTGTCGTTTATATCTACGATAGACTACTTCATGCATTGTAGCGAAATCATTTATCCCTTTCACTGTTTTAACATTAAAAATACGATATTCTGATTTTGCTGGTTTACCATCTATGAATACTACACATGATGATACTGGATATGTTCCTTGAATATTAGAATTATCAAAACATTCGATGCGTTTAGGTAAGGTAGGTAAGTGTAAATCCGATTTTACTTTCTCTAATAGTTGATTAATATATTTATTAGAATCCGTTATTGCTCTACGTTTATCATTTTCGGTTTTTCGTTCTTGGGCATTGCGTAGACAAAATTTTAATAAATCAGCTTTGTAACCTATTTTAGGTACAGTGATATGCACGTTATCTATTGGAAATGAAATAGGAAATGGCACTATAAGCTCTGGTTGCAGACCATCCCATTGGTCATACAACTCACCTATAGCATATAGTAATAGCTCTTCACTAGTTTCATTTAGTTTTTTTTCTATATGAAAAATTATGCTATTAACAATAGATCCATTCTGCACTCTAATAGCTGATATATATGCTTCGTTGTCATTTTCTATTAAATTAATAGCATCTAGATTATTTTCTTGAGTAGTTACTATGATACTTCGTGAGGAATATGATTTAAGTTTTTCCCATTTTATTTTCCATTGATGTGCCTCCTCGAAGTTTAGATTCTCAGCTTCTTTTTGCATTTTGTCATAAAGAAAGTTTTCTACTATTTTCGTTTTACCTTTAATGATATCTCTGGCTAGATTAATGTAATGGTCATATTCTATTTCATTTATTAATCCTACGCAAGGACCTTTACATTTTTTTAGATGATACTCTAGGCATACTTTATAATTTCCATTCTTTATTTTTTTCTCGGATAAATTTAACTTACAAGTGCGTAATGGAAAAATTTTGTGCATGAGTTCTAATAAAGATTTAGCTGTTCTCACTGAAGCATAGGGACCGTAGTATTCTGCATTATGAATGTGCCTATTTCTAGTTAAAAAAATACGCGGGAAAGGCTCATCAGTAATAGCAATAAATGGATAGCTTTTGTCGTCTTTTAATTGCATATTGTACCGAGGCTTTAGATTTTTGATCATATTATTTTCAAGTAGTAGTGCCTCTAGTTCAGTATTAGTAACAATAGTCTCGATTCGTTCGATTTTTTTAACCATTATTCGTAGTCTAGCACTATTATGTTGTGTGCGAAAGTATGATGAGACTCGACTTTTTAAATTTTTTGCCTTGCCTACATATAAAATATTATCATCTTTATCGTAAAATCTATAAACACCAGGACTTTTGGGTAAAGTTTTTAATATTATAGATATTTGCCCTTCATTCATTTTTTAGAAATTATTTTTCTAATTTTATTTATTTGTTTTATATAATTCTCGCAATTTAGCATATTTCAAAAAAACACCATAAGCTGAGATCATTGATATTTGAAAGCCTTCGTATCCATCTAAAAAACCAGCATGATAAATATAATGATTAATAAATTTATGAAGTGGTTTTATAAAAAAATGCCAAAAATTTGGTTTTATTTTATATTTATAGAGCTCATTAGCTGATATTTGTGTGAATTTTTCTAATTGATTTAAATGATCATTTAGAGTAAAATATGAGTAGTGGAGTATATCAGCATTTATATGTTTAATATTATTACTATTGGTGAGCTCAAGTCTATCATGAGGATTTATGCCGCACCATTGAGCTAAATCTTTGCGTACTAGTCTGAGTTTTTTGTCTGGATACCATCCTGTATGCCTAATCCATCTACCACAGTAGTATGTGAGTCTATTCATGGTATATCCGTCAGCAGTAGGATTTTTTTTAATTTCTTGGATTTTGTTTTTTAATTTATCTGACAATGCCTCATCTGCATCTAGTGATAATACCCATGTGTAGTTAGCCTTTTGAAGTGCAATATTTTTCTGTTCTATATGACCTTCAAATTTATTTTCTATCACAATAGCACCTAAATCTAGAGCTATATCTTTAGTTTTATCGGTAGAATAAGAATCTACTACTATTATTTCATCGGCTATTTCTTTGACAGAATTAATACACCGTGCAATATTTTTCTCTTCATTAAATGTAATAATAACTATAGATAGTTTATTTTCATTTTTATGCATAATAAACAAAATAAAAAAATACTCAAAAAAAATTGATTTACAAATTTAATAAATGTTTGATAATTAGGTGTATTCATTTACAACATTTTTGATAATTAAAAAAAAAATTAATCTTTACGTAGTAATATAAAAAACCTTAAAAAAATCAGTTATATTTTTCTTGTTAATTAATTTAAGTTGTTTATATTTGTTTTTTGGGTCTTAGTCTATAAAATTAAAAATAAATTGAAGCAATAGTAAAAACACCTATTATTATAAATAACAATCCAGAAACAATTGATAGTGTCTTGGCCTTTACATACTTCATTAAAATATTTCCAAGGAAAATAGACAAAATAGTCATAACAGAAATACCGATAATAGTACCTAAAAAAACTAAAGGTGGATTATACTGTGTAGCTAAGGTAGCTGCGGCTATCTGAGTTTTATCACCCCATTCACTTAAAAATATTAATAAAAAACCAGTTATAAAAGGATTAATATTAGTTTTAGTAAAGTTAATTTCCTTTTCATATCTTACCAAAGTTATTATACCAAAAATCAAAAAAATCAAACCAGCTATTATTGTCATTATATTTTTAGGTATTAATTCAGCTATTAAGCCTCCCGCAAGTATGGCTAATCCATCTACTATAGCAAAAGCCAATAAAACACCAAAAAATAAAGCAAAGTATTTTTTTGTTTTTGATGCTATTACAATTATAAGTAATTGAGTTTTATCAGCAAATTCAGCAACCCCGATTAGTAAAAATGGAATAATAAAATCTCTAAACATTTGTATGGCTATTTTTTAATTTTTTTTGTAAAATTAATTTAAAGAAATGATATTTTATAAATTAATTTATAAATAAATAGTAAAAATATTTTTATATTACTAACTCATAAATTTAAACTATATTTGCTAAAAATTAAATAATTATGAAAATAAATCTTGTAACTGGAGCATGTGGATTTGTTGGTAGAAATATGGTTAAAAGGTTGTATAGTACCACCACTGATCATGTTTTTATGGTTGATGACCTTAGCATTGGCATTCATCCAAGTGAATGGTTCCCAAATTATTATCCATCTGATTATAATGGTTTAGAAGTTTTAGATCCTGACAAAAGAGTTTATTTTTGGAAGGGAGATTTACGAGAATTACTATTTAATTTTCGTGAAAATCCCAGATATATTCAGGAAACTTATAAATTAGATTTTGATAAATTTTCTGATGTATTTCATTTTGCTGCTATTGTAGGTGGACGCTTAAAGATAGATGGGGACCCTGTACAAGTAGGGTTAGATCTATCAATAGATGCAGAGTTATTTTACTGGGCGGTACGCAATATGCCTGATAGATTGCTTTATCCTAGTAGTAGTGCAGCATATCCTGTAGATTTACAAACTGAGGAGACGGCCTTAGCACTAAAAGAAGAATATATTGATTTCGATTCTTTGCGTATCGGTGTACCAGACATGACCTATGGATGGTCAAAGCTAACAGGAGAATTTTTAGCAAAGATAGCAGCTAAACATTATGGACTCAAAGTAGTGTGTATTAGACCATTTAGTGGTTATGGAGAAGATCAGGATCTCAGTTATCCAGTGCCAGCGTTAGCTGCTCGTGCCGCTGCCAAAGAAGATCCTTTCGTAGTATGGGGCACAGGCAAGCAAGCTCGAGATTTTATCCATATAGATGATATTATCGATTTTATCTTTGTTTTAATGGATAATGTGCATGACGGCTCAGGATGGAATATTGGTTCTGGTAAATTAACATCATTTTTAGAAATTATTGATTTATTTACTAAATTTGCTGGTTATAAGCCTACTATTAAGCCACTTATAGATAAACCTATGGGAGTGCATTCTCGCTATGCTGATATGACTAAGGTGTTTTCTACATTCGATTGGCGTCCAAAAGTTAGTTTAGAAGAGGGAATGTATAGAGTATATAAAGCTCAATTAGAGAAATTAAATAAAAATAAATAATTTTTATGCGGATAATTTGTTTTGGGCCTGGCCCTCAATTTAAAGGTGGGCTTGCTAATTACAACACTTCTCTTGCTAAAGCTTTTAGTGAGTTTGACAAGGCAGAAGTGCATATAGTATCTTGGACTAATCAATATCCTAGCATTGTACCTCGCGATTTCATTGATAGGAAAAGCAGGTATAATGCACTCGAAGGTACTGATATCAAAGTGCATTATCTGACTAATTATAATAATCCTTTTAGTTGGATTAAAACGGCTAAACTTATTAAAGATATTAATCCTGATATTGCTATCTTTCAATGGTCTATAGCTATGCAAGGGTTACCTCTCAGATATATCGTTACTTGGCTAAAAAAACATTCTAATATTCATATTATCTTTGATTTACATTTTGTAGTACAGAAAGAAAGTAGCTCCTTAGATAAATTTTTTACAAAATTCGCCCTTAAGCATGTCCCTCATTTTATTGTACATTCTAAAAAAACTTTTGATGAACTTTGTGATGTTTTACCTAAAAGGCAGTTTCAGTTAGTACAAGAGTTTAATCCAAAAAAAAGTGATTCACAAGTGATACACCTCTATCACCCTATCTATGATATGTTTAAGCCAAACGAAGATTTCGATGTAGAAACTTTCAAAAAAGAACTAGGATTGCAAAAGTATGTTTTTCTATTTTTTGGATTTATCCGCAAATATAAAGGTTTACATAATGCTATAAAAGCCTTTGCAGAATTATCAAAAGATAGAGACGATGTATCTTTATTGATAGTAGGTGAAGCTTTTTGGTCTACCTTAGACAAGAAAAAATGGACTACACGGGTTAAAAAATGGCTCTTTAATGTTGCACAAAGTATTTTTAGAAAAGATACTGAAAGTGAAGATAATTATCGTCCCTTAGATTTAGTAAAAGAGCTTGGTATAGAGGATAAAGTATTATCTTTGATAGAATATGTGCCTAATGAGGAGGTATATAAATATTTTCAGGCTAGTGATGCTATAGTTTTGTTTTATGAATATGCTACTCCATCAGGGGTGGAATCTATGGCATATAATTTTAAAATCCCAATAATAGCTACTGCAGTTGGACATTTTCCAGAAACTATAATAAATGGCGTTAATGGTTATCTAGCAGATCCTGATGATATCAAATCTATGGCTGAAGCTATGAAAAAAATTATTGAAAAACCTATCCATAGAGCAAATATCGAAAAAATAGCTAATGAAAAATCTTGGCATGCATATGCTGAAGCTATTGTAAAAAATATTTATACCAACTTTACAAATAAGTAAAATATAAATTTTCAAACACAGTCATTAGATAAAAATAAAGACACATTTTTTTTAAAAAAATGTGTCTTTATTTTTAATTGTTGATTTTAAATACTAAATTATTATCCGAGATAGGCTTTTAAATTTTTAGATCTATTACCATTTTTAAGTTTTTTAATTGCCTTTTCTTTTATTTGGCGTACCCTTTCACGAGTGAGTTTATATTTATCTGCTATTTCATCTAGAGAATAGGGGTGTGCATAACCAATACCATAGTACATATTTATGATATCTCTTTCTTTTTTAGTAAGGCTAGACAATGCACGTTGAATTTCTTTTGATAAGCTTTCTTGCATCAATGAATGATCAGTAGAAGGGGCATCACTAGGAACGAAAAGATCTAACATAGTAGCATCTTCATCTGGTGATATAGGGGCATCCACAGATACATGTTTGCCACTTATTCTGATAGATTCGGCAACTTTAGATTCGGGTATGTCTACTAAATCTGCTATTTCTTCAACCGATGGGGCACGCTCAAGCTCTTGTTCTAATTTAGCAGATTCTTTAGAAATTTTGTTAATAGAACCTATTTGATTGAGAGGCAGTCTGACTATGCGACTCTGTTCTGCAATGGCTTGCAAGATAGATTGACGTATCCACCATACAGCATAAGAAATAAATTTGAAACCACGCGTTTCATCGAAGCGTTCTGCTGCTTTTATTAAGCCTATATTACCTTCATTTATTAAATCTTGTAGACTTAATCCTTGATTTTGATATTGCTTAGCTACGCTAACTACGAAACGCAAATTTGCCTTAACTAATTTGTTTCTTGCTGCTTCATCACCTTGTTTAATGCGCTGAGCTAATTTAACCTCTTCCTCAGGAGTTATTAGCTCTTCTCTACCTATCTCCTGCAAATAATCATCCAATGAGGTATAATCCCTATTGGTGATCGAACGTGTAATTTTTAATTGTCTCATATGTTTTAATACCTCTTTTTTATGTATTTTCTCATGTATTTTTTTTTAATTAATAATTTATACTATAAAAAAGTATACAAAATTACAAAATTTTTTTGATATGGCAAAATATTTATGTAGCAACATTATAATGTAAACGCATAATAAGCTCGAATTCCATTAGGATATACACCTTCTATCAGTACTGCTCCCTTTCTATTTTTTAAAGCTTTTTCAATATCTTCCACAGAATTGATAGGTTTATGGTCTATTTCAGTAATAATAAAATCTTTTTTGATTCCCGCTCTTTGAAGTGGTCCCCCTTCTATATTTATTATTTGCAGACCATGATCTAGGTTGAGTTTGGCCATTAAATCTGGAGAAGGTTTTTCGAAACTAGCACCTAAGATAGATTGCACTGTCATATCTTCTCGTTTCACTGGTTTAGAATCACCATATTTATTTAATAGTTGAATTTTTGCTGTTTTCACTTTATTTCCTGTTTTATATTCTACAGTAATCCAGTCTCCGATATTTTTTTCATTAATTTTTTCTACTAATCTAGAAGCAGAATTAATCTCTTCTCCATCGAGTTTCAAAATAACATCACCAGCATCTAAACCAGCCTTAAAAGCAGCGCTATTAGGAGTAACGGCCGTTATCAAAACACCTTTTATCTCATCAATGTTATATTTTTTAGCTATTTCGGAATTTATATCAGTTATGCTAACGCCTAAATAAGGTCTTTGCACAAAACCATAGTTGATAATATCATTAGCAACTTTTTTAGCTAAATTAGATGGTATGGCAAAAGAGTATCCGATAAAGGCACCGGTTTTAGTTGCTATTGCTGTATTGATACCTATTAGATTGCCGTATATATCTACTAATGCACCACCACTATTACCAGGATTTACTGCTGCATCAGTTTGTATAAAAGATTCTACTGCATCTGCAGATTCTAATATATTAATATTTCTAGCTTTAGCACTTACTATACCAGCTGTTACTGTTGATGTAAGATTAAAAGGATTGCCAACTGCTAAAACCCATTCTCCTATTTCTATATCATCACTATTACCAAATTCCATATATGGTAGGTTTTTAGCATCTATTTTTATTATAGCTAGATCGGTGCTAGGATCATTACCTATTATTTTAGCTTGAAATTCTCTATTGTCATTTAGTGTAACTATAATTATATTAGCATCTTGCACTATGTGATTATTTGTAATTATATATCCTTCGGGACTTATTATTATACCTGAGCCCCCTCCGATTATTGTTTGCTCACGACTAGGACCACCAAAGAATTTAAAAAAATCATAAAAAGGAGCAAAAAAATCATCATAATAAATATTTTTAAAAGTAAAAGTAGTTTTGATATTTACTACAGCAGGTATAGCTTTTTTGGCAGCATATCTGAAATCTGGAAATTTGATAGTATCACCTATGATAGCATATTTTTCATAATTATAATTGTTTCTGTTTTCACTCGCTTTACTAGGACTAGCTGTAAAGCTATATATAACTATAAAAAATAGTACTAATGTGCAAACACTCATTACTTTTTGAAAGTAATTCCAAAATTTTTCTACTTTTTCTTTTTTCATAATTTTATTAATTTTTATTTCTTTATTAATATCATCAAATATTATTCCATTTTTTTATTAATTAATTTTTTATTTTTATTTTCATTTTAAAAAAAAGATGTACATTTGTAAATGTCAAAATGGCATATATGAATAAAAAGGGATACTTTTTTGTTATTGGTATTATAGGTGGCATCATATTATGTATCATTTTAATATATGCTTTTTTGCCTAGGTTTAAAAATTTGGTTTATCAACCTGAATTTTTTTATTATTCTGATATCATTGATGAATACGAAATAAATAAAAAAAGATCTTTTGATATGATGGAGTCTCGTTTTAGAAAATTATACAAAAGTAATTTCAAATTATTAATTAATGACTCAATTAATAATAATAACAATGATAGTTTAACTAGTGCAAAAATATTGAATATTAAAAATAAGGATACGATTTTTAAACTTTTATATTACAATATTTTGGATTCACTCCTTAAAATATCAGGATATAAATATGTAGATTCTATTACTTTAGATTCATTAGTAAAGGTAATGATATTAGATTCAATAGAAAAAATAAAAATCGATAGCACAAAAGTATTTTTTTAATGAACAATGAAAATTTTTTTATTAAAAATAATTTTCATATAAAATATTTAATGTAAATTTGAAGTCAAAAATTTTTAATTATGAAATTTATTGTATCAAATGCGGAATTAAGCAAAGCAATTAATAGTATTAGCTCAGTACCTATTGCAAATAATGTTATTAAGATTTTAGAAAATTTTTTGTTCAAGGTGAACAATAGTAAATTAACTATCACGGCTACAGATGGTGATACCAGAGCTAGTGTAACTATAGATCTCATTGAGAGTGATGGAGAAGGCGAAATAGTGATGCCATCAAAATTGCTTCAAGAGTACTTGAAAAATGTACCTTATATCCCTATTGCGTTTAATATGGATACAACCGGTGAAAATAATTATCAAATAACTATTTCAGCGGGTAGTGGAGTATATCGTATGGTAGGAATGGATGCAGAAAACTATCCTACAATGCCTCAAATACCCGATGCTAGGACTGTGAAATTGAATAGTACTGTACTGTCTACAGCTTTAGAATATACTTTATTTTGTGCAGCTGTGGTAGATTATAGACAGATACTCACAGGTGTAAATTTTGATTTTCGTGATGAAAAACTAAATGTAGTGTCTACAGATAGTCATAGATTGGTTCGTTATCGCAGATTTAACATTGAAACTGAGGAAGATTTTAATTTTGTAGTTAAAAGAAAACCATTACAAATACTCAGAAATTTAATTGATACAGACACAGATGTAGAGATTAACTTTAACGAAACTAATGTATCTTTCGAATTTGAAAACATAATGATATCTTGCAAATTATTAGAAGGTGTATTCCCAGACTATGATAGAGTGATACCACCTACATTTGAAAACAAATTATTAATAGATAAAGAATCTTTTATCTCCGCTCTGAAACGTGTAGCTGTATTTACTGACAAAGCTACCAACCAAATAAGGATGCATATAGAAGGGCAAGAAATTACTTTATCTGGCAATGATGAGGAATATGCTAATGAAGGTATCGAAAAGCTCCCTTGTACCTACGAAGGCCAAGATATGGATATATCTTTTAATAGTAAAACCTTTATGGAAATGCTACAACATTTAGATTGTGATAATATATATATCCTTATGAATAAACCTAATACTGCTATCGTGATAACACCTGCAGAAGAAAACGAATCAGAAGATATAGTAATGTTGCATATGCCTATTTCATTAAAAGGAAGTGAAGATTATTATTAAACCTTTTTTTTTTGACATATTAAAAATTTTAAGAAATCTTATATATTTTTTTGTATAAAACTATTAAGGTAAAAGATTGAATTTTTCACAAATTTTCATCCACTTTACTAGCTCTATATTTATTAGTCAAGTCATTGTATGTATTTAATAAAATGGCTTCGATATTTTTAGTTGCATATTGTGTATCGCCATTATAATTATTTACAATAGTCACAAAAGCTATTGTATCCATACCATCGGGTAGATCAAAATATCCAGCAAAAGCTCTAGTATTGCGCAAATAACCACTTTTAGCTCTTAAATTATTCTCAAGAGGGGTTCCCTTCAAAAATTTTTTCAAAGTACCATTGATACCAGCTACTGGCAAGGAATTATATAAAGAATGAAACCAATTAGAATTATAAGATGCTATTAAAAGTGTCAAAACTGCATCAGCAGTCAATTTATTTTTTCTACTTAGTCCACTACCATCACAGATATTTATATCCGTGGTATCGGAGCCGAATTTATAAATAAGTTGTTTAGCCAATGAACCATAGGATTCATAAGATCCATCACTAAGTTTCTTAGCAATAGCTTTTGCCAAAATTTCTGCACCTACATTATAACTATGAGTCAGTGTAAAAGAAATAATACTATCTAAAGGCATAGATTTATATTCGAAAATTAATTTTTTAGACTCATAAGATATAGTATCTGTATATGAAGCTTTGAGTGTTCCGATTAGAAAGATATCATTTATTAATAAAGTATTTTGAGTTTTCCAAGCAAAACCATAAGCTGGGTCTGGGCTAGATGCTTTCACAAAGAGAGTTTCTCCTTTACCCCTTGGGATTGTACCAGAGAAAATATAATTTTTTTCTAAAGGTTTGCCAGAGACATGAGTGTAATTACCATAGGATCTATTAGCTACTTTTACTCTATTTTGATAATTGACATGAGGGAAAACTGGTTCTGTATATATTAATTTAGCGGTTTTACCATATTCTTGGTTTAACTTATAAGCTATTTTCCAAGTATTACCATTATACATAAGAGAAGATGCTCCTGCACCATAATAATTGCCAATATCCTCATATTCATAAGTTTTAGGAATTATCTCATCACCAAAATAGCTTGCATCTGCTATGATATTGCCATATAAAGTATCTATGCCCATTTGCTTTAAAATATTAACTAATGAATCAAAGAATTTATTGCCTTCAGGAAAATCTTCTCCAATCAAAGGATCGCCAGTTCCGAATAAATATAGGTTTCCATGCCACACATTATTTTTTTGATAACCAGAAAGATATGCATTTGTAGTAAATCTAAAGCTATCACCCAAATAATAATATGAAGATATGGCGGTTACCAATTTATTAACTGATGCTGGTATTAACGGTTTATATTGATTTATAGACAAAAGAGTTTCAGATTTTGATAAGCTATAAAGTATAAATGAATATGAATTTTTATCAACTCTGTGATCATTATTTAATGGAGATAATATAAATGATTCATTTAGGGATTGTGCAGATAAATTGAATACACTTAATAAAGCAAAAATAATGATAAGTTTTTTCATTTGTATATAGTTTTTTTTTAAAAAAGTTTGATAATTAATGTCAAATTTAAGAAAAAATATTCATAGTAATATGATTTTTATCTTATAGATATTTCATAATATTAACATTTCTATTAAAAATCAATTATTTTAATAAATTTTTAAGGTTCTATAACGTTTTGAGTGGGTAAATAAAAAATAGTAAATTTGGATAAAAAAAAGATA
>LFSZ01000001.1 GCA_001512885.1 Rikenellaceae bacterium DTU001
TATGATTTATTTCTTATGTGGTAAGCTAAAATTTGATTACCCATACTATCCGTTATAGAACCCAAGTAATATATGTTTATTTTTAAAAATATAAGCACCTGATTTAGAAATAGAAACATTTTGTATTAAATATAATTAATTATAAAATATCCATTAAATTTGCAATAAAATTTGCAATATGATACCGATATCTACTATACGCACTGAAACAGAGAGGGTCAAAAAAGGTTTAAAGAAAAAAAATTTCCCAAATTTAGAATTGATAGATGAAATCATTCAGTTAGATAATCAAAAAAGGCAACAACAAACCAATAGAGATGAACTTCAAAAACAATTAAATGATTTGTCTCGCCAGATAGGTACATTGATAAAAGAAAAAAAGAATATCGAAGCAGAAAAACTAAAAAATGATACTTTTTTTTTAAAACAAGAAATTCAAGAAAAAGAATCAATTCTTAAAGATTTAGAAAATAGAATAAATGAAATATTAATCCTTTTACCTAATGTGCCTCATGAATCCGTACCAGATGGATACTCATCACAAGATAATATAATCGTAAAAGGTGGTGGTGAGTTGCCAAAACTAGATTGCAAAGCTAAACCGCATTGGGAGCTCGCAGAGGACTATGATTTGATAGATTTTGCATTAGGTGCTAAAATAACTGGAACAGGTTTTCCTGTTTATAAAAGTTGGGGAGCAAAACTCGAGCGTGCCCTTATACAATTTTTTTTAGATAAAGCATGGGACCATGGATACGTAGAAATATGGCCTCCAATTTTAGTAAATGAAGCATCAGCATTTGCTACTGGGCAGTTACCTGATAAAGATGGACAAATGTATTATATTAATCTCGATGAGCTATACATAATACCAACTGCTGAAGTACCTATCACTAATATTTATCGCGATACTATTATAGCCGAGGATGATTTACCTATAAAAAATGTTGCTTATACGCCATGTTTTCGTCGCGAAGCTGGATCTTATGGCAAAGATGTGAGAGGCTTGAATAGGCTACATCAATTCGATAAAATAGAAATAGTACAGATAGCCCACCCTGACAAATCTTATCAAATACTCGAAGAAATGGTATGCTATGTAGAATCACTTGTACAAGCTTTAGAGTTGCCATATCGTATAGTCAAATTATGTGGCGGAGATCTTAGCTTCACCTCTGCACTTACTTATGATTTTGAAGTATTTTCTGCTGCACAGAAACGATGGTTAGAAGTTAGTTCTGTATCCAATTTTGAAAATTTCCAAGCTAATAGAATGAAATTAAGAATAAAAACCAATATGGGCAAAACTATTCTAGCTCATACTCTCAATGGTAGTGCTCTAGCTCTACCTCGCATACTCGCAGCTTTATTAGAAAATAACCAAACACCAAATGGGATTAAAATACCTAAAATCCTTGTAAAATATATGGGAATAGAGATGATTAACAAATTTGGCTCCATTTAATAAATCTGCCACTATTTGCAAAAATATGTTCCAATATTTAATTTTAATAAAACCTATAAAAAGAAATATTGTAAAGGCTAGGTAATATTTTAGCTAGCTAAAATATTACTTGGTGGAATCAAAAGGGAATCGAAAGGGGTCTAGAAACAAATCATTGTTTTACTTGAAGTAGTTTATCTATACTTTGTATTCACCAGCCGCCAATACTCATCCCACGCCCATCTATCCGAGGATGCAAGGTTTAAAAGTCGACCAATGTCCGATTCTATCTCACTTGCCAAGTATTTATGTGTGATTACAAACCACATCAAATAGCTCTGGAGGTATTTAGTAGCCACTCCTCTAAATCGTCGCAACCAAACCTTAAAATCATTTATATGCTTATCGACAACCTGTACACTGTATACACCGCGTCTAATCTGCGTTTTATTTACAACAACTTTTTTACTTTTGGTCCCCTTCACAGCTTTTTTGAATTCCTTCTTTTGCTT
>LFSZ01000072.1 GCA_001512885.1 Rikenellaceae bacterium DTU001
CTAAATAATTTACACACAATAAACGTTATAGAACCAACATATATAAAAAAATTCTTTATTCAATTTTTTTATATAAATTTGTATTTACTAAAATTAAAACTTATGACAAAATACATAAAAAACAATATTTATGAATTAGAAACTTATACTATTAATTTCAGATTATAAAAAAATATTAATATATAAATTTGCATAATTATAAAATTAATATATAAATTTGCATAATTATAAAGTAAATAATCCCTTAAAATATAAAATATATGAATGTAAAACAAATTTTATCAATTTCAATCATGTTGCTCTGGGCTACTTTTGCCTTTGGGCAATTACAGGGTGTGATTACAGTAACATCTGGTGATCCCCTGTATCCTACATTATCTGCAGCTATTGATTCTTTGAATCATCAAGGTGTAGGTGATGGTGGTGTTACTATTATGGTGGCACCAGGTAATCCTCAGACGGCACCAGCTGGTGGCTATGCGATAACTGCTAGTGGAGATCCATCTAAACCTATTATGATTCAAGGTAATGGCAACACTGTTACTGCTTTCTCTCCACAAGCTTCTGGTGCTCTTAATGATGCTATTTTCAAAATCATCGGTGCAGACTGGATTACTATCAGTGGTTTTATGATGATGGAAAATCCAGCTAATAACGTAATGGCTGCTACAACGAATAACATGACAGAGTTTGGTGTAGCTTTATTCTATGCTACTCCTGATGATGGACCTCAAAATTGCTCTATCATTGGTAATACTATTACTCTAGGTGGAACATATCAAAATGCCTTCGGTATTTATGCTAATAGTAGACATACTGCTACTGCTATGACTACTGCAGCTGATATTACCAGTTTAGATGGTGCTTTTAATAATCTTCAAATACTAAATAATACTATTTCTAATGTTAATATGGGTGTAGTCCTTGTAGGCTCTACTACTGGTAACTATATGGCTAGGAATATTGTCGTAACTGGTAATAATATTACTTATGGTTTTACGAGCTCTTTCTCGGGCTATAATTCTGTCTCTGGTACTGTGAATGGCATCCTTGCTAATAATGTTTTAAATGTAACCATTAATAATAACAAACTGACCTCTGATAATACTGTGACTGCGGGTACTCTACGTGGTATCTATCATTATGCCTCTGGTACCATTCCTACTAATATTAAAATGACCAACTATTTTAATAATAATAATATTTTCTTAAAAAGAAAAGCTGCTTCTGCTTCTATCTACGGGATACATCTAGATAATTATAATGATAGTGTAACAAACTATGTGATAGCGGACACTATCAGAGGCTTGGGTTCTGCTGCTACAAATTCTTCAGCAATCTATGGTATCTATCATCAAGGAACTGCTAAAAATCAATATTTTAAGAAAAATATTTTCCAAATTAATACAAATACTTCAGGTTCAGTATATGTGCTACATGGAGGAAATAAAATAAAATCTAATGGTATCCAAGTAATTGACAGCAATAGAGTAGATTTAATAGATAAAACTGTTGCGGGTGGTACTGTCTATTTCTACTATTCTGTTAGCAGCTCAGACTCTACTGTAAAAAAATATTTTACTAATAATATAATAGATAATGTTACTTTAACTGGGAGTACAACTTTCTATGGATTCTATGATACAGATGGTAGTAGTTTGAATTCTGCAAAAAAATATTATAGTAATAATGTAATAAAAAATATTACTGGCGGTACCTCATCACTTTATGGCATGTATGTTACTTATGGCAAATATATAGCTATTAATAATAATATAGTAGAGAATATAAATAATGGTGCTGGTATTTATGGTATCTATATGGGTGGCAGTTATACTCCCCAAATAGATGTTTATAAAAATAAAATACAAAGCCTAACTACTACTAGTGGTACTATAAATGGCATTTATTCTAATGCAAGTGCTACTGGTGCTATTGTAAACATATATAATGATACCATCACTGGTTTAAACTCTGCAGGTAGTTCTTATGGTATTCAAATAAGCAATGGAGTTACTACCAATGTGTATAATAATTTATTATATGATTTGAATTCAAGTGGTACTAGTGGTACTGTTTATGGTATTTATGCTAATGGAGGCACTACTAATAACATATATAATAATTTCATCTCAGAGTTATATGCACCATCATCTAGTGGTTCTAATCAAATAATTGGTATAAGTTTATCATATGGTACTACGCAAAATGTTTATTATAATACTATATATTTAGATGGAGCATCTAGTGGTACCAATTTTGGTACATCTGGTATTTATGCTTCTACTTCGCCTACTACTATTGTTTTGAAAAATAATATAGTAGTGAATAATAGCACACCTGC
>LFSZ01000094.1:0-167 GCA_001512885.1 Rikenellaceae bacterium DTU001
GAGCTAAAAGGTATCATCACCACCACAAATGCCAAATTTAATTTATTAGAATTAAAACAAAATATTCCTACTTTACGTGATATAATCACTATTGAAGAAAATGCTAAATATTTATCTTTTTGGAAACTTGCTAGTAATTCTAAAGCAGAGCTAGAAGATCAAGGGAT
>LFSZ01000094.1:405-722 GCA_001512885.1 Rikenellaceae bacterium DTU001
TCACCAGATTTAATGAGAAAATTTGAAAAGTTATGTCCTAACGCCATCGTAATAAATAGTTGGGGGATGACAGAGGTGATACCTCCTGTATGCGCTTCTTCACCTAGCAATATTCGTTCCGTAGGTAAGCCAGTACCTAATAATGTAGAACTAAAAATAGTAGATCCTGATGGTAATGAAGTAAAAGTAGGCGAAGTAGGAGAGCTAATAGTACGAGGCAAATCAGTTTTTGTAGGTTATTATAATGAACCTGAACTAAATAATGAAGTTTTTAAAAATGGATGGTTCTATACTGGCGATTTAGCTAGAAAAGATGA
>LFSZ01000094.1:742-10182 GCA_001512885.1 Rikenellaceae bacterium DTU001
GCAGAGGTAGAAGAAGTGATACTACGACATCCTTGTGTGAAAGAAGCAGCTGTAATAGGTATCCCTGATCAATTAAGAGGTGAAGTAGTGAAAGCATTTATAGTCCTACATGATGGCATAGTACTACCAAAACAATATTTGATGGATTACTTGAGAGATAATTTAGCTAAATTTAAGCTACCGCGCGAGATAGAATATATCAGCGAACTTCCTAAAACAGGTTCGGGTAAAGTAAATAAAGCAGCTCTACGAGAAATGCATGAAAAGAAAAAAGAAAAATAAGTATAAACATGTATATACAATATAATTTAGGGGCAATTAATAAAATTGCTCCTAAACTATATTGATTAGATTAATTAACTTATCAAATATATTTAAACGCAAAATAATTTGTATGAGTTTAGCAAGTTATAAACTAAAGAAATATTTTATTATTGTTCAGTTTTTTTAGATTCATTCCACCATTTATCCATTTCCTCCAAGGATAACTCATTAATACAATTAGAATTTTTTGCGGCTTGCTCTTCAATATATTTAAATCTATTTATAAATTTTTTATTAGCTTTTTCTAATGCGTCATCAGGATTAATACTTAAAAACCGAGAATAATTAATTAAAGCAAATAATACATCACCAAATTCTTCCTCTATATTTTCGATATTACCAGATTTTATAGCATTATGCAGTTCATTTAATTCTTCTTTCAATTTTTCATAAACTTGATTTATGTTTTCCCAATCAAAGCCCACACCACGAGCTTTATCTTGCAGTCTATATGCTTTTATGATACTAGATAAATTAGCTGGTACACCATCTAAAACACTTTTTTTGCCTTCATTTAATTTTATTTTTTCCCAATTTTGCTTTACCTCCTGGACGTTATTTACCTCTGTATCACCAAATATGTGAGGGTGCCTTCTGATCAATTTTTCATTTAATTCTTTCAAGACATCATAAATATTAAATTGTTCCATTTCTTCACCAATAGTAGAATAAAAAACTACATGAAGTATTATATCTCCAAGTTCTTCTCTAATCTTGATATAATCATTTTCTAAAATAGCCTCTGATAATTCATATACCTCTTCTATAGTCAAGGTTCTAAGAGATTCATTTGTTTGAGATTTATCCCATGGACATTCATTTCTCAAACGATGCATTATTTCTAATAATCTATTAAATTCTTGTAATGTTTTTTCTCTATTCACGTTTAATTTTGTTTTTCATTATCTGTAAAGTCTCATTTCTAAATACTTAACATCAAATCCAAATTTTTTGTATAACTTTTTAGCTGGATTTTTAGGATCTACCTGCAAAGATATGCTACCAGTGGTATTGTTTAACATATATTGTATCAATTCGCTACCTATTCCTTTTACTCTAAATTTTTTGTCTACAGCTAGGTAAGCAAGTAAATTTTCGGGAAATACACCTTTCAAACCAGTATATAAAACTACAGCTACACTAGCCATTATATCCTCAGATGAATATGCAACAGCTATAAAACCACCATGTGAATTAGAATATTTCAAGGCATAATTGACAGCATTTTCAATATATTCAATAGGATCACCAAAATTTTCTAAATTTTTATACAAAAAATTTATTATTTCTGTTTTTAGTTTTTCATTATTTTTAGCATCTTCAGAATATTTTATTATTTTAATCATATATGATATAAATTTTATTTAAAGAGTTACTTATATATACAAAAATACGAAATTATTTAGAATTAAAAAAAAATAATCAATAAAAACATATAAATCATTTTAAAAAAAATGCTTATTTTTGTAACTTAGTAATAAATTATAATAAAAAAACCAAAAAAAAATAATATTATGAATAATTTAGTTTTTAAATTTGAAATGCCTCAAAATGAACCCACCTATCAATATGAAAAAGGTAGCAAAGAAAGAGAAAATGTGATATCTGAACTAAAAAAATTAAGTAATCAAGAGATCGAGATACCACTAATCATAGGTGGTAAAGAAATCAGGACTGGTAATGTAGGTAAAGTAGTGATGCCACATAATCATCATAAAACTTTAGCTACCTATCATAAAGTTGGAGAAAAAGAGGTCCAAATGGCAATAGAAGAAGCATTAAAAGCAAAAAAAATGTGGGAAAATTTACCATTCATAGATAGAGCTGCTATCATGCTAAGAGCGGCAGATTTATTATCTACTAAATATAGAAGTCTGATACTTGCTTCCACTATGCTTGGACAAAATAAAAATATTTATCAAGCCGAAATAGATGCAGTATGCGAAACAATAGATTATTTGAGATATAATGCATATTTTGCTTCTAAAATTTATGCAGATCAGCCAAGATCTATGAGTGGCCAACTTAATTTCATAGAATATAGACCACTAGAAGGTTTTGTATTTGCAGTTACTCCATTTAATTTTACAGCAATAGCTTCTAATCTAAATATGGCTCCTGCTTTGATGGGTAATACTACTATATGGAAACCTTCTCGTACAGCTTTATTTTCTAACTATTTCTTAATGAAAATATATCAAGAAGCAGGTATGCCTGACGGAGTTATTAACTTTTTACCTGGACAAGGTTCAGTAATAGGGAATGTAGCTCTAGCACATAAAGATTTAGGAGGCTTGCATTTCACTGGTTCTAATGAAACATTTAATAGCCTTTGGCAACAAATTTCTAACAATATAAATAATTATCGTTCTTATCCTAGATTAGTTGGTGAAACTGGTGGCAAAGATTTTATATTTGTACATAATTCCGCAGATCCATTAGAAGTAGCTACTTCTATAGTAAGAGGTGCTTTTGAATATCAAGGTCAGAAATGTTCGGCAGCATCTCGTGGATATATTCCTAAATCTCTATGGAATGAAATCAAACAACATCTATTAGATCAAATTTCACAAATCAAAGTAGGTGGAGTAGAAGATTTCAGTAATTTTGTTAATGCAGTAATAGATGAGGCAGCTTTTGATAAAATCATGTCATATATTAATTATGCTAAACAATCTAATGAAGCTGAAATATTAATAGGTGGCGAAGGTGATAAATCTACAGGTTATTTCATTAAACCTACTGTAATAGTAACTACTAATCCTTATTTTAAAACTATGCAAGAAGAAATCTTTGGTCCTGTTTTTACACTTTTTGTGTATGATGATAATAAATATCAAGAAACATTAGAAATCTGTAACAATACTTCACCCTATGGTCTCACTGGTTCCATTTTTGGCTATGATAGATATGCTGTAATGCAAGCATTCAATACTCTCAGATATGCTGCAGGTAATTTCTATATCAATGATAAACCAACTGGAGCTATGGTAGGTTTGCAACCTTTTGGTGGATCAAGAGCTTCTGGTACTAATGATAAAGCTGGTGGTTATTTCAATCTTTTACGTTGGACTAGCCCTCGTACAGTTAAAGAAACATTTATGCCTCCTACAGATTTCAAATATCCTTTTATGGAAATTTAATAAACAATGCAGATAATATAAAAAACCGCCATTAATGGCGGTTTTTTATATATTATGTTAAAACATTTTTAAAAGATTTTATGTGAATAAAAATTGATGAGTTAATTCACAAAGCGGAACATATAAATTTTATCATCCATCAATACACTTATTAAATTTTTATTAGATCTGAGCTTAATAACTGGCTGGTACATAAAAATTGTTTCAATTTCTTTCAAATCTTTTAAAGTTAGCACTTTAAGAATGTACTCGCTTTCTAATGCTACAATAGATTTAGAAACATAGGTTATTTTTTGATAATTAGTAGGAATTATATTAATTGGAATACCATCAGAATTGAAAAAGATTAAAATTTTATTAGGAATCAATATAACAAACCCATTATTTATTAATATAATTTCTAGGTCATCTATATCGTTTAGACCAAAAGTTTTAAGATCATAAGTCCATATTTTATTACCTTGATAATTTAATAAAATCAATTCATCATTAACAGTCCACAAAATAAATCCTTCCAATGCACCAGCAAAAGCTTTTTTTACTGAAACATCAATAATTTTAAACAAAGAAAGCGAACTCAGATATTGTAAATTATTATCATAAATATTGATTTTATTCTCATCGGGTATATACATAGCAACCTTAAATGGTGACAATAAAAACAAATTCACAGATGTACTACATACAAATTCAGTAGATAAATCAATTAATTTGTGATCTTTAACCTCCCACTTACATAACCTATTATCAGTAGATATACCTATTAAAATATTTTCACTCAAAGGGATACATTCTTTTACGTCACCTCGAGTATCTATGCTGTCTATCAAAAGTAATTTGCTTTGAGAATAAATCAATACAGGAAAAAAAATAAAAAAAATATTAAAAAAAAATCTCATACAAATTCTAACTGCTTGCCAATGACACTTAATATCTCGAGTATCATATTATAATCCCAAGCTACTCTAGGCACTTTATTTTGACCACCTATTTTATTTTTACTTTTTAGCCATTTATAAAATGTACCTTTCGGAGCAACAGTAATGCGAATAGGTGCCAGGATCAAATCATTATATCTTTTTGCATTATAATCAGAATTTAATTTTTGCAATTGTAAATCTAAATTTTCTTTAAAAGATAAAATATTATCAGGTTTTTTAGCAAATTCAATAATCCAATGATGAAAAAATCTATTAAATTCATCAGGACCATCTGCGAAGACAGTATATTCATTTACAGAGCAATTTTCTAATTTACAAGCTAGCATGATAGCTTTTTCTATATTATCTATCATTACTTCTTCACCAGCTATATTAATGTATTGTGATGTGCGCCCCATTATTTTGATTCTATATGGATCTAAAGTAGTAAATTGTATCACATCACCTAAAATATATCTCCATAAACCATTAAGTGCAGAAATAATTAACACATAATTTTTATTAAGTTCTATCTCTTCTAAAGTGATAGTATTCATATTACCAGAAATATAATCCTGAAAGTCAATAAATTCATAAAAAACTCCTATAGAAGTTAATAATCTCATTCCTTTATTATCAAAATCATCTTGAGTTGCAAAAAACCCCTCACTCGCATTATAAGTTTCCCAAAGCAATGGCATTTTACCATTAAAAATATTATTAAATAAAGGAACATAAGGCTCAATATTTACTCCTCCATGAAAATAAACTTCGAAATCAGGCCATATATCATAAATATTTTTAGCATTTGTAAGTGATAAAACGTTTTCTATCGATTTCAAACACCACGATGGCACTCCATATAATGCTGTTACATTTTTATTAGAAGATATTTTAGCAATATTTTCAAATTTAACATCCCAATTCTTTTGCCATACTAAATTTGGCGATGGAATTCGCTTGATTTTAGCAAAATATGGTAAATTATTAGAAATATGAGCCGATAAATCTCCAGTGATAGATGATTTATTCTCTTGCAGAGAACCAAAAATCACTAAGTGCTTGCCTTTTAACATTTTAGAAGTAGGATTAGCAGTCAAATAATAATAAATCATAGTACTACCACCCGCGAAGTGATTTTCTCTCATCATAGCATCTGTAATAGGTATGTATTTACTATAATCAGCAGTAGTGCCACTAGATTTAGCAAAATTTGTGACTTGCCCAGGTACTAATACATTTTTTTCGCCAAGCATCATCTTATGAATATATGGCTTCAAGTCATCATAAGTATTAATTGGTAATTTTTCTCTAAATTCTTTATAATTGGTATTAGGACTTATACTAAATTTTTCACCATAACTAGTTTGGGATAGTAATTTTATCAATCTTTTGAAAACATCATGCTGATTAGATGGATCGCTATCATTTAACCTGGAATAACTACTAATAAAAGATTTAAAAATTTTATTTATAAAAGTGTAAATTGATGAGCTCATAGTTTTATAATCTTTCATCATGCATTATTAAACTTAAATGACAAAATTACAAAATCTAAATTAATTATATTTTACATTTTAAATAATTTTGGATCAGAATAAATCTGAATCTATCTTTGATAGTTTTTTAATCGTATTCTCAACTTCTTTTTCTAGAATTTTATAATTGTCTGAACTAATAGGAACTAGTGGCAAACGAAAATATTCATTTATACGTCCCATAATAGTCAACACTGCTTTTATACCTGCAGGATTTCCCATTTTTAATAAAGCATGCATTAAAGGTAAAAGCGCATAATGATATTTTCTAGCTTCTTCGATATTGCCTTGTAAAGCAAAAGAAGTCATTTTAGCAAAAGCACGAGGAAAAGCATTTGCTATTACTGATATTACTCCATCAGCCCCCATAGATATGAAAGACAGAGCCAGAGCATCATCACCTGATAAAACAGTAAAATCATCTGGACATTCATCTAATATATCCATTAATTGATCCAAATTATTTGTAGCTTCTTTTAAAGCCACAACATTTTTCAATTCATTAGCTATTCGCAGGGTAGTATGAGCTTCAATATTTATCACTGTTCTTCCTGGAACATTATAAACTATAATGGGTGCGGGGGATGCCTCTGCAATAGCTTTGTAATGCTGAAAAATACCTTCCTGTGAAGGTTTATTATAATATGGGCAAACCGATAGCACTCCACTAATACCTGCAAAATCAATTTGTTCTATTTCTTTTATAAGTTTTTTTGTATCATTACCACCTATACCAACAACTAATTTAGTTTTGCCAGTAAGATTTTCTCTGAAAAAATTTATACTATCTTTTTTTTCATCCAAAGCTATTACAGGTGATTCTCCAGTAGTGCCAAATAAAACAACATAATCTGCTACATCATTTACAGTTTTTAGCATCTTTTCCCAGCTATGATAATCAATACTACCATCTGCCTTGAATGGAGTTACTATTGCTACACCTAAACCTCTAAATTGTTTCATATTCATAAATTTTACTTTTTTTTAATTTAATTTTTTAAAGAAATCAAATATATATTTGAAATCATCTTTTGAATCTATAAAATACATTTGGAAATAATCTCTATACTTTTCATCTCCTATACCAATGTAACTATCAGCTTTAATATATTTTAATAAATAATTAATCGCAGAGAAAAAATCTGGATTATAATAAATCAATAAATCTGCATTTACATTGTTTGCTTCCAAATATCTTTTAATATTGCTTTTATTAGAAACCCAAATACCTTTAGGAATAATATCATTAAAAATATGATATCCTTTATTATTATTAATATCCAAAATCAGGTCTTTATCGTTAATTTGCACAAAAATATTTATGGAATTATAATTATAATTTTCAATAAAGCTAGAAATAAATTTTTGTAGACTTTCACTATCATTTTCATTATTTATGTTAGATAAAATGACAATGTCATTTTTAGTATTTAAAATTTTAGGATCAAAAGGGAATAATGAACTATTAATAAATATTTTTTGTAGTTTCTTTTTACTCACAATGAAACATTTTATCAAAATTAATAATTTTTTTCGATAAAATGAATATTAATAATTGCGATTAAAAAAACGAAGTGCTACTTCTTTGTCTCTATAAATCTGATTTACTAAGGCTTCGGGGGAATCAAATTTTTTTTCATCTCTTATTTTTAGAATGAATTCTATTTTAATATTTTTATCATAGATTTCTTCATTAAAATCAAATAAATGAGCTTCTAATGAAATATAATTATGAGAATAATGAAAGGTGGGTCTGAATCCAATATTCATGATGCCTCTATATTGTTCAGAATCGATTGTAGCTTTTATTATATAAACTCCACTACCGGGAATAATTTTTTCCTCAGCTACTTCTCCTATATTAGCTGTAGGAAATCCGAGTTTTCTACCAAGTTTACTACCAGTTATCACTTTGCCATTTATGAAATAATTATAACCTAACAGTTTATTAGCTTCACTCACATACCCTTTTAATAATAAATTTCTTATCTTAGTAGAACTGATAAAAATACCATCGATTACGTAAGGTTGAATTCTATGTAAATAGAAGTTATATTTATAAGAAAGCATTTTAATATCTTCAAAAGTTCCTGATCTATTAACACCAAAGGTATTATCATACCCCATTATTAGAACTTTTAAATTAAAATATTCTTTTAACCAAACAATAAAATTCTCTGGAGTCAATTGAGCAAATTTTTTAGTAAATTTCTGAATATAAATAATATCAATAGGTAAATGCGACATTAATTCAATTTTTTCATCTAAAGTATTAAGTAAAAAATGGGCTTCGATATCATCATCTAAAACGAAACGTGGATGAGGGTCAAAGGTTATTACAAGGTTTTCACTACTATATCTTTGGGCTAAATTACTTGCATATTTCATTACAAATCTATGTCCACGATGCACTCCATCAAATGTGCCAATAGATATAGTAGTAGGAGAATTTATATGGGCAGGTTTTCTTAAAATTTTCATTATTGATATTAATATGAATACAAAATTAAATGATAAAATTAAATAATAAATAAAATCTCAAATAATGTAATAAAATAGAGAAAAAAATTAGTCTAAATCACTAATATAAATAAGATTGATTTAAGATTTAAATAGATTACAATAGATCTGTCTTATCTGGTTCTTATTGCGAGTGACGCATATAAGTAAAAATTTTAAATTCAAAGAGGTATTAAAGGTTTTTTGACTAAAGTGAGAGGAAAGGGGGTTGGGTTAAATTTTAATTGTTTAATTTAATATTGGATTAATATAAAATTAATTGTTAATTTTACCAAAATTTATAATTATGAAAACTATATTAAAAGATCAAGAATTAGAAGACTACTTGGCAATGGGTAAGCAGGAAAACATGGAATTTTTAGATAAATTGTATCATCTAATGAACCAACTCAACGCTGATGTAGTAGACTATCAAGGTCTAAAAGCACAAACCATACCACCTCTCTGCCCTAATTGTCAGAGTAAAAACATTATAAAAAATGGCACACAACAAGGACAGCAATTATACATCTGCAAAAACTGTGGTAGAAACTTCAGAATTACCACCGGCACTTTCGTCTATAGGTTAAAAAAGAAGGAAAAGATGCTCGATTACATTCGTTGTATGCTCGAGGGCAAAACTCTTAGAGCTTGTGCCGCTGAAGTTGGCATCAGCTTACCAACAAGCTTCGCTTGGCGACACAGGATAATCTCCGCACTGAGAACCTTCGAAAATAATATTGATTTTTATGGTATAATAGAATTCGAGCAGTTACTGATGAAATATTCAGAAAAAGGTAGGAAGTACAAAAATAGAGAAGAATACGAGGAAGCTAAGAAAAAGAAGCAGAGAAAGGTAGCTGTGATGGCTACGAAAGATAGGAGTGGTAATATGCTATTCAACTTAACTGGCTTCGACAAAGTAAAACGTGAACAAATAGAGCGAATATTGAATACTAAAATATCCAGCAATAGCGTAATATGTAGCAATCATAATGAAGAATTGAAAAAAACGA
>LFSZ01000086.1 GCA_001512885.1 Rikenellaceae bacterium DTU001
TAGTGAGAGAAGGTAGTGTTTTACCAGATCCATGTGGCACATATGGTTACGGCGAGACAGAAGACTACCTAGTGCTAGTATTACCACGCAAAGCAATAGATGCTGGTATAAGTGCTGCAAATGTTGGCTATGCACAGTATAATGGTACTACAACCACAGCAGAAGTAAAAGTTAGAAACTATGGTTATAATCCATTGACTAGCTTCGATTTAATTACTAAAAAAGATGGACAAGTGATAAGTACTACACCATGGAGTGGTAATTTACAACCTGATGCCACAGTAACAATAACTGTATCAGATATACCAGTAACTTCTGAACTAAATAATGTATGCTTCACAGTACAGGCACCTAATGATTCAATACCACAAAATGATACTAGATGTACTCAATACTTTGGCTTACCATCAGTAATATTATTTGCTGATGATATGGAGCCAACGACGTCATTAACAGCAGATGCTAGTGGATTATGGGAGCACGGAGTACCACAAGGCACAGTAATCAATCAGGCATATTCAGCACCTAATGTATGGATGACCAAACTAGCTTCTAATTATCCTAATAACATAACGGGATATCTAGAATTTCCAGTAATGAACTTCTCAGGAGTAACAGATCCATACCTATCCTTCTACTATTGGGTAGAGAGTGAAAGTGGAGAAGATGGAGCATACATAGAATATTCACTAAACAATGGACAGACCTGGATAACCTTAGGCGGAGTAGATGATCCAGAAGGCTATAACTGGTATACAGATTATCTCACAAATGGCAAATCTGGATTCAGTGGTTCAAGTGATGGCTGGGTAGGAGCTTTCTATAAAATGAGTGCACTATCCAATAAAACAAATGTAATGTTACGAATAGGTTTTGTATCAGATGCTAGTGTAAATGCAGATGGCTTCGCGATAGATAATATAGTAATCTCAGCATACAATGTACCGAATAATGTAGCACTTGCAGAGATAGTAACACCTACATCACCAACGACGACAGGCTCTACACAAACAGTAGAAATAAAAATAGCCAATGTAGGAACTAATGTAGTAACAAACGTACCAGTTAGCTATAAAATAAATAGCGGAACAGCAGTGAATGGTACCTATTCAGGAAGCATAGAACCAGGCGATACAGTTACTTATACATTTACACAGACATACCTGGCACCACACTTAGATTATACCTTATGTGCATATAGTAGATATCCGAGTGATATAGTGCGTATAAATGATACATTGTGCATGTTTATAGAGTCACTACCGGCAGCTTATGACATAGGAGTGTTAGAGATAGTATCACCGAGAGACTCCACACCAACAGGGCAGCCAGTACAAGTAACAATAGCAGTAAAGAACTATGGAACAAATGCTGTATCAAATATACCAGTAAGATATCAACTAAATTATGCAAATGACAGAAATGATATTATCGCTCAAACCATAGAACCTGGTGATACTATACATTTCACGTTTACACAAACCTATAATGGTCCGATTATACAATATGTATTATGTGCAGAGACACAGTTAAGCACTGATGAATACACTCCCAATGATGGTATTTGCGAAATATTAGGCACCTATGTGGTAGGTATAGAAGATATGCTAGAAGATAATGAAGGATTAGTGATCTATCCCAATCCAAGTACTGGCGAGCTGAATATATTACTAGAAACAACTAAATCGTCAGAAGGTGTATTGATAATAAGGAATCCCTTGGGCGAACTAGTATATAGTGAAAATATCAGTGTAAGTGCTGGTAAGAATGAACTAAGGCTAGATCTCTCCCATCAAGCAACAGGATTATATCATTGCACATTGATGATAGGAGATAGAGTCTATAATAGAGTGATAAGTATTCAAAGATAAAATAATACTAGATAGACAAAAAAAGGGGGNNTCTTTTTTTTTATCAGTAAAGGATATTTTAATAACAACAAGACAATGTAACCAAATTAATATAAATACATCATAGGTATGCGTTATAATGTGCATTTGCAATATCAAATTTTGTAAATTATATTAAAATTATTTTGTAATTTTATAAAAATATTATTTTAGTATAAAAATAATGAAACGATTTATTTTATATTTATTATTTATAATAACATTTGCAAATTTATTTGCTCAAGAATCATACCATAAAAAAGTGCAAGCTTTTTTAAATTATACTACTTATTATTCTCCTGCTAATGGTCCTTATGTAGAGTTTTATTTATCTATAATACCTGAGGGCTTAACATTTACAACTAATGAAAATTATCCTTTTGATCACGCTAAAGTATCGATTTTGTTACTGTTAACAAATGAAGATAAAGAGAATGGTATTACTAATTTTTCGAAAATAAACATGATAATACCCAAAGATAGTATAATAAGTAGTGATAATGTATTTTCACATTTATTTGTGATGAATGTAGCTCCTGGTATATACAAATTAGAAGTAAAGCTGCGTGATGAATATGATACACTCACACAATCTATTTTTGAAAGCAATCTTTATGTATCGACATTTGATACAATTTCATTTTCGGGGATACAACTTTTACATAGTTATACACCTGTAAGCGAAAATGATGATTTAGAATTTGTAAAAGGTGATTATAAATTTAATTACCGTCCTATAAATATATTAAGCGAAAACGATTCTTTACTTTTATTTTATTTTGAGATATATAATACAGCTATTTATGATACTAATAAATATTTTTTGTTATGTGTATATTTAGAGGATTTACAAAATAGACAAATTTTAGAAAAATATTATTTGACAAAAAAAATGTCTACTGACGATGTAATAGGATTTATGGGTAATTTTAATGTAGCTAAGCTCCCTTCTGGCAGATATGCTCTAGTAGCTGAAGCAATAAATAAAAACAATGAAGTTGTAGCTAATGTTCAATTACCTATCTATGTAGATCATCCATCTATTATGCCTTATGAAATCATAAAAACTGAAGTAGATTTTTTGTCTGGTATTAATAATTTAGATACTCTTCATGAGTATTTGAGAACATTATCTCCTATTAGCAGCTCAGTAGAGCTAGAAATAATAAAAAAACATATAAAATCTACTGACACTAATGAAATAAAGAAATTTCTTTATTCATTTTGGGTAAATCGAGATAAAGATAATCCTAAAAAAGCATGGGAAAATTATCTAGAACAAGTAAAATTGGTCAATAATGCGTACAGTACACAAATCAGAAAGGGATACATGACAGATAGAGGTCGTGTTTATCTACGATATGGTCCACCAAATACAATAGTACGTAATGAAAATGAACCCAATGCTTATCCTTATGAAATATGGCATTACCATCATGTAAATGGAGAAAATAATAGAAGATTTGTATTTTACAATCCTTCGCTTACATACAATAATTATGAACTACTGCATAGTGATGTGAGAGGTGAATATAATAATCCAAATTGGAGACAAAGATTAGCTAGAAAAATATATGCCTCTGGTAATCCCGAAGAAGATGATCCCGATTTCGGATGGGGTAGCAAAGTAAATGATTATTTTGATAATCCACGCTAATCATGCTTGATGTCGCTGTAGTCATACTAAACTGGAATGGACTTTTTTTATTACAAAAATTTATTCCTATTTTACTTAAGTATAATTCTTATGGTTATCATATATATATTGTAGATAATGGATCCACTGATGATAGCATTGATTGGATTTGTGATAATTATTCAGATGAAATTCAAGTAGTAGCTCTTAGTGAAAATTTTGGTTTTGCAAAAGGATATAATGAGGGATTAAAGCAGATAGATGCCGATTATTATATTTTATTAAATTCAGATGTAGCTGTGTCTGAAAATTGGTGTGAACCTTTAATAAATTTTTTACAGAATAATCATGACTATGCTGTAGTGCAACCTAAAATACTAAGTTATAAGAATCCAGATTATTTCGAATATGCTGGAGCCGCGGGAGGCTATGTAGATAAATGGGGTTATCCTTTTTGCAGGGGGCGTATTTTTAATAAAATAGAGAAAGATGAGGGACAATATGATGATATAGTAGATATTTTCTGGGCATCGGGTGCTTGCTTTGTAGTTAGAGCTGAAGTGTTTAAAAAATTAAATGGTTTCGACGATAGATTTTTTGCTCATATGGAAGAGATAGATCTCTGCTGGAGGATATGGCGTAATGGTTATAAAGTAGCTGCTGTTCCTCTAAGTGCAGTTTATCATTTAGGTGGTGCTAGCTTAGACTACAATGACCCAAGAAAATTGTTTCTAAATATCAGAAATAATCATTTGATGCTATACAAAAATCTAACATCTGATATTTTTAAAAAAATTTCACACGTAAGACATATGATAGAATATCTAATGTTGTTTTTTTATTTTTGTACTGGTAAAATATCTAATGCCAAAGCTATTTTAAGTGCTTATAAAGATTTTAATGACTTAAAAAAATATTATAAACCTGCTAATGAAGCATCTATATTAAAATTATTGTATCCGAGGTCTATTTTGGTAGATTATTATTTAAAAAATAAAAAAAAATTTAGTAAATTGAAGTGGAAAATTTAATAAATTCAGAATGAATATGCGAGGTTGAGAAGTGAGAGAGTGGGGGATAATTGAAAGTTAGAGTTTGAAATTTCTATAAAATATAAAATTTTTTATTGTTAGTTTAAATTTTTATTCAATTTAGTATAAAATAAATCTTCAACGTTTTACTATGCCATATAGTACTATATCTATTAGGCTGTCCATCATTTCATCATAGTTTTCTATGTATTCTGGTAATAAGTAAGGGAGTTCGCTAATTTTCAGAGCTGTTGCTATTGCTATAGTAGTGTTAGTCAAATCTGTTAAATAAAAAATATTGCGTTCGGCTCCTTCGACTAAAATTTGTTTGATAATATTTGCCTCTTCCTTATCATATTTAGCGCGAAATTCCTTAATAAATGGTATTTTATATTCTATTTCTTGTTTTTTAAAAGAAAATAGATTTACTAATTCTTTAGTTTTTTGTATACGCAATTCGAAATACATTCTAAGCTTAGAAATAGGGTCTACTGTAGAATTTAATTTTTCATAAACCTTTTTTTTGAATGTATCAAGTTCATGCTCTAGCACTTCTCTATATAAAGAATCTTTATCTTCGAAATAATAATAAATAAAGCTTTTAGCTTTACCTAAATGGTTAGAAATATCCTCGATGGTTGTATTTTCTATACCTTTAATAGCAAAAATCTCCGCTGCTTTTTTTAGTATATGATTTCTTGTTTTATTTTTTTTCATAATTTAATTGATTGTCCAATGATAAAAAATTACTATATCTTAATTTTAAATTTACTACCATTTAGCAAGTAGATACAGCTAATAATGCAAAACAAAATTTTATAAAGCATAATTCTCAAAATATTAATGTGTCAATATTCCAGCCTTCGAGTGTAATGAGTTGATCTGTATGCGAAACATTGGCATTATAATCTTTGATTTTATTAATCAAAACTGTAATTTTTTCTTCTTCTCTTATCTGAGTCATTATTAGTACATTATATCCAGGCCATACAGCATTACCCATGCGAGGATTGCCTTTTCTATTTTTAATTTTTACTTTATCAATAATCTGAAAACCACTGATATTACATTTTTCTAAAATTTCGATTATTTCATTAGCTTGAGCTACATCGCAATGAATATTTATATGTTTCATATATATAAAGATTTTTTATGTTCAAAATGAGAATAAAATAAAGAATAAAGTAGAGGGATCCAAATAAGAGTAATGAGAGTTGCAAAAAATAAACCTCCGATAGTAGTAATACCAAAGGGACTCCATATTTCATGTAGTAGGCCTCTATTAATAGCCATAGGTAAAATCCCCATAATAGTTGTGAATGTGGTCATTAATACTGGTCGTAGTCGAGATATACCTGCAGCTATAATAGCATCATTAAGAGAATAACCGCGTTTGATAAGCATATTAGTATAATCTACTAAAACTATGCCATTATTTACTACTACACCCATGAGCAAAATAATAGCTACAAAAGATATCAAATTTAATGTAGTACCTGTTAAATAAAAAGCTATAATAGAGCCAACCACGGCAAAAGGTGAGGAAAGAAAAATAATAAAAGGTTGCAATAAATTACCAAATTGAGCTGCCATGATCATGTATACAAGTAAAACGCTAATAACCAAAATCAATCCAAGATCTTTAAAACTTTTAGCTTGTTCCTCTGCTTGACCTTTTTGTTTAATAATTACTTCATCATAGGTATCAATACTTGATATTATTTTTTGTATTTCTTTAGTAACCGTACCAAGATCGACGTTAGTATTTATATCTGCGCCTACTACAGCTACACGTTGTTGATTATCATGCATGATCTCTATGTATCCATTATTTAGTTGTACTTCTGCGACTTCTCGTAATGGATAACTACTACCAAGCAAAGAAGAGATACGTATATTTAGTACATCATTTACAGATTTTAATTCATCTCTCATATATTTGATGTTAATAGGAATTTCTTTGCCTTGCTGTTCATATTTTCCAGCTTCAATACCATAAAGACTTTGTCGCACTTGCATAGCAGCTATAGCTGGGTTAATATTAAGATTGGCCATACGATCTTTATCTAAGGTTACTTGAAATTCTGGTTTAGTATTTACAATATTATTTTGTATATTTTTCAAAAAAGGAATATTTTTTAAAGAATCTTCGACAATTTTAGCATATTTACGAAGCGTTTCCAAGTCTGTACCAGTTATTACTATCTCTACAGGGCTGCCACTGCCTAAAAGAGCAGATGCCAATATGGACCCTCCTACTACATTAAATTGCTCAATTTCTGGTATTTTTTTCAATTCTATCACTATCATATCAGCTATCTCTTCAGCCGAGCGTTTACGTTTATTTGGTGGTACTAAATGATATACGATAGTAGCCAAATTTTTATTTTCTTTGAAACCTACGGATGAGAGTAAGCCCTGATCTGTTTGACCTGCTACAGTGAAGCCATATAATATTTCAGGAACATTATCTTCGATAAATTTTTCAACTTTAGCAGCTACTTTTTCAGTTTCTTCTACGCTGTAGCCATCGGGCATTTGTATGACTGTTATCAAATCGCCACCATCTACATTTGGAATATAATCTGTACCAATAAACCATTTACCTAAAATAAAAGCTAGTAAAATAAAAGCAACCATTATAATAATTATGATACCCTTATTATGTAAGCTCCAATTAATTAATTTACCATAATTATCTTCGAGCTTCAGATACCAACTTTCAGTTTTTTCATATATTTTTAAACGTTTCTTTTGTTTTGATTTTTCAATAAATAATTGACTACTAGCTGTAGGAGTAAGAGTAAGAGCTATTAAAAGCGAGCCCAACATAGTGGTGGCACCTATGATAGCGAATTGTTGAAAAAACATACCTACTATACCACCAGCAAAAATCAATGGAAAAAATACAGCAATAGTTGTAAATGTAGAAGCAGTAATAGCCTGTCCCATCTCACCAGTAGCAAAGATAGAAGCTTCTTTTTTTCTAATACCTCTATCGATGTATTTAGTTATATTCTCTACCACTACGATGTTATTATCTATTATCATGCCTATAGCTACTACCATAGACATTAATGTGAAAACATTTATAGTAAAACCAGCCACCATCATAGTAATAAGTGCTATTAATAAAGAAAAGGGTATAGCTAAACTAATTATCAAACTAGATCTCCAAGCTCTCAAAAACAACCATACTACTATTATCACACATAGCCCACCCCATAAAAGAGTTTCAGTAATATTGTTTATAGATCCTTTAATAATTTCAGTTGTATTGAATACTTCATAAATATTAGTCTCAGGGGGTAGTTGCAAACAAGCAATCTCTTTCTTAACAGCTTCGTATACTTGCAAAGCATTAGCTTGAGATTGCTTTTGTACCATAAGGGCAGTACCCCTTTCTTGATGTGTGCGAGCTATCTCATCTTTTTGTTTATATTGCTTTTTCACAATAGCTATATCTTTTAGCCTTATCACTTGCCCGAGGTAAGTAGTAATAGGCAGATGATATATAGCTTCGATAGAAGGTACAGAGCCATGTACAGTAACATTCAGATCCCATACGCCAGTTTTAAGTGAACCAGCAGGTACGTTTAGATTAAAACTTTTAATTAAATTAGCAATATAATCGATTGTTAATCCATATTTTTCGGCTTTTAATGGATCTATCTCTACAGCTATTTCAGTTTCAGGTTGTGCTATCGAAATGACAGTACCTACACCATCTATATGCTGTAGCCTAGGAGAAATGACTTTTTCGATTAGATCACTAATATCTACATTTGTATTTGTTGTTTGCAGACCTAATATCACTACCGGCATGACAGATGAATTTATCTTCATTATTATTGGGCGTTGAGCTTCACTTGGTAGTTGATATTTTACTAATTCTATTAAATCTCTTGCATTTGCAGCTGCTTCAGTGATATCTGATCCCCAATCAAATTGTAAAGAAATAGTAGATACATTATCTTTTGAAAAACTTTGAATATTTTTTATGTTTTCTGTGCTTGCTAATATTACTTCTAATGGATTAGTTACTTCTTTTTCTACTTGCTCAGCACTAGCACCAGGATAAACTGTAACGACAGTAAGTGTGGGGTATTCAATATCTGGAAACAGATCTCGTGGTAATCGAAATATAGCTAATAAGCCAAATAAAATTATACCTGCAAAAAACATATAAATAGCTACAGGATTTTTTACCGATATATCTGTGATTTTCATAGTAATATTTATTTTAATTTTTTATAATTTCAATGATATTTACACTCAATCCTTCTTTAAGATTTTTTTTACTTGAGATTACCACCTTATCATCAATATTTAAGCCTTCTACAGCCACATATTGTCCTATGTATTCTAAAATAGTAATATTTTTTTTGTTTATTTTGTTAAATTTATCAACTGTATACACAAAGTAGCTATCTTCATTTAATTCTTTAATTATACCTTTTAATGGTATTAGCATTATGTCATGTCTAATAACATTAATAAATGCTTTACCTGTCATACCTGGTTTGTATTTCATAGTAGCATTATTTATTTTAATACGTATGGTAGCTGTAGCTTTAGTGGGATTTAGAGTTGGACTGATAAAATCCACATAACCTATTATAGTATCTTTAGGATAAATATTAGCTATAGCTCTAACGGGAGTTTTATTTTTAATAAAAGTTAAATCTTTTTCACTTATCTCAAATTCGAAATAAATAGGATTAATTTTTACTAATTGCACTATGCCAGAAGTGAAAGTAGAACCAATTTCTAATGAAGCAGAAAAGAAATAATTTTCACCTTCGTGAGCCAAATGTTTAGCAATAATACCATCAAAAGGGGCGCGTATTTCTGTATTGGATTTTAATAAATTGTATCTAGCTGTCGCTGCATCATATTTGGCCTTTACATGATCATAATCTTGCTGACTTATAGATTGCTTTTCTGCTAAATTTTTCACTCTTTGATAATCTTTTTCTAATGTTCTATATTCAGCCTCTGCTTGTAAAAGCAATTCAGATGACATTTGTATTAAAAGATCGCCTTGTTTCACAGTACTACCTTCATCATAATAAATTTTTTCAATTTTACCAGGTATAGAAGTGCCTAATACAGCTTCTTTATATGGTTTAAAATTACCAAGATATGTTAGTGTCAATGGTACATCTTCTTTTTTTACTTGATATATTTGTACTTTTAATATATCATCTTGATCTGTTGTGTTTATAACTTGATTTGTTTTTTTACAACTACAAAATACAAGTAGTGTACTAATGGATAATAATGTGATAATTTTATTCATATTTTTATTTTTTTTGGAAAAACAAACTGATTAATTATAAACATATGCCTTGATATTAAAGATATTTGGCGTATTAGATAATATATACACAATGGTATATGCCAGCACTGACTTATATTTATACGATATAATATTAGCATGGTAGGACTTTTTATGAATTTATTTTCAAAAATATTACATATCATAATTATCAGATTTTCAATTATTAATCAATAATACCATAATCTTTTTTTAATTTAGCATAATAAGCAAGTACTAAGGCATATGCTTCATAATAATCAGTTTCAGCTTGTAACCACATAGTTTGAGCTTCTGTGAGATCAGACAATTTGAGTATACCTTCATGAAAAAGATCAGTTTGCACTCTTAGATTTTCTCGAGCTAATTCTACATTTTTATTAGTTGCATTTAATTGCATTAGTTGCTCTTTTAATTGATTAGTAGTATATGATGTTTCTATAGAAATAAGATTTTTAATATCATTCATTTCTATTTGTGCAGCTTTGTATTGCAAAAGTGCGGCTTGTCTTTTATTATAACGTTCTAGTGCATGAAATATGGGAATTTGTATAGAAACTCCAAATGTATAATCGTCACCAAACTCATTAGCAAAGCCCTTGTATGGATTAGGGTTTACAAAAAAATAATTTGCCATAAATCCAATCTGAGGGAGCATATCAGCCTGTGTAACACGCAACATATTTTGACTTAATTCTACTTTTTGTTCTAATAATTTAATTTCTGGCCTATTATTAATATCTAAGTTTTCATTAATAATTAAATGAATAATATTTATATCAAAGTCGATGGTATCTACAAGTGAAAAATCTTGATGTATATCCCTCCCCATTTTTTGATTTAATAATTGTTTTTGTATAGTCAAACCATTTTCGGCTTTGAATAGATTGACTTGAGCTTGATTTATTTTTGTTTGTATCATCAATAGTTGATTAGTAGTAGCTATACCCTCATCTATGTAGTTTTTTATATCTTTTTCTATTTCTTGTAAAAGCTCTAGATATTTATGTGCTAACTTACATTTTTTATCTATTATCCATGTTTTATAATACATATCTTCTATTTCATATAATAAATTTTGTTTATCCATTTCAGTTTTATATTTAGCTATTTCTACAGAATTGTTTGCCATTTTGTTAGAATAAAAAATTTTGCCACCGACAAAAATTGGTTGTTTTAATGAAAAATTAAAAAGATAATTGTCTTTTAACCCAAATTTAGATTGATCTGCTGGTAACCAAGCATAATTTCTAAATACGGGATTACCATTAACATCAGTAAGTGGTTGTAAAGTAGATGGGTCTATAGCAAAGCTAAGTAAAGCTACCATAGGATTAGAAAAACTTTCTTGATTTATATGCATAGTATTGAGATCTATGGCTTGATGTGGTACAACTGGAAGCAAAATATCATTTTCGAACAATTGAAATTGTTTATTCAAATGTAAAAATGTTCCAGCAAAGCTAATATCAGGGAAATAATTAGCAAAAGCGGCTCTTTTTGTATGTATAGCAGATTTTATCTTAATGCTATCAATTGATAATGATAAATTTTCTCTTATTGCAATAGTTTTACAATCTTGTAAAGTTAGCATCTCCTGTGCAGAGAGCGATATTGTAATCATTAAAAATAAAAACAATGTTTTGCTTTTCATATTTTTTGAACAAAAGTAAAAATAATTTCAAATATAAAAAAATATTTTTTATAATAAATAAATTTTTTAGTATATGAGTAATGAAAAATTTCTTTATCAAAAAAAATACACAATGATTTTTATCAAATTAAATAATTATACATATCAAAAAAAAGATTTAATTTAGCATTAAAAAGAATAAAGAATGGTATTTATTGGGGTAATCACATCTACAGAATGGATAATAATCTTAGTAATAGTTATTATATTATTTGGTGGTCGCAAAATTCCTGAGCTTATGCATTCATTAGGCAGGGGAGTAAGTGAATTTAAAAAAGGTAAAGAAGGGATAGAAGATGACCTAAATACAAATAAAAAAAATAGAACAGAAAAAACAGATAAAACAGATAATAATCCTGCTGGATAGCTATACCGATGGAGTTTTGGGATCATATAGAAGAGTTACGTAAAAGATTTATAAGGATTATAATAGTTATCATCGTATTAATGATAATTGTTTTTAGTTTTAAATCTTTTTTATTTGACACATTACTCTTTGGTCCTTTGGATCCTAATTTTATTACATACAAATTTATTTGTCAAATTTTCCCAAAATCTGGTATTTGTACTAATCCATTTTATATTAATTTGCAAAATTTAACTATAAGTGGGCAATTTATCAAGCATATTTCTATTTCATTTCTAGTAAGTTTATTTTTAGCATTTCCGTATATATTATGGGAATTATGGATGTTTGTAAAACCAGGTCTATATGATTATGAAAAAAAAAGTGCTATTAAAATATTAATTAATGCTTTATTACTTTTTATAGTTGGAGCACTTTTTAGCTATTTTATCATCGTTCCTCTCACTATAAATTTTTTCTTTGCATACCAGATAAGCCCAATGGTTATAAATCAATTTACATTAGACTCTTATTTTACAACATTTACTACTTTATTAGTATTAATAGGTTTAGTTTTTGAATCACCTATTATACTTAATTTTCTTATAAAATTTAATATTATCAAACTTTCTACACTTAAAAAACAAAGGAAGGTGATTTTTATTGTGATATTAATCATAGCAGCTTATATAACCCCAGGTGGGGATCCAATATCATTAACTATAATGACAGCTCCATTATATTTGTTATTTGAGCTTAGTATAAAAATAGCTGCTAAAAGTGAAAAAAAGCAAAAAACAATTTAAATACATTTTCATTTCAATATCATTATAATTGAAAATATATGAATAATAAGTTGAAACTGCTTTAATAGTTAACAATTTGCATTTTTATTAATTTTATTATGTAATCTGATTTTATAAATAGAATAATTTTTTTAAGAATCTAATATAAGATACTGGTATTAGAGCTTGGCTATGATTTTTAATTATATCTTTATCTAATAAATTGTCAATAGGGAAATTTACAATTTTGTATGGATAAAATAATATGGATCCATATGGTAAAATTAAATTTCTTTGCATCAATTCAGGTAAATAAAACCAAGGTGTTAAAGCATAATGTTTTTCATTCTGAAAATCGTAACACACTACATAAGCTGCAGTGAGTGGCTGTAGCCTATATAGAAAATCTTGATGCAAAATTATGAGATTACCTGTTAGTGCTATACCAATAATATTTTTTTTTGTGAGGATAGTATCTGTAGTTATATCCCATATATTTGGTCTGTTGTGAGCTCCCCAGTCCTCATTCCTTAGGTCATAATCTTTGTAGGTAATAATATTTCTATAATAATACATTTTATTGATAGAATCTATTATTTTTTCAGATAAAAGTGGATATTCTCTAAAATTGCTATCTAATGTTAATAAAATTTTAGTATTATAAATAATATCAGTAGGATCATAAAAAGCAATAACATTAGAATTTTGATGCAACTCTTTTAGTTGAATACTTCTAAATTCATTACCATTAGTATCATAAAAAGTTTTATTGGATGCAGGTTTGCCATTTTTGTATTCTATTTGCCAGTAGCCTTTATTGTCATAAAAAAATGTTTGTATACCGTGATACTTTCCTTTTTTATAATTATAAATAGCTCGTGTAGAGCTATCAGTATATGTTTCTCTAAGCTCTCCAGAAATTTTTCCCCATCGTATCGGACATATAGCAATTATAGTATCTATAATTGTATTATGAGATATTGTATACGAAATATTTAACTTACCAAAACCAGCAAAAACATTATGTTTGTCTTTTCTCACTCTATTAAAATGAATAATTCCATCATTAGTGAATCGTAATTTGATTTTATTATCTAAATAATTAATAACCCACTTACCCGATGGGTGGCAATACTTATATCTGCCAGAGACTTTCACTCCATTAGTATCAGAATAAATAAAATCGTCATCAATTACACCATTTTTTAAATTATAAATAAAAGTATCACTTTCAGTGAAATAAATATTTTGTTTATTATTAAAATTCAAATTTTCGAAAGCAACATTAAATGGTATCTGTTGAGAATATAATGTATAAGTAAAAATGATAAATAAAGCGCAGATGTATTTTTTCATAAACAATTTTTATATAAAATGTAAAAAAATCATTAAATAAGATATTTATTTTGTTTTTTGGGGCTGGCGTACTACTTTTTTAGATTTATTAGCTTTAATAATAAGCCATATTCCAGCAATAATAAATGGTAAACTAAGTAATTGCCCCATGTTTAGTCCGATAGTTTGTATTAGTTTCATTTCAAATCCTACTTGAGGTAGTTTGATAAATTCTATGAGAAATCTAGCAATAAATGTAAGTAATAGCATCCATCCAATAGCTAATCCGCGTGGTATCTGTCCTTTGTATTTTTTATACATTGAAAAAAGAAAGATAAAAATAAGCAAATAAGCTAATGACTCATAAATCTGAGTAGGATGACATGGTACTGTCTGTCCATCTCTAACAAAGATAAATCCCCATGGCAGCTCAGTAGGTCTACCATAAATTTCACTGTTAAATAAATTACCTAATCTGATAAAACTACCAGCTAAGGCTGTAGGTATAGCCATTCTATCTAATATATAAAGATAATCTTTATTAAAAGATTTACGTGAGTACAAATATAGAGCTATTAATAATCCAATAGCACCGCCATGACTAGCTAACCCTCCATGCCAAATAGCTAAAATCTCTAATGGATGTTTAAAATAATAATCAGGCTCATAAAATAGTACATGACCAAGTCTGGCACCTATCACTGCTCCTAATATTACATACCAAAACAATCTATCTATCTCGCTTAGAGGCACCTTCTCAGTTTTGAAAAAATATCTAAATAAATAATAACCTACTAAAAATCCTAAAGCAAATAAAACGCCATAATATCTGATTTCTAAAGGACCAAGACGCAGTAATACAGGATCTACATTCCAAACAACATAGGCTAAAAAAGACATAATTTATTTTTTGCAAAAATAAGTAAAATGAATAATTAAAAAAACTAATGTTTGAGTGATATAAAATACAAAATTAAAAAAGAATAAATCGTAGAGAGTAAATTAATATAGTTTTGAAAAAATTTAAAATTCTAAATAATAGATTTGCAACACAAAATTTTTTCATCAAAAATTTTAACTTACTCTACAGTTTAATATTGATATTTGTTTGTGAAATTTATTAATGTGATTATTGTAAAATTATTTTTAAACTTATTAAAATAATATTTATCTACATTTATATATGTTATAGCTTATGTTTTAATTAATTTATAATTTTTAAATTCACCAATAGAAATCTTATTATTAAATAATAATTTTTCTATTTTAGTAAGAATACGATGTCTTTTCGATGGTTTTTTATACAGGTTATCTGCTTTTTTAGAATAATTTAATTGATCCTGCCAATTAAATTTTTTGATCCATTCATTCATTACTGCTGGATGGGTTTCTTTAAAAATAGGCAAACCTCCTAAAGGTCCATAAGAAAACGTTTCTATATGTTGATTTTCATCTTTTGTTAAATTATTAACACCTTTATGAATAGTATCTAAAGCAATTTTCTTTTTTTGCATTAATTGCGGTGGCCTCACCCAACCATAATGATATATTTTGGCATCAACTTTAGCTACTTTTAGTTTATAAGTATCTTTTTGTTGTCTATAGTGTAATCCATCAAAATTTGGAATCCTTCTAAAAGATTGTGCGCTTTCCCAAGAATGAATATCTGGATCATTTCTAATGATACGAATCTCTTTTTTATACCAACCATGCCCATTTTGATAATGCCAATAATCTCCATAAAAATGAATATAATCGAAAAGCAATCCTTCTATTTCGTCATTATCAATTAACTCCTCACATCTTTTTATGATATTTTCTAAATATTTCTCGTGTACTACCTCATCAGCTTGTAAATAAAATAACCAATCACCACTACAAGCACTTTTAGCTATATCTGTCTGATGAGCATTTTCGGTGCCATTAGGATATTTATCTAAATCCCATTTCGATTGAATTATTTTAATTTTTGGGCTATTAATATTACTTACAACTTCGAGAGTCTTGTCGTCATCATCACAGTCCCCTATATTTATAATAAACTCATCTACTATAGGCAAAATTGATAATATAGATTGCTTGATAGGATAATACAATTTATCTGCATTTCTGCAAAAAGTAAAACCACTGATTCGCATTGTATTTTTTTTGATTCAAAATTAAATAAAAATATTAATTATTATAAAATTTATTAATAAATCTTGATTAATATTTATCGAAATACACAGCCATCCGAACAATTTTAATAATAGCTAAAAAATGGTCTTGTAAGTCAGTATTCATGTGGAAATATTTTAAAAAATCAAGAAAATATGCAAAAACTGCCATGTATTCATAATATTTCAATTATAACAAAACTGTAAAAACATGTCTACCTGATTATGAAATTGATTTATTAATAATAATATAGACAGATAGCAATAAGGTAATAAATCTAAATAAATAAACTATGTTTTTTTTAAAAAAAATCATATAATTTTATGTAATTTTGCTATAAAATTATTTTATATGGCCTTAATAAAAAGCGTCAAAGGTTTATCTCCTAAGTGGGGAAGTGAGTGCTGGATAGCCGAAAATGCTACAATAGTGGGCGAAGTAGTAATGGGTAATAAATGTACAGTATGGTTTAATGCAGTAATACGTGGCGATGTACATTATATACATATTGGCAATAATGTAAATATTCAAGATCAGGTAGTAATACATTGTACTTATCAAACTTCGCCTGTGGAGATTGGTAATAATGTATCAATAGGTCATGGTGCCATAGTACATGGTTGCAAAATTGGTAATAATGTATTGATAGGAATGGGAGCTATAATAATGGATGACGTGATAATAGAAGATAACTGCATAATAGCTGCAGGAGCTATTATTACTAAAAATACTCACGTGTCTTCGTATAGTGTAATGGCAGGTATCCCAGCTAAAAAAATTAAGAATCTTACAAAAGAATTGTTTCAAAAAGAAGTAGTAGATATAGCTAATCATTATCCTATTTATGCTAAATGGTATGATATATAGATTTTTTAGAATAATTCAGTTAAAAATTTATCGGCTTTCAATATCAGTATGTTTAGCAGAACGAGAGTAAAAAGGATTGGGTATTGAAAATTAATATTTGTTATACTTGAAGCGGTTCAACTATATTTCGTACTCATCAGCCGCCAATACTCATCTCACGCCCATCTGTCGCCTAATCAGTTAGCTCTGTAGGTATTTGGTAGCTACGTCAATAAATCACCACAACCGAAAGATATTTCTATTTCTTTAAATGATAGTATAAAATACGTAAAGTATAACAAACATAAATTTCATGAAATCCCACCACCATTACTACACCAGCTCACATATCGTTATTTTTATTTTGTTAAAAACTTTAAATCTTATAAAAAACAATTCCTATGATTAATTTATAAAATCACTATTATTTGCTTTAACTTTGATAGTATTTTTATTAATAATAAAAAATATTTTTCAATATTTTTAAAATGTTTAGTTACGAATGGTAAAATATCTAATTAAAGATTATCATTTTATTTCTAAAAAAAATCTTAATTTTAACAAAAAAATATTTACAAAATTTTGATATGAAAAATCTAAAAATTTATATATCTACATATGTGTGCTTATTATTTATTACTCTGTGTAATGGCCAAAGTGCTTATAGTTTTTTAGATTTTGGTAATAATGCTAGAAGCAATGCTCTTGGCAGTATGCTATATTCGGTTTATGAATCTGATGTTTTGAGTTATTACCATAATCCGGGTTTCATAAATGATAGTGATGCGTACAGTATTGGTTTCAATTATCAAACATATGCTGCACATATTTCTCAATATACTCTAAATTTTAATCCATATATTCGTAATTTTGGGACCTTAGCTTTCACTATTAAATATTTAGATTATGGTAATTTCAAAGGATATGACTGGACAGGTGATCCCACCAATGATTTTTCAGTATATAGTACTGTTTTTGCAGTAGGATATGGCAAGCAATTATTTGATAAATTCAATATAGGAATCAATCTAAAAGGTGCTTATATGCGAGCCGAAAAATATGGCTTTGCTTTAGCTTCAGATGTAGCGTTGAATTATTATGATACAATAAATAAATTATCACTTTCTTTATTTTTAAGAAATATCGGACATGAGGTAAGTCAATCTTTTGGTGATGAAAAAAATAGTTCTTTACCTTTTAATTTGGCATTTGCAATGTCTAAAAGATTTAAGAATGCACCTTTCAGATTTCATCTTTATTTTCACGACATTCATAATTGGAAATTACGTTTTACAGATACTACTTCCTTACAAATAGATCCATTTACTAATGAATATATAGAACCTAAAAAATTTGCTAAAATTACTGATGAATTTATGCGTCATTTTGCCTTTGGTATAGAAATAATACCAACAAAATTTTTGAGTTTGATGATAGGGTATAATTATCAAAACAGACAAGAAATGACAATAGAAAGTCGCAAAGGTTTGATTGGTTTTTCTTTTGGAGTAGGTCTTTATACTCGTAGATTTTCTTTTATTTATTCTTATAACATTTCTCATTTAGCTTATGGACCTAATAATTTTTCATTAATTATACCTCTCAAAATATATTTTTAGTTAATAATATAAAAAATCAATTTATGGATAGAAATCCCAAGGTAAAAACCTTAAAGAATTTAGCAAGTTATTTAGAAAAAAAAGCTAATCTAAAACAAGATGTATATGATAATACTAAAAAAGCTTTTGATTTGATTAAACAAGAAGCCATGTTTTTATTAAAAGATATAAGGGGGAATATGCTAAATAAAAAAAGAGTAATCCCATTAGAAATTATAGAACGTACAGATTTTGAATTTGAAATCAAATTTGCTGGTGATATTTTAGCTTTTTTTATGCATACTAATGCTTTTATGTTACCACCTTATCATCCTGCAACTCAGAATAGATATGCTCAAGAAAATAAAGAAAATACTTTTGTGGGAATAATTAATATTTTTAATTTTTTAGCAGATTCTTTTAAATATAATAGGTATAATGATGTGGGGTTTTTGATAGGCAGAATTTATGTAAACAAAGACAATCATTTTTATATAGATGGTAGGTCTGAAATACAAAATATACCTATTCAATTCGAAACTCAGAAAATTTCTGCAAAAGAAATGAGAAATGTTTTAATCAATTGCATCCTTTCTACTATAGATTTTGACTTGATAGCACCCCCATTAGAATATTATGAAGCTATACCAGTAAAAACTTTCATAGATGCAATCGAAAGCTATCCCATTAAAACAAGCAAATTAGTTGGTTTTAAAGTAAATAGTTTTCAAAATAAATGATTTGTGTTCCTAGTAAATATCAAACATTTTATTTATTTTTTATAAAATTAAAAACTGTTCTACCAATATCAGCTGGGCTATCGATAATATTTATTCCACAAGATCTAAGGTAATCTTTTTTGGCTTGTGCTGTATCATCTTTCCCCCCAATAATGGCGCCGGCGTGTCCCATAGTACGACCTTTAGGTGCAGTTACTCCAGAAATAAAAGCAAAAACTGGTTTTACTTTATTATCTTTTACATAATCTGCAACTTCATTTTCGGTGCCACCTCCTATTTCCCCTATTATCACTATTGTATCAGTATCATCATCATTCATAAATAGTTCCACTATTTCTTTCATTGAACTACCTAAAATAGGATCGCCACCTATGCCTACCATAGAAGATTGTCCCAATCCAAGTCTAGTAAGTTGATACACTACTTCGTAACTGAGAGTACCGCTACGACTAGCTATACCAATATTCCCTTTCTTGTGGATAAAACCAGGCATTATACCCACTTTAGCTTCACCTGGAGTGATCACACCGGGACAGTTTGGTCCTATCAAACGAGTAGAAGTATTCTTAAGAAACGCTTTTACTTTTATCATATCTTGAACAGGTATACGTTCGGTAATGCAAATTATCAATTCAATTCCTGCTGAGGCCGCTTCCACGATTGCATCAGCAGCATTGGACGCTGGAACAAAAATTATTGAAACATTAGCACCTGTCTCCATTATAGCTTTATCGACAGTATTAAATATGGGTATATCGTTAAATTTTGTCCCGCCTTTTTTTGGTGTTACTCCTGCTACTACTTTTGTACCATATTCTATCATTTGCTGAGTGTGAAAACTCCCCTCTTTACCTGTAATACCTTGAACTAATACTCTCGATTTATAATTCACTAAAATACTCATTAATGTCCGTTTAATTAAAATTAAATCAAAATTAATAATATTTTACATATTAAAATATTATTAATTTTGAAAATCTAGAAATAAATCATTGTTTTACTTGAAATAGTTTATCTATACTTTGTATTCACCAGCCGCCAATACTCATCCCACGCCCATCTATCCGAAGATGCAAGGTTTAAAAGCCGACCAATGTCAGATTCTATCTCACTTGTTAAGTATTTATGTGTGATTACAAACCACAGCAGATAGCTCTGTAAGTATTTGGTAGCCACTCCTCTAAATCGTCGCAACCAAACCTTGAAATCATTTACA
>LFSZ01000110.1 GCA_001512885.1 Rikenellaceae bacterium DTU001
TCTATAGCTCCATTAGTAAGAGTTAGATTATTTTTTACTGTTGTATTATTTACATCTAATATTAATTTTGTAATTGTTTTATCAATGTTTAAGTTGTAAAAAGTTGTAGAATTATTACCACTAATAGTTTGGTCTAAATTACCATTAAATATTACAGTATTACCAGTAGAACCATAAGAATAAGTCCCATCATTAGTCCAGTTACCCGCTATAGTGATATCTTTATTATTTGAATTTAAAGTAATACTAGAATATATTTTTAAATATCCACGTATATCTAAGTCTGGAATGCTGCCAGTACTTACATTGGAGGTTTGTCGCACATTCTTATTAGTATTACCATAAATCTCTAAATTATTTATATAAAAATTATGTTCACTTACATTAATACTGCCATCAGATGAACCAATAGTTCTAATTAAACCCCCAGAAGCATACCAGCTAGTATTACTCATAGCTTGCAATAAACTGTTAAATTCAATTATACCCGCTGTTTGTGAGCCTGAAGCTGTTCCAGTAAATTTAATTCTACCTTTATCACCTGCATTATGAGTAGTCAATTTGCCACCAGTCATATTAAAATTACCTTCTATTTGGTGATAGTCAAAGCCTGTTAAAGTGCCAGCATTAATATTTAGTTCACCACCTTGCTGTACTCGTATATCTGCATCTACATCTTGTCTTGTAATCTGACTGGAAGAATCATCAAGTTTCAATATTCCACCAGAATAAATATCAATGATGTAAACATTAGTACTTGATGGGATAGAAGAATTAGTCATATTAAGACTATAACCTCCATTTATTAAAAATAATCCTTTCTTTATTTTTAGTGTGTCAGCAATATCCATATTACTCAATATTGAAACATTATAAGTAATAGGATTACCACTATTATTGATTATTACCTCATAAAAAGGACTGGCTCCTGCTTTGATAGTTTGATTTGCTGATCCATCAAAGGTAACTGTGTTATTACCATGAGTAAATATACCATTATTTGTCCAGTTACCAGCTATATTCATACTATTGCCTCCTGCACTCCATGTACCAGCTGTTATTGTGAAATTATTATCACAATCTATTGCTCCATTT
>LFSZ01000115.1:0-6065 GCA_001512885.1 Rikenellaceae bacterium DTU001
CGTCGCGTACTCCAGCTTTTATTACATTTTCGCTTTTGCATCGAGGGCAGATGGGGGCTGTGCTTTGTATCTTTAGCTTCTGATAATCTACGGCTGTGTAGTTGTTTTCTAATAAAAATTGATATAGATTATCTAGAAATCTACGTTTCTGCTCTTTGGGTAGAGCTTGATAATCTAATAAATTAAAATTATCCATAATTATTTTTTTGTAAAATTAAATAAAAATTATTTGATGGTCATATAAAATACGTAAAGTAAAACAAAAATTGTTTTTATACTATAATCGTTATTAAAACCTAAATTGATATATATAAATAAAGTAATTGTAATTAAAAAAATTTAATTAAAGAGTTGTAAAAAGTAGAATTTGTAGGACTTTGAGAAAAAAATGTTTCCTTAAAAAAAAAGATCTATGATAAATCATAATAAAGTAAGGGTTAAACAGGCAAAATAGGATTATTATTTGGGGATTTTATATTATAAAATCTTTATTAGTCAAAATATCTTGGAGAGGATGGCGTGCTTGTTCTTTTATTTTTAATTAAATACTGTAAAGTTATTTCATGTGTTCCACTCGAATATTTAGCTATAGGTCCTGACAAAATATCATAAGAATAAACAAATCTAAATTTTTGATCTATTAAAAAACCAGCCATTATTACAAAAGATTCATTAAGTCTATATGATAGTCCTGTACATATCATATTTTTATAAAAAAAAGTAGCATTCCATTCGTGTTGGGTTTTTGTTATTGCACTATTTAATGAATATGTTAAAAAGCCGGCAAAATCGTTATTAATATCAAAGATCTTAGCCCTAATATATCCATAAATATGTCTGGGTACTTGAAAATTTGTACCTTTTTTATAATTCTTCATTATGTGTGTCGAAGAGATACCTAAAACTAAAAAAGGAGAATATAATTCAATACCAGCATTGAAATCTGCACTATTATGTACATTATTATCAAAAAGATTAGTTTCTGGCTCTTCTAATATTAATTCATTAATATCTATTACCTTTCTACAAATGCCACCACTAATACCGAAACTAAGTATAAAATCATTATCAAAATTAATATGGTATGCTACATTAGCATGCACTATATTTGATGTTTCTATACCTAATTTATCAAAAGTATATGTAAGCCCGAGTCCAAGATGATATTTGGGAAGTTGAGTATGATAAGTAGCGAAATTAGTTATTGGGGCATTTTTGAAATTTACCCACTGCACTCTACTAAAAGCTTGTAAGGTATGGTAATTGGGATTTTGACCAGTTACAGCTGGATTAAATGCTATTCGCATAAATGACTGCTGGCTAAATTGAAAATCACTTTGTGCATTTATTATAATTACAAAAACAAATGAAAACAGGAATAAAATTATTTTTTTCATAAAATTATTTTTCTATTAATTTAACAAAACAATCTGTATAACCAATTTTAACTAATTGATTTTTGAACTCTAGTGCATCATTAGCGTTTTTAAATTCCCCTACATAATATCTATATAAGTTGTCTTTTCCTTTTTCTTCTATAATATTAATATTCGGATTTATCCTATATATATTATTCCAGACATCTCTATTAGAAACAGGTTTAGATAGTGCTGCTATTTGCACAGTATATATTAAATTACCAGTACCTTTTATGCCTTCAACAATATCGGGAGAAATCGATGATATTACTTGATGTTGAAAAAGCTCATCAGATTGTATAATGTTAAATGTAGTTCTTCTATTTAATTGATGTTCTTCTTCAGTCGTAGCATTTGGTATTACAGGATTAGTTTTGCCCCATCCTTTAGCAATTAATCTATTAGGTGATATGCCTTTACTAATTAAATAATCTACTACTGCCTGAGCTCTTTGCTGTGATAATTTAATGTTATACTCATCTGTGCCTCTCTCATCACAGTATGAATTTATTTGTACTATTAAATTAGGATTGAGTTTGAGTAATTGTGCTAATTTATCTAATTCTATTTTGGATTCTTCTTTTAAAGTAGCTTTATCGAAATCAAAATAAATATTTTCGATTACGTATTCCCTATCATGTTTGGCTGGTTCTACTTCAAAATTTAATTCATATTTTCTTTGCTTGTTTGTAATTTCTATTTCTTTAGATTGAGTTAAAAAATCATTTTTTGTAGCTATTACGGTGTATTTATTATTTATGGGAACATTGTCAAATTTGAAATAACCTTTATCATTAGTTTGAGTTTCATCTACATAACCTTTGGTACCAACAAGAGATACTTTATGATTTGCAGAAGGAATGTTTTTCTCACTATCAGTTATTTTACCTTCTAAAATAGCAATGCGTTTAGCTGGTTTTAATTCATAAGCATAATATAATGATATTGGTGTTATAAATTTAAATAGAGTTGGATTGAAAATTTCAATAATATTTTCAAATCCATCTTTTGTAATAGTAATATTATAATATTTATTAGGATCTAGGTCTATAGAGAAAAAGCCATTTTTATCAGTATAAATAGTATCAATATTATTAGAATAATAAAGTACTATTTGAGCTCCACTAATAGGTTTTTTATCATTAAAAGATATTACTTTGCCATAATAAGTGATATCCCAGGGAATCCCATGAAAAGAATAAATATCATCGAAGCCACTGCCTCCGGGTCTATTACTACAAAAAAGTCCTTCATTTAATTTATTAAAAAATTGAATATTGAAATCATCAGCTCCAGAATTAATAGGAAATTTTAGTTGCTTTGGCTTCTTCCATTCATTGTTGGAGAAAGTACTCACAAATAAGTCTAGTCCGCCGATACTATTATGCCCATTAGAAGAGAAAAATAATATAGTATCTTGATATAAATATGGAAACATTTCATCGAAAGGAGTATTTACATTTGGCCCTAAATTAATTGGTTTCGACCATTTATTTCCGATTTTAGTAATCATATATAAATCTTTATTTCCATATCCATCAGGATAATCAGCTGTGAAAATTAGTGTTCTTCCATTTCTAGAAATAGTAGCATGTCCCTCATTATATTTATCATCTAAAACAATCATTTTTTTTGGAGTCGACGGATTAGTAGGATCCACTTTATAAGTACTATAATAAAGGTGACATTTAGAAGGCATACCTTCGCAACGAGTAAAATAAATTAATTCATGAGCATCATCTATACTTATATAACCTTGGGTAGCCAATGTTTTATTTAATGCATCTAGTTTTTTAAAATTTGATGGATTAGATTCCCATGTTTTTAAATTGACGTAATAAATATTATCATAACCTTGAGTAGTCCTTAAATTTATTTTATCAGATATCATCTTACTTAAAAATAAATAATCTTTATATAAATAAATACCATACTCACTATTAGTAGAATTAACTTCTCTAAATTCTCTAACTTCTATGCTGGGATTTACTAATTCATTTATATATTTTTCTAATTTTACTATCTCTTGTTTGGCTTTTTCTATTATATTCTTATCGTTTAAATTGTATGTTTGAAATTCAGCAATTTTTTTATAAATATTTAATGCGTTTTCATATTTACATAATCTTTTATTTAATTCTGCATAAATATTTAAATATTTTAATGATGAAGAGTCTAATTTGATAAGTTTGTCACAATAATTTAGAGCTGATAAATAATCGCCAATATCCACATAAATATTAACCATACTTTCTAAGACTTCTTTATTATAAGGATCTTGTTGTAATATTTCTTCGTAACCACTAATAGCTGCATAATAGTTTTTTTCATTTTCTAATTTTTTTATTTTTTCTAAATTAGTTTGTCCTGACAAGAAAATTGCTATGGAACAAAATAAAAATGTAATTATATATCTATTCATAAATCAATTTTTTATTAATAAAAGGTCACCCTTATATGTTTTAATTAATTTACCATTTTCATCTTGTAGCTCAATAATATAAAAATAAGTTCCTGGCATAGCCTGTTTATTATCAATAGTACCATCCCAGCCATTATCACCTTCATATACTACTTGACCCCATCTATTCAAAATTTTTATTGGTACACCTGGCATAAAAACATCATTCACATTGTCTGCATTAGGAGTAAATCCATTAGGAATTGTACGAGAATTTATAAAAATTGTTTCATAGCTTTCGCATCCTTCACTGGTAACGGCTATCACATATATCAAATCACCTCCAGGTGATATGTATAGTGAAAAGTGATTAATAGTATCTGTAAATGTGTTTTCTGAATTATTAACTATATAATAACTAAAAGTATTTGGCAGTATCTCTAATATCAATGGCTGTCCGGGCAAAACTTCATCATTCCATGCATTAGTATTTAAAATAATATCAGGCACTTCATAAATATATGTAGTAGCAAATGCAGTAGAATAGCAACTATTTAATTCTGAGGTTACATAAATAGTATCATTAGTAATTGCCTCAAACATTAAAGTATCATTTATAGAACCATTATCCCACTGAATAGTACCGTCACTAATTACAACAAAAACTGCTGTGTCGCCTGGACATAATGAATCACTGGCAGGATAAATATATATGTAAGGTAAAGGTTTCATAAATATTAGTGAAGTATCATAAGCAGAGCAGATATTATTTGTTATAGTTAAATATATTAAAGTATCTTGTGTAATTAATATTTCTAAAATACTACTTGTATCACCAGTACTCCACAAGCAAGAGCCCAATGTTTGTGGATCTAAGGCAACAGTATCTCCATAGCAAATATGTAGAGTGTCGGGCAGATCTGGTTCTGGTGTTGTGATTACTGATACATACATTGTGTCATAAGTAAAATAACCTTCAGAATCGCTTACTGATAAATATATATAACTATTACCAGTAGGTAAAATTGTAATCGGGTTTCCAAATAACGTATCAGAGTTAGTATCTATTATCCATTCATAACTATATGGAGGAGTGCCGCCAAATAAATGATTTACAGATAATATTAAACTATCACCACTACAAATAATAGTATCACTCAAAGATTCTAAATATATCCCATAAGGGATCACATTTACATATACCATATCCATCCATGTACAGCCATTAGTGTCAGTAACTGTTAAAATAAAATACATTGATGAATCTACTACCACTATAGGGTTTAAAGTGTTACTCCCCTGCATACTATCCGATGGGGACCAACTAATGCTACTCACGCCACCACCTATTACATTACCGTGTAAATATGCATTAGTCCCCGCCATTACGGTGGTGTCATGTCCAGCATCTACATATAAAGGTGGATAAATCTGAACATGGATAGAATCGTAACTTTCGCAAGTACCACTAATAGAGTGAATATAAAATGTGGTGTCTTGTGTAATAATAGAATTTATAACATTACCAGTATCTCCAGTACTCCATATAATAGTATTAGCCCCATTAGCCCATAATCCTAGAATTGTATGCATACATACAATGGTATCGTTCATATGAGTTATAATAGCTGACGAGTCAGGTATTATAGTAATACTATCTATCGATGAACATCCATATATATTGGTAGCCGTTACATATATAGTGGTATCTTGTTCAAGGTAAATTATTATTTCGGCAGTGCTATCACCTGTACTCCAAGAATAATATGTTGCATTTTGTGCACTTATATTTATATATGAATTCATACATGCTGGACTAGTGTAATTCAATATAACATTAGGTGGTAAAGATACTACCACATTAATAGTATCAGAAGTAACGCATCCATTAGTATCGAGCATATTTACTATATATATAGTATCATTTGTTGGTGAAACCCAAATGCTATTAGTTGTATCTCCAGTACTCCAATATATAATACCTGTTCCATTAGCAATTAATTGAGCAGAATCACCAGTACATATCGGTGGAATACTATCAATAGTTACCATATCAACTGAATAAGTATTTACTATCGCTGATATTTGAGCTGTACAACCTGAATCATATCCTGTAACTGAATAAATAGTCGTATCATAAGGAATTACAACAATACTCGATCCTGTATCACCAGTATTCCATAAGTAATTTGTTGCTCCCTCTACTGTTAAAATTACGTTGCTGCCCGGACATACTGTGGTGTCTG
>LFSZ01000115.1:6112-6465 GCA_001512885.1 Rikenellaceae bacterium DTU001
GTATCGCTATTTATTATCACCTGTATAGTAGAATCTGTTTGACCAGTGCTCCATAGGTATGTTTGAGCTCCGTAAACTTCTAAAGTAATAGCATCTCCCATACATACTTGTGTATCTGGAGTAGTTATTAAATTTATCAAGTTTGGATATACATTTACTATCACACTATCTATATCATTACATATTCCATCAGTTCCTGTTACATAATAAACCGTAGTATCAGTGGGAGTAACAGTAATATTAGCAGTTGTTTCGCCAGTACTCCATATATATGATATTCCACCACTAGCGCTCAATACAGTCGATTGTCCTTCGCATATAGATTGATCAGCTCCGGCATCTATTCCTAAATC
>LFSZ01000058.1 GCA_001512885.1 Rikenellaceae bacterium DTU001
CTTCTCAGGCGTTGTAGAAGCTGATGAGCTGCTAATGAAATATTCAGAAAAAGGTCGCAAATATAGAACTCGAAAAGAATACGAAAAAGCAAAGAAAAAGAAACATCCCAAAGTAGCTGTGCTGGTAATGACAGACAGGGAAGGTAATTTACTATTCAAACACGTAGGAAGCAAAAAAGTAACCAATAGTCAGATAAGGGAAGAGCTATCGCAAAGAGTGACAGATAGCAACTTAATATGTGTGAAGCAAAAGAAGGAATTCAAAAAAGCTGTGAAAGGGACCAAAAGCAAAAAAGTTGTTGTAAACAAAACGCAGATTAGACGCGGTGTATACAGTGTACAAGTAGTCGATAAGCATGTAAACGATTTCAAGGTTTGGTTGCGGCGATTTAGAGGAGTGGCTACCAAATACTTGCAGAGCTATCTGATGTGGTTTGTAATCACACATAAATACTTGACAAGTGAGATAGAATCTGACATTGGTCGGCTTTTAAACCTTGCATCCTCGGATAGATGGGCGTGGGATGAGTATTGGCGGCTGGTGAATACAAAGTATAGATAAACTACTTCAAGTAAAACAATGATTTGTTTCTGGACCCCTTTCGATTCCTTTCACAATTACAATAATTTCCCCTTCTATAATTTCTATTCCAATTAAAATAATCATAGCCAGGAAATTTAGCTTTGTAAAAATTACGCTTCATAAAGGTGATTTATTGAGCGGAGTTATTTAAAAATATCCTTTGTTTTACTTTACGAATTTTATAGCATAATTAAGTATTTAGACGCGGTGTATATAGTGTACAGGTAGTCGATAAGCATGTAAACGATTTCAAGGTTTGGTTGCGACGATTTAGAGGAGTGGCTACTAAATACTTGCAGAGCTATCTGATGTGGTTTGTAATCACACATAAATACTTGACAAGTGAGATAGAATCAGACATTGGTCGGCCTTTAAACCTTGCATCCTCGGACAGATGGGCGTGGGATGAGTATTGGCGGCTGGTGAATACAAAGTATAGATAAACTACTTCAAGTAAAACAATGATTTGTTTCTAGACCCTCTTCGATTCCCTTTTGATTGCACTTATAATATTTTAGTTAATTAAAATATTATCAAACTTTACTACATTTTTTTGGGTTCTATCAAATTAAATAGGATCTTGATTTAGTGCATAAGATGATAGGTATTTATTTGATAGATATAAAAAAATATTTATCTAACAATAATATCTAAAAAATACTTAAACTTTTTATCTATCCCCATTTATCCCTGGGTCTCATTGTCCTAATAATTAAATATTACTTAATAATTTAAATAAATACAGTTTTAAGATGTAAAAATAATTATTTTATGCAAAAAAAAAATTTACCTCTCCATCACTTGCTAACTTCTTACCTCCTAATCCCAGGCGCGCTACTTTAAGTAAGATTACTTAAACCCTAAAATCTCTTTATACCGTTTATTATCAGACAAAATCTCTATAGCTTTATGAGTACATTTATCATCTTTCAATACATATTGCATACGTCCTTTTTGAAAATAATATCTAGCTACTATCTCTGGTGCCAATAAAGAAATGATTTCATCTTTATAATGTCTTAATTCAGCTTCATTATTTAGAGTTATTTTTTCCTTTAGCAATTCTATATCATTTTTTATCAAGTCTAATTTTTTTTCTTCCTCGGCTAATTTTATCAATTTATCTAGCTCCATACTTAGTGGCGAAGAGTATTTTATTTCTACATCTTTCATATATTCTATGAACTCATTATAATCAGCATCAGTAATTGTAAATTTATCTGGTGATGCTATAGTAGGATGATTTTTTGAATATAAAGTAGCAAATTTGAATATATACTGACCAATATATACTGCTGCTGTGAAAGAAGAGATACTATCGATATCTATATTAATGTCAGGTAATATACCACCAGCATCTGTTACAGGGCGTTTATTTTTGGTATAAAATATTTTTTGTTCCGTCTGAGATATTTCTCTACCCACACCATTGCTTTTATCTCCATAATCTATTTTTTGTATACATCTACCAGAAGGTATATAATATTTGGCAATCGTAATTTTTAATTTTGAATTATAGGGTAAAGAAACAATATTTTGCACTAGACCTTTTCCATAAGATTGTTCTCCAATTACTACAGCTCTGTCTAGATCTTGTAATGCACCTGCTACTATTTCACTAGCAGAAGCACTATTTTGATTAATTAAAACACATAATGGTATTTCTAAATCTATTGGTGCTTGCATAGTTTTATATACTCTATTAGCTTCTGGTAAACGTCCCTTGGTCCTAACAACCTCCATGTTTTTAGGTACAAAAATATTTACTATATTTACAGCTTCATTGAGTAAGCCACCGCCGTTATTTCGTAAATCAAGTATCAAACCTTGTAAATGAGGATCACCCTCTTTTAATTTTAATAAAGCATCTTTTACTGTATTGCTACAATTAATAGTAAATGAAGATAAAGAAATATACCCAATATGTGGAGCTACTATACCATAATATGGTACTTCAGGCAATTTAATTTCTTTTCTTATTAATTTAACTTTATTTATTTTATCGTCAAAAAGATTTTTGTATGTTATTTCTACCTCAGTATCTGGTGAACCTTTTAGCATTTCGCTAACTTCTTGAGTTGATTTTCCTTTTACACTGATACCATTCACTTCTAAAATTATATCACCAGCTCTCAATCCAGCATTATATGCTGGAAATCCCTCATAAGGTTCAGATATTACTACGAAACTATCTAATTTTTGTATTAATGCACCTACACCACCATATTGACCTGCCATCATTAGTTTATAATCTTCCATTGCACTCTCAGGTATAAATTCAGTATATGGATCTAAGCTTCTTAGCATTTCATCTATAGCTGTTTTTGTCAATTTACCTGGCTGTATCTCGTCTACATAATTTTTATTTAACTCTTTCATTACCGAGGTGAAAATATCTAGATTTTTTACTAATTCGAAACTTATGTCACCTATAACAGCTCTGTACGAAATAAAACCAATAACGATTAAGATTATCGCTATAAATAAATTTTTAATCTTTTTCATAAATACTAATATTTTCTAAATAATTTGATGATTTAAATTTAACAAATATAAATTTATCAGGTACTGGATCATAACCGTGGCCTCCCCATGGATTACATCTGAGTACCCTATATACTGATAATAAAACTCCTTTTACTAATCCATATTTTTTTAATGCTTCTATAGCATAAGCTGAGCATGTAGGATAAAATCTACATGACTTAGGAAATAAAGGCGAAATACACTTTTGATAAAGTTTAATCATTATCAATAGTGGCGTTACAAGTATTTTCTTTATTATTTTCATAATTTAATAAACGTTGTAAAAATACAATTATTTTTTCTTTTATTAATTTATAATTTATTTTTTTATCTCCTATATATATCAATGCAATGTATAAATCTTTGTTTTTGTCCTTTAAAATTAGATTTATGTCGTCCATCAATTCAAACATCACCGCTCGCACTACACGTTTGATGCGATTTCTATCTACAGCTTTTTTATATTGTTTATGACTTACTGCTATCAAGCAATGCATCTCACCTCGACCATCTTCTATTAAGTAATGTACTTTAAAAGGATATTCTAATAAAAATGGTTGTTTAAAAAGCCTTTCTATCTGTTTTTTAGAATTTATACGAAGTTTTTTTAGCTTATTAGGCATTATATTTAATTTAATTGATATGTATATATCATTATAATTCTTAATATTGCTTATTATTTTTTGTTTATAACATTTATGAAAATATCTATACTTTATCTAACATTTTTGAAATAGCAATATTTTGCATTTTTTCAAAAAATATTTTTATTCTGATTATTTTGAATTTTTATTTTGAGATATATTTGCTTCATCAATACTTAGCTTCATTGTTATTTGCTTATTATTATCAATTTTATTTACAGATTTTAAAAAAAAATCATCCAATGCATTAACAAGTGAAGGAAATTCTTTTGTAGGAGCATATACAGAAATTTTTAAGTTTCTCTCTTCAGCCATTTTTTTAGTATATTCTCCACAAACAGCTATAGCTTGATCTCGCTGCTCATAATCAGGAAAATTTTGAAATAAAGAATTTATGCCATGAGGCGAAAAGAATGCAAGCATTTTATATTCTCTGATATCTATATCTGAAATATCTACTGGCACATTTTTGCATACAAAAAGATTATCAAAATTAATATTACTTTGATTTAATGCATTTAAAAAACTTTCATTACCATCTACACTCGAAACCAAAATAAATTTTTCGTTCGGAAACTGCTTTATATGCTCTACTACGCTATCAGGGGTACCTGTACCAAAGAAAAATTTGCGTTTTTTGTATCTCATATATTTCTGTAGATATAAAGCTATCTGCTCTGTGAGACAAAAATATCGCATCTCACTCGATATATTGATTCGCGATTGTTCTAATAAACTAAAAAAATAATCTAAAGCTATTTTACTTGTAAAAATTATACCAAAATAATCATTTACATCTATTTTTTGATTTCTAAAATCTCTCGTATTTACACATTCTACTTTAAATAATTTAATAAAATCAAATATTACATTGTGTTTGAGTTCTAATGCCCTATAAGGACCTTTTTCATAATCATTTGGCTTGTTCTGAGATATTAATATCTTATAATTGCTATCCATAATATTTATAAATTTTTATAATTAACTACACTTAATACACATAAATTAATATTTTACATCTAAAATTTCAAAACATCTATATTTATCCCGTTAATAGGTACATCAGTTAATTGATTACTATACTTGAAAAAAATAAAATCACTTAAAAAAAAGTAAAAACTAATAGTAATTAATATTTTATCATAAATTATTTTTCGAAAAACTTGGGTAATTTGAAGTTTATTGTTGTTTAGAATTTTATCAATCATTATTTCTTATTTTAATATAATATGTTTTTTAAATAACTATACCCAATTACAAAAGGAACTAATTCTTGAATGCAAAAATACAAAAAATATATGATATGTAAATTGTTTTTAAATTTTAAATTATGATTTATCATTCTTATCCATCTATATATAAATATCATATAAATAAAAATAACGCACATCGTTAAAATAACCTCTTTTTGATATGCAGTGTATATTAATAAGAATATAAACATTATAAACATTATATGCAAATATGAACCCAGATAATAAAGCAAATCTGCTTTTAATTGTTCTTTTATTTCGAAAACCCATGAATAAATTGACATAAAAAAAATCTTATAGAATACAATAGCCAAAATGAGAATTGCAAGGTTTGAAAATAAAAATTTATCAAAAAAAGTATATGTAATAAAATTTAAAAAAATATAAACAGTAATTAAATAAATAAAAACTAATAAATAATTAAAAATGTTATTAAGAGAAAATTTTTTAAAAAAAATTTTTCTTTTAGAATCAATGTAAAAGCTAGACAAAATATTTTTACAATATGGGAAATTAGATTTTATTATGATAAGAAATAATATTAATATTATGGCAAATATTATAAGTACGCATTGTGTTAAAGGTAATTTATAGCTAACAGGCATATGCGAAATATATGCTTGATGATTTATTAGTTCTATTATGCTATCATTACATAAATCTCTATTTAAATGAAAATACACATTAAAAAAACTACTATCTATAGTATCACTCCATTGAATATAAGAATAAGGAATATCACTCATAGGCATTGATCAAAGCACAAAATTAATAATTATTAAGATACTATTGAGAAATTATATTATTCTAAACTTTAGTAAAATACTACAAAAATCTAAATTATTTTGAATGATCAAATTTTAAAATTATCATGAAAGAATATTGAATTACTATTGAAGTGACTTGTCTCGATACAAAGAAACATTTTTATTAAATTTGAATAAAATTTTATTTTAAAAATTTGTATGCTTGGTTTTTAATTTATATTTTTGTAATTAATAAATGGAAAGTATTGATAATAAATCATAATATTTGTATACAAATATTTTATTATATTTGATAAAATTAGACTTAATTTTTTACAATTGATTTATGAATAAAAAAAATATATATTATTGTTTTTTTATTTTATTTATTTTTTTGTCCAATTTGGTATATTCTCAACATAATTGGCTAAAAGATATTATATTTAGAATAGATACTAATGTAGTTTCTTATAAGAAAGACAAGATTTTATATCAAAATAAAGAAGTAATACCACTGCGATATAGAGTAAATCAAGAAATAGTAGAAATATCAATATTATTGCAAAATAATAAAAATATTAAAGAAATAAAGGTAGGTAGCTCAAAGTTTTATAATATCATAGAATCTCCTGAAAAAAAAGAATCAGATATCATAAGTTATACTATTCAATTTATCGATGCTACCATTGCCAACTTTGTAAAACATAAAATATTTGTTATCACATATGATAATGATACTACAATATTAGAGATAAGTCTACAACCCATAAGTGATCAACAAATACAAATATTTCCCAGTCAAGATGAATTATATGTGGGTGAAGAGGTTACATGGGAATTAATAACAAATATACCAGAAAATATTCTAACTTCTAATATATGGACTGAAAAGGAAACATATAGATATAGAATAATAGAGCAAGGTGGGAATAAATATTTACAGCTTATACCCACACAGATAGGTAAGCAGCAATTTATGATAGAAGTACCCTTATACAAACCTATTATAGAAAATAAAAATTTCAAATATACATATACATTTACTACACCCTCATTTAATGTCAAACCAGGTAGATTGGCATACTTAAATATCACTCCCTCAGAGTTTGTATTGCAAGATATCCTTACAGACAATATCTATGAAGCTCAAATAGATAATAATAGATTACTAAAATTAAATAAAACATACCGAATAGAAGATCGTGAAGATAAAGGTGTTTTAATAGCTGAGCTATATACTCAAAAAGCTATATCTGGTAACAAAGTATTATGTGATGTATATGTTTATAATCTTCATTCTATTGACAAAGGAGTATTGTATATTAAAGACGGAGACGAAGCAAAATTTATAACTAATTTTGTAGTTCTTCCAAAAACACAATTCCAATCTATAAGCATATCTTATGATGGTAAAAATTGGTCAACTACACCTAATGTAAAACCTGGTGATAATGTAATAGTAAGAATAGAAGGTCAAAGCTTACATAAATCAAATCTGATTTTTAAAGGGTTGGACATTAAAAATATTGATACCATCTTTATTTCTTCACAGACCATCGAGTACAGACTGTATATTCCTTATAATATTTATATTCCGCGTATAGAAATAGTCAATTATAATAATCCTACAGGATTGTATCTAAATATAGTAGAACATCAACGTCCTAGAGATTATGATTTTCTTAGTATAGATTTTGGCGAAGGCTTCATTAATCTAGAAGATATAATGGCGCCAATATTTTATAATAAATCTATCAAAAATATAGTATTAAAAGGAAACCCAAATAAAATAGATGAAGGCGAAGATTTGTATGGTAAACAATATTTAGAAATAGAGGTCAGAATAGTAGGATCACGTGGCGAAGTAATAGAACTCATACCATGGCAAGATTTTACTATATGTCCTGATACTAATTCGATCAGATATCAACATTATAATAAAGATGATTGCTCAGCATTGGAGATGTCTTTTAATGAAATATTGTATAAAAAAACTTATTCTCTAGATCCATGGTCTCGTATAATAATAACTATAAGGCACAAAAAAGAAAAATATACTTATCAAATACCTCAAAAGGTAGTAGAAATAATATGTGAACGTAGATTTGGTTTCGATATAGAAGTCTCATTTCCCGCTGGATTATTAACTATAATGCCAAATTCAAGTCAAATTTCTAATCTTAACGGAGTGAGTATGGCGATGATAGCTCAATTTAGTTTTTATCAAAAGCAACGATATGCAAAATTATTGCCAATAAAAGTAGGTGCTGGCTTCATCGCATTAAATGCATTTAATTTTTCTAGTACAAATATCCATAGAGATATGAGCTTGGTAGCACTTATTAGCTTATATCCTACTACAAAAGATCGCAAACTAAATTTTCCATTATACATGGGCGGCGGTTATTTTTTATCAGAAAATAAATTTTTCTTTTTAGTAGGCCCTGGCATTCAAGTTAGCTTTTAAAATATAGAATAATCTTATATTATTTTTTTATTAATTAATAAATGTAAAAAATATAAATGATCTAAAGCTAAATTTATTTATTCAAATGATGATTTATATATATCATCATAAACACTATCTAAAATATCAGATTTATTATTATATGATATAGAAATCAAAATTTCTTTTAATTGTGAATCATTTATCTTGTATTTTTTCATTAGTGAACTATAAACCATTATAGATAATTCCTTATCATTAATATTTTTGTAAGAATTCAAATTTCTCAATTGAAAAATAAGATATTCTGCTGTATATAAATCCTTTAAAATAGGTGTAATAGATTCATTATTATAAGTATTGGTATCAAATTTTGAATGGTTATCTTTTTTTTGGCAATTCGTAAAAGTCAGAATTAATAAAATTAATGAAAAAAATATATATATAAAACTTTTATACCTCATATAAAAACAATAAGAAAAAAGTCCGCAAAATTGCGGACTTTTAAATTATTTGTTTGGTGGCGACCT
>LFSZ01000076.1 GCA_001512885.1 Rikenellaceae bacterium DTU001
TAGCCTTCAGAAATTGCTCTATCTGTTCTGAACTTAGCTTTTTGCCATCAAATTTTTTGAATAATAAGTTACCAGCTCTATCAGTGGCAGCCAATACGGCTACTTTCTTTGACTTTTGCTTCCTAGCTCGCTTCAGCTCTTCGGCATTTTTGTATATTCTGCCTTTTTCGGAATAATCCATCAATAGTTCATCCATCTCTACTACACCGAAAAAATTGATATTATCTTCGAAACTTTGTAAAGCTGCCAATATTTTGTGTCGCCAAGCGAAGCTTGTTGGTAAGCTGATGCCAACTTCAGCTGCACAAGCTCTGAGACTTTTGCCTGCTACCATACATCTGATGTAATCAAGCATTTTCTCTTTCTTTTGTAACCTGTAAACAAAAGTACCTGTGGTAACTCTAAATTGTCTGCCACAGTCTTTGCAGCAATAGTTTTGCATCCCATTTTGTAAACCATTTTTAATGATGTGATTGCTTCGACAGTCTGGACAGAGTGGTGGGGCACTGAGTATTTTCAGACCTTGATAATCGACTACATCGGCTTCTAATTTTAAAGGTTGTCTAAGAATTCTTTATTCTCTTCCTTACTCATAGCAAGGTATTTGCTGGTATTCTCTACGATTTTTTTTATAGCCTAAAATTTTTGCAAAAATATAAAAATTATATTTAATACCTACTTTGTTAATTTAAACATATAAAAAAAATCCTCTATTCCTCATCTTTACCACACAATTCAATATATTATGAAGCAAAATCATGAAAACATTTATCATAAATCTTTTTTAATTCTTGTATATTAAATTTATGAATTTTTGGCTTTCCAGGTGCATATAAGAGTATAAATGTTATTTTATCATCACTATTTTTTTTGTCTTGTAATAAATAAGGTAGAAGATCATTAAATTTGATTTTTGGTGGTTTTCCATACCAAGTTTGCAACCATTCAATTATTTTTTTAGACCAATATGGTGGGAAATTTAATAAATATTCTGAAATTTTAATTGTATATTGTAGCCCCCATGCTATGCATATTCCATGAGAAGTAGGTAAATGATTAGAAAATCTTATAGATTCAAAACAATGCCCAAGTGTATGTCCTAAATTCAAAATTTTTCTTCTATTTTTTTCATTTGGATCTATTCTTACTATATGATGTTTAAATTGAATCGACTTTTTTAATATTGAAATGGGAGGTAGCTTACGTGGATCTAAATTTAAAATTTCTCTTACCGAATCTTTATTATTTAATAATGCGTGTTTTATTATTTCTGTGAAGCCACTTAATATTTCAATTTCTGGTAAAGAATTTAAAAAATTAGGATAGATATAAGTAAATAATGGAGAATAATATGTTCCTATTTCATTTTTTATATTTTTATAATTAATTGCATTTTTGCCTCCTATGCTAGCGTCTGTCATTGCCAATAATGTAGTGGGGATTATCACTAAATTAATTCCCCTCTTAAATGTAGCAGATGCGAAACCAGCTATATCGCTAATAGTACCTCCACCTATACTTATTAATAAATCTTTTTTATTAAATTTATCATTACTTAATGTATCCCATATATTTTTTATATTATCTATATTTTTTACATTTTCATCTACATTATATTTCAATAATCTAACGTGATTAAAATATGGATAATTAATTAAATAGTTTAATTCATTTTCATAAATAGATGCTACTAATTCATCAGCTAGTATTAAGCATTTGTATTTTTGATGTGTACCTATATGATATCTTAGGAATTTAAAAATATTCAATAAATTTTCTTCTACATATATAGGATTTTTATTACCTATTCGCATAAATTTATTATTAATATAAATTACATAATTATTTTTTTGTTTAAATTATTCATCGTTTATACTCTTTGTTTTATTATACCCCATCTTAAAATACCTTCTAATAGTAAGCAAATCAGAGCTATAAACAATGGAATGTCAAAAATATCTTGATGTGATACAATGGTACTATAATGAAAACGAGTTTTTTCTAATTGATCTATCTCTTCATAAATTTGCTTAAGTGATTCATTATCAGTAGCCCTGAAATATTTACCATCAGTATTATTTGCTATATTTATTAGCAAATCTTCATCTATTAATACCTCTACATAATCATAAACAATACGTCCAAAAGGATCTTGAAAAGGATATGGTGCTTTGCCTCGAGTGCCTACCCCTATGGTATAGATATGTATTCCCATAGTTTGTGCTATTTGTGCTGCTGTAACAGGATCTACATATCCAGCGTTATTTACGCCGTCAGTTAATAATATCATTACTTTGCTATTAGCATCACTTTTTTGAAGCCTAGATATTGCTACCATTATTCCATCTCCGATAGCTGTACCATCAGTTATAATGCCAGTTCGCAATTGCTTCAATTGATATTTCAAAATTTCATGATCATAAGTAATAGGGCAAGCTGTATATGCGGATCCACTAAATGCTACTAATCCTATCCTATCATTAGGTCTTTTATTTATAAAGTCTTCTGCAATATTTTTTGCTGCTTCTAATCTATTAGGAATGAAATCTTGTGCTAGCATGCTGCCAGAGATATCATTGACCAATACTATATCTATTCCTTCATGTTCTACTGATGAGGAGACATTTTTTAATTGTGGTCTGCTCATAGCTATTATTATAAATGCTAAAGCTAATAATCTGAGATAAGGTAGTGAATTGAATAAAAAGGTTCTAATACCTTTAGTTTTCAATGGTAATGCGTGTATGTGTGGCCATTTAATAAAATTATATTTATGATACGAACGTTTCTTTACATTCCACCACCACAAAATCGGAATGAGTATTAATAGTAATAAAACATAAGGATATTCGAAGACTAAATTATTCATATTGCTCTTTCTTTAATTGCTCTTGCTCCCATAAATAATTGATAAATTGATTACAAAATTCATAATCTCTATATCTTTCTTCTAGGGTAGGAGTGTATTTGGCAAATTTTGTAAGATCTGAGGTGTTTAAAAATTGTTGAAGCTTAGCTAACCATTCAGTAGAGTTACAATATTTATGCATTTCTAAAAATATTTCTGATGAAAGCATTTCAAAGGTTTTTATATTATATATTCTCAATATAAATCTTCTTAAGGTATCTGTCAGGATAGTATAATATTCTTTTGCATTCATTTGAGCGATACTATTATTTTCCTTTAACTGTTTCAGAGCTTGCATAGCTTCCTCTATAGGGGTTAGCTCAGGATTGTAATACAAACTTTTTTGTTCTTTTCTGATTTTATTGTTTCTATATATTAAAATTATTATCAATATTAGTATAATAGCACTTATACTGATTATTAGCCATAGCCACCATTTACTTTTCAATGGAGGTTGAGAAATATCATATATATTTTTAATCGGTTTATAAGCCTTTGATGTATCTATCGGCATAGGTACTACATTAAATCCTATACTATCTATTATTAAATTTGTTAATTTTTGTTTGTTTTTATACCAAAGTTTTATATTTAATTGTGGTAGAAAAAAATTACCAGAGTCAAAGGCTGTTATTGAATAGCGTTTTTCCCAAGTGTGATTATTTGTTTTTATCCAGGGATGATCTATAGATATATATAATTGTTTTGGAGTTTTTTTAATAAATTTTGAACTAATAGAATCTATTTGTGTATTTTGTGAATTTATTATTATTTTAATATTTGCTAATTCACCTATATATATGGTATCTTTTGAAATCTCAACTCTTTGAAATATATCAATGTCTTGAGCATTTAATAAAGTAGTTAAAGATAAAATTATTATTATAAAAGTATACATTTTATAAGAAAAGTTAGATCTAAACATAATTTTTTTATTTACATTTTTTCAAAAAAACACTAGTTGCTACTGTATATACTCAAACTCATCTGTTTTATGTTGTAAGTTGTTTTTTTTTTTGATCATCATTATTCTATAGTTTTAAATTATAAACGTCAAAACTAAACTAATCTTTTTTCTCTTTTTTTGAACAAAGCAGAAAGCAAAGGGATGTAATCTATTTCAGTGTCAATAGATAGCAAGTCTATATTGTGTTTTTTGCAAGTTTTTTCCAAATAGTTATAATGCACTTGATAAACATCTTTCCAGGCAGTTACAGTTTTGGGATTGTTAAAATCTAGAGGTACAAATTGTCCGGTTTCAGCATCACAGGTAATGACAAAACCTTCGGTAGGGGGTGTTATTTCGAGTCTATCCACTATCTGCATAGCTATGAAATCATGCTTTTTATTAGTAATACCCATAGCTAATTCATATTGAGTATCATAAAAATCTGATATTAAAAAAACTATACTTCTTTTAGGTATTACATGATTTAGATATTCTAAGGCTTTCTTAATATTAGTTTTTGGATTTTCGGGTTCATATGCTAGGATTTCTCTTATTATAGTGAGGATATGAGATAATCCTTTTTTAGGGGGGATAAATTTTTCTATAACTTCAGAAAATAATATTACACCGATGCGGTCATTATTTTTCAATGCAGAGAATGCTAGTATACCGGCTATTTCAGATATAAGTTCATTTTTCATTTTACCAGTACTGCCAAAAATAGTAGAGCGGCTAACGTCTATCATTAATATCAATGTAAGTTCTCTTTCCTCTTGATAAACTTTTATGTATGGATGATTATGGCGAGCTGTTACATTCCATTCGATATCTCTAATATCGTCTCCATAAACGTATTCTCTCAGATCAGCATAGGCCATGCCTTTACCTTTGAAGGCACTTTGATATTGACCAGCAAACATTTGATTAGAGAGTTTGCGGGCGGTGATAGAGATATATCTTACTTTTTTTCTTAGATCTTCTACACTTAGACTCATGGTACTTCTATTACATTTAATATATCAGCTATGAATTGATCTGTTGTAATATTTTCGGCTTCAGCTTCATAAGTCATACCAATGCGATGGCGCAATACATCGAAAGCCACAGCTCTCACATCTTCGGGTATCACATAACCACGATGATGAATAAATGCATAAGCTTTAGCTGCTAAAGACATATAAATGCCACCTCGAGGGGAGGCACCGTAACGAACCATATTTTTATATTGTGGCAATCGATAAGCTTCGGGTTGTATAGTTGCATAGTTAATATCTATTATGTAATTACGTATTTTTTCATCCATATAAATTTCTAGTACTAATTTTTGTGCATTTTTTATGTCTTTGGGAGTGGCCACAGCATTTATGGTTGGAAATTTTTCTTGTAAATTGAGCTCTATGATATATTTGAGTTCATTTTTTTGTGGGTAATCTACTAAAACTTTCATCATAAAGCGATCTACTTGTGCTTCGGGTAGTGGATAAGTGCCCTCCTGTTCTAAAGGATTTTCGGTTGCCATCACTATAAATGGATCTGGTAATGGATAAGTATTATTGCCTATGGTTACTTGCCTTTCTTGCATAGCTTCTAATAAAGCACTTTGTACTTTAGCTGGAGCTCTATTTATCTCATCAGCTAAAATAAAATTTGCAAAGATGGGGCCTTTGCGTACTTGAAATTCTTCTGAGCGTGGACTAAATATCATAGTGCCTATCAAATCGGCAGGTAATAGATCGGGCGTAAATTGAATACGACTAAAATCTCCCTGTATACAAGAGGCTAATGATTTAATGCTAAGTGTTTTTGCTAATCCAGGTACTCCTTCTAATAAAATATGTCCCTTAGTGAGTAAAGCCATGATTAAGCAATTTGTCATGTGCTTTTGCCCAATTATTACTTTGCTTAGCTCCATTTGTATCAAATCTATGAATCTGCTCGCTTCTTCTATCTTTTGGTTTAAAGATGCTATGTCAATAGTATTATCCATAATTAATTTTATTAATAAGTTATAAATTAATTTACGTATTTTTTACAAATTTAGTATTTATTAGAAAAATGAAAACTATTTTTAATTTACAAAGCTGTAATATATTGTTTGAATTTTAATAATTTTTTTTTAAAAAGCCTTAAATTCTGCAAACTATATCAGTCATTAACTACCATTCACAGATCTTGTCAAAGATTAGTGATAACTAAGGGGGTTATTAATTATGAAAAAACCAGGACAATTTATTTTTTATAAAATATCAATTTTTTTCTGACTCATTAACTGCTTGCCTAAGATATTTAGCTTTTTCTTCCAAAATTTTAAGATCAGTTTTAGCATTATCTATTTTCTTTTTGTATTCTTGTAATAAAAGTTCGGCATTAGCTGATGATTTAAAAAAAGAAAGATTATTTTCCCAAGTTTGAATATCTGAGCGTAATTTTTTGATTTTATTATTTAGATTATATAATTCACTTTTAGCTTCTTTTAATCCACCACTATGCTCTAATATTTTTTCAATACGTTGTTTGAATTCATCATTACTTTCATCTATTCTAACACCTTTTAACTGATCAAAAAGGGAATTTATTTTTTGTCTAAAAGTATCTTGTATTCTTTTTCTTTCTTTATAAGGTACATTGCCTATTTCGTACCATTGACGTTGTATTGCTTTTAGACGTTCGAGATCTTCTTTTGGATTATTATTAAATTGAAAATCATCTAATTCTTTAAGAATAGCCTCTTTTTTATATAAATTTTCTACTTCTGCAGTTGCGAGATTAGCATAGTACATTTCTTTATTAGCAAAAAATTGATCACAAGCAGATCTAAATCTATGCCATAAATATTCATTTTTCTCAGCTGGTATGAAACCAATTTTTTTCCATTCTTCTTGTAGTTTTAGAATAGTTTGAGTATCTTTTTTCCAATTATTGCTATTTACGAGTTTTTCAGTTTGTTTTATAATACTTAATTTTTTGTTATAATTTTCTTGCCATTCAATTTTTAGAATTTCATAATATTCTTTTTTATTTTGGTAAAATTTGTCCATTAGAGATTTAAATTCCACCCATATACTTTCATTGTATTCTTTAGGTACAGGTCCTATGGAACGCCATACATTAAAAAGATCTTGTACCTCATTAGTTTTTTTCTGCCAATCATCGTGAGTTACTATTTCTTCGGATAAGATATATTTCATTTTGTCAATAATAGCTTTTTTGGCTTCTAGATTATTTTCTCTTCGTTGTTTTTGTAGCTCTATTGAATTGCGATAATTGTCTTTTATTTTATCAAGGGTTGTTTGAAATCTTTCCCATATTTCGTCTTTTTTATCTTTAGGTACAGGACCGATCTGTTTCCATTGATCAAAAAGTTCATATATTTGTCTATATGCATCTTTTGGAGAGATAGTTTCATCCATCAAAAGTGACTCAGCTTTTTCGCAAAGTTCTATTTTAGCTTCTAGATTTTTTCGCTGGTCTATCTCTATCATTTCTTTCAAAAGTTCTACTTTTTTGTAGAATAGATCTACATAATGATTGAAGCGCATCCATAAATCATTAGCTTTATTATGTGGCACTGCACCTATAGCTTTCCACTCTTCCTGTATTTGATTAAAATGATCAAACGCCTCTTTTAGAGGAATTTCGTTATTATCTATTATATTTTTTAATTGCTCAAGAATAGCTAATTTTTTTTCATAATTTTCTTCTAAAGATTTTATATATTGATCTTTTAAAGATTTTTTCTTACCTAAATATTGTTTCCATAGCTGATCGAAAGTTTCTTTTTTTGTTTTGAGATTTTCTTCTATTTTTTGTCTATCTTCTTCTACAGGGATATTAGATAAATTTTTTAATTCGTTTTCATAAATTAATTGATGTAAATCATACAAACGAAGTACACGAGGCCTTATGTATGATAAATCATTATTTTCTAAAACTATAGCAAATTCTTCATTTATTTGATCTAAATCTAAATGATCGTATTTCTCTTTTTCCTCTTCATTTACTTCTATATCATCATCTTCCTCTTCGTTTACTTCGTCTATTTGATATTTTAATTCTATATCATTATTGACATCTGTGGGTAAAAATTCGTCAATTGCATTATTGTTTTCACTCATATTCAGTGAGAGTTCATTTTTCTTTTCTTCCTTCCCCATGATATTCGATTTTTTATAAAGTTTATCATAATTTATCTAGGTTGCAAAATTAAGATAATTTTTTTAATTAATTAAATTATATTTGATAATTATGTTTTTTTTATGTAATAAAAAACTTCTTAAATATTATAAATTTTAATTTATAACTGTTAATTGGTAGTAAATTACGGATGAATAAAAAAGCCCTTCATGCAAATTTGTAAATAAATGTTATTATGTAAAAAAATTTAACATTGCTAATAAAAATCAGTTTCTCAAGAATGACAAAAAACAATAAGAAGTAGTGTTGTAGTAGTTTTTAGGAGTTTTAGAAGCTAAATAAGTTGTAAATCATTAATTATTTTCAATCGATTTTAAGTTGTTATTTATCACCTGATATTGTTCTCTGCTGGTTTTTTGATCAAACAAAAAATATTTTGATATTCCGCTAGCTTTCACTATATCATTTTGTATTATTTCAGCTTGGATAAAAGCAATATTTTTTTTAATATCTACTAATTTACCACGTAGTGTTAGTAATTGATTAGATGAGATTTGTTTGTGATATCTCACATTTAGTTCCACAGTCATACCGGCTATTCCGATTTTGGATACTACTACCCAGCCACCGATTTCATCTAATAGAGTAGCTATTATACCACCATGTAATACACCTTGCCACCCTTCATAATTTTTATTAGGCAGCCATTGAGTTTCAATATAATCCCCCATATCATAAAAATCTAATTTTAATCCAATGGGATTTTTTTCTGAGCAACCAAAACAAAAATCATCTTTTTTAGTCCATAATTCTTTTTCTATTTTTTTCATTTCACTCGTCTTTTTGCATATTCATCTAAAAATTCTTTTTCTGTATTTGTTAATGAAGTTTCCCCTTCATTTTTTATTTTTTCTAAAATTCTATTTATTTCATTTTCGAATTCTTTTTGCCTATCATAATAATCATAATCATTGATAGGAGGTATATCATTCAATATTGCAGGATTATTAGATATATATCTGGGATTTTTATATGAAATACAGCCTAGTATAGCTCCTGAGAGTGATACTATTATGAAACTTAAGATCAAATCTCTATTAAAAAGTAATATAATAACTAAATAAATCAAAACACATATATTAGAAAGAATATTTAGTTTTATTTTTTTGTTTTTAAATGTTAATAAAATTCCAATATTAGCAATGGTAGACCAGCTTAATAGCGCAGTAGAAATTAGCGTTAATCCCCCCCAATTTTGTAAATTATAAGACCATTGATTGGCAATAAATCCACCACCTACACTAGCTATTATCCATAAAATCACAAGCTCCCACCAGTTGAGTTTAGATATAAAAAATCTAGCACATAAGTATAACATCAAAATATTTAATATCAATTCCCACCAATTGACGTGGATAAAGGGATGTAAAAGTAAAGTAAAAAAGAGACTATCACTATTAGGCAATAAAACACTTTGCAGAATATTATTAGCAGAGCTAATAGAAATAATAGACAATACAGTAGAAATGATTAAAATTATATAAATGATGAGTTTTTTCCAGGATAGCGAAAACATAATATTTATTAGTTTTAATAATAAAATTTATATGGTTTAAATCGATACCCCCATATAATCATAAGTATCAAGCCAAATATCATGCCACCGAGGTGGGCAAAATGAGCTATACCACTATGAGGTTGATATACACCTGCAAAAAACTCAAATGCCCCATATATTAATACAAAAACTATAGCTCTGACAGGAAGTAACCCGTATATGAAAACTGGTACATTAGGAAATAACAAACCAAAAGCAAGTAGAATGCCAAAAACAGCACCTGAGGCTCCAACCATTGGTATATTCATCATCATATATAATAAGCCTTTTAATGATTCTACTGTGCTAGGAGCTACTAAAGCCCAATTATTCAACAATTCATTTACTTTCACTGGATCATATCTATTAGCAAAAAACTTATTAAGTATATAAACAAATTCATTAGGATCTAATGATTGTGAGTAAGCAGCAATAGCTTTTTGCATGCTAGTAAATTCAAAAAAATTAACGCCTATTTGAAATAAAGCAGCTCCTATACCAGTTACAAAATAGAAGGTCAAAAATCTTTTGGTCCCCCATACATTTTCTAGCATATAGCCAAACATCCACAGAGCAAACATATTAGAAAATAAGTGCATAAAGCTACCATGCATAAACATATATGTAATAAATTGATACCATCTGAAGTAGGGTGAAGCTGGATAATGTAAACCAAGAATATTAATTATGTCTATTCCCCTCTGCATAAAAACTACAGTACCGAAATAAACTATTGTATTTATTATTAATAAATTCAATACTGCGGGAGGGAATAATGAAAAATGTGATGGTCCAAAAAGTCTTTGATCATTCATAAGATTGTATTAATTGTAATAATTTATTAGTTGACAAAATTATAAAATTATTTTTACCTCCTATAGCTTTTTGAGGATCGGTTAAAGAAAATAAGTTTGCTAGTAAAGGATTTAATGATTCAGAATTTAGTTTATTTAGTTGTTTTTTAGCTGCATTGAGTGCCATATTATAAAAAAGCAACTCATTATTAAGTGGCAAACCTGCCTCTGGTAATTCAAGTAATCTATAAATAAAAGATTCTATGTTGTCTTCATCTATATAACCGTGACACGGGATGCCAATAACCTGAAATTGATTATTAGAAATTTTTTCAAATTTGAATCCAATCTCTTCGAGTAATGATTGAAGTGACAGAAATGTCCCCATATATTTGGGTTCTATATTTATGATTACTGGAAATAGTACATGTTGGCAACCTGCATTTATATTATTTTTGTTTGTAATTAATTGATCATAAATCAATCTTTGTAAAATAGATTCTACATCACCTATCAAAATACCATCCTTCATTTTAGTAATTAATATTTTATTATCTGAGGACAGCACTACATCTTTATTATTTTCATTTTTTTCTTCTAATTCTTTTTCTATCATAGAGATTTCTTCGAAGAGTTCTCGGTAATTTTCATTGATAATTTCTTTTTGTGTATTTATTTTTTGATAAAAGAGTTTTGATGTATCGCTAAGAGGTTTATGCGGAAACTGTGAATTGATATTTGAATAGCTTTTATCTGTATGAGGCGAGTTAATAGAAAAAATATGAGTGGGGATAGCATCGAAATCTATACCTGGAGTTAGTCCGCTAATACCTAAGGCTTTTTTGCATAAACTATTTAGCGATGCAGCTATCAGACGTTCGTCTTGAAATTTAATTTCTGTTTTACTAGGATGTACATTTACATCTAAGCGTTGTGGTGGTATATCAAAGAAAATGACATAAGCGGGGATAGCATCTTTTTCTATTAACCCTTCATAAGCTCTGATGATAACTTGGTGAAAATATGGGCTACGGAAATATCTGCCATTAGCATAAAAATATTGATTGCCGCGTGTTTTTTTAGCTGCATTCGGAGTAGATATATATCCCATGATTTTACCAAAAGGAAATTCTTCTTCGTAGTATATAAGTTTACTTTCGTAGTTTTTGCCAAAAATATCTATAATGCGTTGCTTGAGACTAGTAGGTGGTAATTTTATTTTTAATTCATCGTTTTCAGTCAAAGAAAAAGCAATATTATTATTAGGAATTGCAATACGATAAAATTCATCCCATATATTGCGCATCTCTGTATTATCAGATTTTAGAAAATTGCGCCTTGCTGGTACAGAAAAAAAGAGGTCTTTTACTAAAATATTAGTTCCTACAGGGCATGCCGTAGGTTCTATTTTTATAATCTTACTATTTTCTACTAAGCAATGTGTACCTAATTCTAAATCAGCAGTACGAGTAAACATTTCTACACGTGATACAGCAGCTATTGACGCCAATGCTTCACCACGAAATCCATAAGAATATAAGCTGTATAAATCTTCGATATTATAAATTTTAGAAGTAGCATGCCTCTCAAAAGCTAGTGATATATCTTCGGGATATATCCCTTGTCCATTGTCTACCACTTGGATTAATGTTTTACCAGCATTTTGTATTATTACATCTATACTACTAGCATTAGCATCTATAGAGTTTTCAGATAGTTCCTTCAATACTGAAGCGGGTTTTTGCACTACTTCACCTGCTGCTATTTGATTGATTATCTGTTCCTTTAGTATTATTATGCCTCGTTTTATTTCATTCATTAGTATATAATTGTAATTACAAAAAAATAATCACTAACAAAAGAAGAAGTAATACTATTAACGCAGACCAAATGTTAATAGAGGTTCGCTTTCTAGCTTTTATCTTTCGCTTCCATTTCTGATCTAGTTCCCTACGTAAACGTTCCCTCTCTAGCTCTCGCTCATCGAGATCTGATAAATCTATATCTTCTTTGCTACTAAACCTAGGTTTATATTCAAATTTTTTTGGTTTAGGAGTAGGGAATAAAAAACTCATATTTTTTTACAAATTTAACAAAAAAATAAATAATAAATTAAAAAAAGTTACTAAAAAATGATTTTTGTTGTTTTTTGCATTAAGGTAAAAACAATTTTATTAATTTAGCAAACTTCTAAAATTTTAGTATAAATGAATGAAATATACAAAATTAAAAAAGGACTAGATATACCTATAGATGGTGAGGCACCTAGAATGGAAATAGGATTTATGTTAAAAGAAAAGATTGCTATTTTACCTCCTGATTTTAGACTTTTCACTCCTAGATTACTCGTAAAAGAACAAGAAAATGTAATAGTGGGGCAACCAATTATTCAAAATAAATTAGATGAAAACATTATAGTTACATCTCCTATTAGTGGTACTATAAAAGAAATTAATAGAGGTGAAAAAAGGGCAATCAAGCAAATAGTAATAGAACCAGACTTAAATCAAAAATACAAAGAATTTGATATCCCTAATTCGTTAGATCGTGACAATATAATAGATGTTTTATTAGTATCAGGTTTATGGGTATATATTCGGCAGCGTCCTTACGGTATCATAGCTAATCCTATAGATATACCAAAGGCTATTTTTATTTCTGCCTTTGATACTTCGCCTTTGGCTCCTGATGTAGATTTTTTATTATGGGGTGAAGATGAAAATTTTCAAAAAGGCATAGATGTTTTAAAAAAATTAACCTCAGGTCCTATACATCTCAATATTAATCCTTCGAAAAATAGGTCAGATTTTTTCTTTAAAATCAAAAATGTAGAACATCATTTTTTCGAAGGTCCACATCCTGCTGGAAATGTCAGTGTGCATATATCGAGGATCAGTCCACTTAATAAAGGTGATATTTATTGGTACCTTTATCCTCAGGATGTAATGTTTATAGGTAGATTGTTTAATACTGGTAGATTAGATTTACATAGAAAAATAGCTTTGACAGGTAGTGAACTTACTGAGCGTGGATATATCACTATACTACCAGGTACTGCCATCAATTCATTGATAGCGGATAGATTAAAGCAGGACAATGTAAGAGTGATTAGTGGTAATGTTTTAACAGGGACTAATGCAGGTATCGATGGATATCTCAGCTATTATGATAATCAGATAACCGTGATCCCAGAGGGAGATTATTATGATTTTTTTGGATGGGTTGCTCCTAAATTTAATAAATATAGTCCCTCTCGTATGATTTTTAATTGGTTAGTAAGGAAAAAAGACCAAAAATATGTACTAGATACCAATATGCATGGCGAAGAGAGACCTTTTGTATTGAGTGAGCAATATGACAAATATTTTCCCTTTGATATCTATCCTGTTTATTTACTAAAAGCTATACTTAGTCAAAATATTGAATTAATGGAAGATCTTGGGATTTATGAAGTAGTAGAAGAGGATTTTGCTCTACCAGAGTATGTATGTGTATCAAAGATAAATTTGCAAGAAATCATGAGAAAAGGTATAGATTTAATGATAAAAGAAACTACCTAGTAAAATAATGATAAATATTATGATAATAAGAAAAATTTTAAAATCTATGATTAAAATAATAAATAAAAAATAAGGCAAACAATATGCAGGTATATTTCTCTAACATTTCTAAATTTGTATTTAGAAATTAAATATTGCAACAAATAGCTTAAAAAAAATATAGTAAAATTATATTAATATGAACTGGTTAAGGTCATTTTTAGACAAAATAAAGCCAAATTTCGAAAAAGGAGGTAAACTATATTTTCTCCATTCTACCTTTGAAGCTTTTGAAGTATTTTTTTTCGTACCCAATAAAGTAACAGAAAAGGGGTCTCACATCAGAGATTATGTAGATTTGAAAAGATTGATGACTCATGTACTAATAGCTTTGGTACCAATAGTTTTATTTGGTATGTTTAATGTTGGCTTGCAACATTACAGATTACAATTAGGAATAGAAATCGATGCTTGGGGGCAGGTAGTAAAAGAGGCTGGTTTTTGGAGAATATTTTGGTATGGATTTTTGAGAGTTTTACCGATCATTATTGTTAGTTATGTTTGTGGTTTAGCTGTAGAGTTTGCCTCTGCACAGATACGACATCACCAAGTAAATGAGGGTTTTTTGGTAACAGGTATGCTGATAGCCCTGATAGTACCACCTACTATACCTTTGTGGATGTTAGCAGTAGCCACTATTTTTGCTGTCATTTTTGGTAAAGAAGTTTTCGGCGGTACTGGTATGAATTTTTTAAATCCTGCTTTATTAACGAGAGCATTTTTATTTTTTGCTTATCCTGCTAGCATGACGGGAGATGCTGTATGGATTGTAAATAAAGGATTAGATGTTATTAGCGGTCCTACACCATTAGCATTGGCTGCTCAAAATCAATTTGCTCAAGCTCCTTCATTATTGACCATGACTTTGGGGTTTATTCCTGGATCTATCGGTGAAACATCTAAAATATTAATAGTACTAGCTGCATTTTATTTAATTTTCACTGGGGTTGTTAATTTACGTATTATTATTAGTACTCTGATAGGCGCTACAGCTATGGGATTAATCTTTAATCTATGGGGCGCTAACGAATATATGCAAATTCCATTTTATTATCACTTCTTTTTTGGTGGATTTTTATTTGGTACAGTTTTTATGGCTACAGATCCGGTTACTTCTGCACAAACTCCCATAGGTAAAATATTATATGGTTTATTAATTGGTATTTTATGTATGCTTATTCGTGTTGTCAATCCAGCTTATCCAGAAGGAGCTATGCTCGCTATTCTATTGATGAATGTTTTCGCTCCATTAATAGATCATGTCGTAATTCAGCAAAATATTAATCGTCGTAAAAAAAGAGCATTATTATCTCAAACAATAAAATCATAATCTTATGTATAAGTTTACAAATAAATATATTATCATATATTCGATTATAATGGTAGCTATAGTAGCTGTGCTACTAACTCTAGGTGCCACTGCTTTGAAACCTTTGCAAGATAAAAACAAAAAAAATGAAAAAATCGGATATATTCTCAGGGCTTCGAGACAAGAGTTTGACCCTAAGAATGCAGAAGATACTTACAAAAAATTATTAATCAAAGAAATAGCAATTAATGAAAGCGGTGACATAATTGCAGAATTTGATTATATTAATTGTTTACGAGGTAAGCTAAGGCCTTTCGATATTGATGTAAATACAGAAACTAAAAAATTCAAAGAAGGCAAATCATATATTTTGCCAATATATTTAATACAAAACAATGGCGATACTCTTACAGTGATACCATTCTATGGTATGGGACTTTGGGGAGCTATTTGGGGTTATGTAGCCTTAGAAAATGATTTGAATACTATTCATGGAGCTGTATTTGATCATAAAGGCGAAACACCAGGTCTAGGAGCCGAAATATCAGATTTGCCATTTCAAAATCAATTTATTGGCAAAAAGATTTTCGATGAAAACCAAAATTTTGTAGGCGTAGCTATAGTTAAAGGTGGTGTGAGACGTAGTAATATACCAGAGCTACATGGAGTAGACGCTATCTCGGGTGGCACATTCACTAGTAAAGGCTTAGATAATATGCTTTTGGATGGATTTAAAATGGCTATGCCCTATATCGAAAAACATAGAAATTAATTTTTAGTATTTTTTGTTTTAATTTAGCAATAAAGATATTACTACATCATTAATTAATTACCTATTTTTTAAATTAGTATAATTATGAAAAACGAAAATAAAGATATCGATGCTAATCATTTGCCTGTGATGGAAACATTCTATAGTCTCCAAGGTGAGGGATATCATACTGGATTAGCTTCCTTTTTTATTAGGTTTGGAGGATGCGACCTTAGCTGTTGGTTTTGTGATACTAAAGAGTCATGGGACCCTCATCTTAATGAATTAACTTCACCTCAAGATCTTCTCGACAAAGCTAAAAAATACAAAACTAAGCATGTTGTGCTCACAGGTGGAGAACCTATATTGTATCCTTTGCAACTTCTAATCTCACTATTACATAAGCACGATTATATAATTCACCTAGAAACTGCAGCTACAGCACCTTTAATAAATGAAATAGATTGGGTATGTTTAAGTCCTAAAAATCATACTAATATTCATAATGAATGGTTTCAAAAAGCTAATGAGTTAAAAGTAATAATAACCGAGGCAAAAGACTTGAAATTTGCAGAAGAGTGCTCTAAATTAGTAAGTAAAAATTGTCATTTATTTCTCCAACCTGAATGGCATAGATCTAAAATATTATTACCACAAATAATCGAATATATCTTAGATAATCCTATATGGCGTCTATCAATTCAGACTCATAAATTTATAAATATAAGGTAATTTTTTTTTAACTAACAATATAAAACTGAAAATAATATATTCTTTTAACAATAGATGTGATTCATTGATAAAATTTTCGGTTCTATAACGTTTTATATGGGTTAAAAATTAAAAAAGAGTAATTTGTTAATATTAGTTCATTTATTATTGGACAGTTAAATATTAACCACAGAGTACTCTAATAATGTTCAAAGAACACAGAATAGGATGGAATTAAAAGGGCTACAAATAGCTCTGTGTAAT
>LFSZ01000046.1 GCA_001512885.1 Rikenellaceae bacterium DTU001
AATTTTGCATAACAAACCCTTAAAAAAATATGATTATGAAAGGATTAAAAACAATTTTATCATTAGCTTTAATGCTAAGTGTAGGTCTCTTAATGGGACAAAAGCAAGTGTCCAATGAGACAAAAAATGAAATATCAGTTAAAAAGACATTAGATGCTTCGATGCCTGTAAAAAATACAAATGAAACTACTACAGATACCATTGGATGGACACCTGGTAGTATACCAGAATTTGGATATCCTAATCCTGGACTTCATATATATGGTTTAACTAGTGGCGGATATGTAGGTGGAGTAAATGGTTCAGATATCGATTATTGGGCTCAATGTTATGTTTTAGAAGAATCAGTATCAGCTATAGGTATATTGGCTTGGATAGGTATTAAAGATAATATATCAGAGGATAATAATTCTGTTCTTACTGCTAGCTTATTACCTACTAATGAAGATGAAGCTATAACTGGATTTGATGATCAAGGCAATGCAACTTCTTATGGTCCTGGTCCTGATTATTATAGTGGAAATATATTAGCTTCATCTAGTGTAAATATTAATGATTTAGATACTACTAGTTATGCTGATCCTAGCCTTTGGCAATATTTCCCTTTTACAAATCCAGTATATATTAGCAGTGATTTTTGTATAGTAGCAGATTTTAAATCTTTGCGTTTAAATAGTGATACAGCTGCTTTAGTATGGGATGAATTTGGTAATGGATTAGGATTAGGATATTCACAATATTGTAAAGATCCTACTAAATATTACTGGGTTGCTTGCAATTGTGGGCTTACTTTTAGTGGAGGCCAAGGTTTAGATGCTAATATGTCTTTATTCTTAATAGTAGAAAAAGGTAGTGATGTAAACTCAAACTCTTATTTCCAAGGTATGCAATTAACCTTTCCTAATTTAACTAGTGATCCAGAACTAATAGTGCAATTTGCTCTGCAAAATGCATCTAATACTTCTATCGATATCATTAGCGTAAATGGTCAATTAGTTAGATCTATTGATCTAGGTATGAAAGAAGCTGGTTCACATCATACTACTATTGATATTTCTAATTTACAATCAGGTATGTATTTTGTTTCTCTAAACTCTCAAGGTTCTAGATTGATCAAAAAATTAGTTATAGAATAAATTTTCGTTCTATCTCAGTAAAAAAAAAACCAGATGTCAGAAAACATCTGGTTTTTTTTTATTATATTAATTAATTTATTGAATTAGATGTTTAGATTAAAAAAAATGGACTTTTGTACGGTCAATTTACAAATTACCTCCTAATATATTATCATATGAGCATATAATCATACGTCCACAATAGCTACGTTTAGTCAGAAAGTAAAATGCTAGATAGTAACCCCGACCTTTAAGTCGGGGAATAACAAAAATAAAGGAATGAGCTTTAGCTCAGAAAAACAAATTTAAATATAATATTATTTTTATTAGTTAAATGTCTAATATAAAAAATCTATTGATAGATTAAGTAATATGATATTTATCATATATTCATATTTAATTGATTTGTAGTTAATTACAATTTATATAATAATTATTCTTAATAAACAATAGTTATTATATAAAAATAATTATTTAATTTTGCTTATAAATTTTTATAAATCATGAAAAAATGGATCCTCTAAAAGTACTAAAAAAACACAATCTAAAAGCCACAATACAACGTATAAAAATACTCGAATACCTCATGAATACCACTTCACATCCAAGTGTAGAAGAAATATATTCAACCCTCAAGCTTATTATGCCTACGATTTCATTGTCATCGATTTATAATATTTTATCAGAATTTGAAAAAAATAATATAGTAACTAAATTGATGACATCTGATAATATAATAAGATATGATTATAAAAAGGACAAACATCATCATATTTATTATGAAGATGGCAAAATCGAAGATTTAGAAGATGCAGAATTAGATAATATACTAAATGAATATTTCAAAACTAAATATCCCCATCTAGTGAATGATAATGAAATAAATTTAATAATTAATATAAAAACAATAACCCCAAAAAATAAAAGATTATGGAAACAGGAAGAATCCCCTTAATAGGTGAACCATTACCACAAATGAAGGTATTAACCACTCATGGTCCCAAAGTAATCCCTGATGATTATAAAGGAAAATGGTTGATACTGTTTAGTCATCCTGGTGATTTCACACCAGTATGTACAACTGAATTTTATGCTTTTTCTAAGAAATATGATGAATTCAAAAAATTAAATGCTGAATTACTTGGACTCAGTGTAGACCAAGTATTTGCTCATATCAAATGGGTAGAATGGATAGAAGAAAATTTAAAACAAGAGGTTCCATTTCCTATCATAGCTGATCCACTTGGTAGTGTATCTAATGCTCTGGGTATGATACATCCAAACAAAGGATCAGAAACTACAAGAGCAGTATTTATCATAGATCCTAATAGTATTATTCGTATCATACTTTATTACCCCCAAGAAATAGGCAGAAATGTAGATGAAATCATTAGATCTTTGCGAGCTCTACAAATGAATGATAAATACAAAGTATCTCTACCGCACAACTGGCCTAATAACGAACTAATAGGAGATAAAGGTATAATACCACCACCTAAAAATATCGCTGAAATACCAAAACGTAAAAAAGAATACGAAGGCTACGATTGGTGGTTTACGTATAAAGATCTCAAATAACACCTTTCATTTAATTCATGACGTTGAGATTCAAAATTTTGGATCTCAACGTTTTTTTTATTTGTAAAACAATCGTTATTTATCAGTTTTAGGATATAAGTTGGATTAAACTAAACAAATTTGATAGAATAGAGTATGGCTTCGAGATCCATCATAAGATTTCTTTTTTCTTCACTAGGATAATAAACATAAGCATAGACGGTGATCAAATGAGTTTTATCTTTGCTCAAAAAAGTATGTGAACGAAAAGGACCACCCATAAAATCACCCTGTACTCCCCATAAACCTGTGAATACTATTCTTTCGATATCATTTATAACGACTCTATCTATTTTTAACTTTATGAAGCTATCATCTATTTTCATATATGTTCCTTCGAATTGACCTGGAATATGCAATTTTAGTGTGCTATCTATCCATGGTCTAATGTGAGATGGATTAAATTGATTTTCAGATATTAATGGTTCTTTCATAAGTATAAGTCCTTGGCTATAATTATTAGTTTCTAATCTTAACCACATAAAATCTTTAGTAGATTTAGCTTCAAAAAAAAGATTGATCAATTGTAAGTCTATACCAAAATTTTCATTTATTTTTTTCTTAATATCTACAGCTGGCGATTTAGACATTATTTCATATATTCTACGATATTCAGTATTTTTTAGAGTATTTATAATAAGATTTTCTGATTTTTCGATCAGTTTTTTAGCACTATCAGGATGCGAAGATCGTATAAATAGAATAGTTTGTGGTGTAGCGAAAACATCTTCACTCATAAAAATACCATCTTTTTTTACTGTATCAGATATGATGAGGTATATTATATTTCTGTTTTTTTTCAATAAATCTGTCAGATTAGCTTCTGTAACATGAGCTACGTCGAATAATGATTCAGATTGTGGCATGCCATAGATTTCTTGAGTAAGTATAGAGTCTAAGGTTTTGGAGGCTGGGGTTTGAGACACTCCGTTTCTCAATACTACAATTACACTATTGATTTTACCAATAGAAACTGGCATATTAGCTTGCTCTTTACAGCTCAAGGATACAAGTAATAATAATAAAATTGCAAAAAAATATTTTTTCATGGTATAATTAATTTTTGTCCTACTACTATTTTTGTTGATTTTAAATTATTTTTTTTCATTATTTCATTTACAGTTGTATTATATTTCAAAGCAATACTAGAAAGGGTTTCTCCACTTTTAACCATATGTACTTTATTACCAGAACTGCTAATAGATTTTTGAGTGGGATTAATGATTAATTTTTGTCCTACTACTATTTTGTCACTAGTTAGATTATTCCATTTTTTAATATCAGTAATAGTAACTCCATATTTATTAGCAATACCAGAAAGGGTTTCACCACTTTTAACTATATGAGTTATATTTTGAGTTTTTGTAGTTACATTAGAGCTAGAGCTAGTTTGACTTTGACTGCTTTTTTCTGACGAAGTAGAAGCTGTGGTAGAGCTAGAGGTACTAGTAGGACTTTTTGCTGGTGTATTTGTATAAATTTTTAATTTTTGTCCTACATAAATCATATTACTTTTTAAATTGTTCCATTTTTTAATATCTGAAACCGTTACTCGATATTTTGATGCAATGCTAGATAGAGTTTGGCCTTTTTGTACCTTATGGTAGATAACATTAGAAGCAGGTGGAGTTTCTGATTTTACACTAGATGAATAACTAGTATCCACTTTATCACGCTTGACTAATAAGGAATCATAAAATTCTTGTTCTTTACTATAAAATAGCATTCTATATTTTCTAGGTATACGAATACAATACATCTGATGTTTTGTAGATGGGACAACATCTTTAATAAATTGAGGGTTTAGAAATTTTAAATCTTCATAAGAAATATTAAAAAAATCACTAATAGCTTTTAATGAAGTAGAATATCTGATAGTTACTGTATCTATTTCAACATCTTTAAATTTAGGAGGTGATGGTGTGATATTTAATTCTTTATAATAGGTCATAATGTATGAAATAGCAATAAATGCAGGTACGTAATTTCTGGTTTCTTTAGGTAAATAAGGTAAAATTTCCCAATAATTTGTTTTACCACCAGAATTTAATACAGCTCTATTTATCCTACCTGCACCTGCATTATATGCTGCTAAAACCAATGCCCAATCATTATAAATATCATACAAATCTCGCATATGCCTGGCAGCGGCTTCTGTTGATTTATATGGATCACATCTATCATCTACATAAGAAGTTACATTGAGATCATAAAGTAATCCGGTACGATACATAAATTGCCATAAACCCATAGCACCAGCTCTACTTTTAGCTTTAGGATTTAATGCAGATTCCACTACTGCTAGATATTTTAGCTCTAGTGGTATGTCGTATTTACTGAATGTCTCTTCGAAAATAGGAAAATATAATTCGCTCAAGCCTATAATTCTACCTAAAAATTGACGATGACGCAGATAATATTTGATCCACTGCTTTACATCTTTATTATATCTATATTCAAAAGGAGAATTTACATTCATTATTGCTATTCTCCTTGCTATTAGACTATCATTTAATAAAGCTTCTAACTCATCATCTGTAAAACTTCTATAATAATTTTGCTCAATAGATATACGTTCAAAATTAGATGGATAATTATTATAATATAATTCTATAACAGCTCTATCAAATGCAAAAGCTATGTCTGAAGAATCTATATTAATATCAATATTGTCATCTATCTGTGAATAAACACATATTGGGTATAAAAATGCAATCACCCAAATAAATATTACATAAATTAATTTTTTCATCATTTGCAAATATACAAAGGAAATATTATTACAAAAAAATTTTTTTAATTAGTTTTCTATCAAATTTATTGTAAATTTGCATTAAATATTTAATTTTTTTTTAACAAAGTAAAATTTTTTTTAATTAAATATTTAAAATTACACAAAAATTAGTATGACAGATTTATACACAAAGAGTTTAAATAAAGAACAACTAGAAGCTGTAAGATACCTTGATGGTCCGATGATGATAATAGCTGGTGCTGGTAGTGGCAAAACGCGTGTACTCACATATAAAATATTATATCTATTAGAGCATGGGTATAGCCCCGAAAATATTATGGCACTTACATTTACTAATAAAGCTGCAAACGAGTTAAAAGGTAGAATTTATCAATATGTAGGTGTAAATAAAGCAAGAGCTATCTCTGCAGGTACTTTTCATAGTGTTTTTTCTAAAATTCTTCGCAAAAATGCAGAATATATAGGACATAATAGCAATTATACTGTATTCGACTCCGATAATACTAAAAGTTTATTAAAAGAAATAATAAAATATCTAAAGGTAAGCGAAAAGCATAAAGTAGATATAGTGCAACGTCGAATTTCTCAAGCCAAAATGCAACTAATAGATCCTTTTCAATACGCAGATTCTCAAGATCTGATCATAGATGATACTAAATTTGGATTGCCTCACATAGTAGATATTTATTTAGAATATTGGCAAAGATGCAGAAAGATGAATGTATTAGATTTTGACGATCTTTTACTTTTTACACATAAATTATTTGATAAATTTCCAGAAATATTAAGAAATTATCAAGATCAATACAAATACATATTAGTAGACGAATATCAAGATACCAACTATGCTCAATATGTAATAGTAAAGCAATTAGCAGATTTGAATGAACAGTTATGTGTAGTGGGAGACGATTCACAAAGTATATATTCATTTCGTGGTGCTAATATTCGCAATATATTTCAATTAAAAAAAGATTTTCCTAATCTCAAAACTTTTGTACTAACAAAAAATTATCGTTCTACTCAACGCATCGTACAAGTATCTAATAACCTAATAAGTCATAATAAAGCTAAAATTGATAAAAAAATAGTCACTGAAAATGAGTTAGGCGAACCAATCATTTTATTTCAATGTAGTGATGAACATGATGAAGCACGCAAAGTAGTAGGTGCTATTTTTCAACTAATACAAACTTATCATTATGATTATAAAGACTTTGCAATATTATATCGTGTAAATGCACTATCTAGAGCCTTAGAAGATGAGCTACGACGACTAAACCTTCCTTATCGTATCTATGGCGGCATGTCTTTTTATGAAAGAAAAGAGATCAAAGATGCTATAGCATATTTTCGCTTTATTTCAAATCCTAATGATGTAGAGTCTTTTAAACGCATTATAAATGTACCACCTCGTGGCATTGGAGATATAACTGCTATGAAATTACAAGAAGCCTTTTATTTAAATGATGTGCCTTTTACTACTTTACTCGCTCACATTGATGAATATAACTTAGATATTAATAAGCCTACACAATTAAGAATAAAAAATTTTCATGCTTTGATGGAAAAGTATCGTCAACTTGCTAGTAAATTAGATGCTTTTGATATGGCTAAAAAAGTGATTTATGATACAGGTTATTATAAATATGCTGAGTTAGATAGCCACGAGAGAGCCGAAAATCTAGATGCTTTATTATCTGGGATTCAAGACTATACCGAACATTTTATTGATGAAAATGAGGGTCTAAGTCCTACCATCGAAGATTATTTATCTGTTATTTCGCTTATCACTTCTAATGACGAAATACAAGACGATAATGTAATATCACTGATGACTATTCACAATGCTAAAGGATTAGAATTTGACAACGTTTTTGTAATAGGAGTAGAAGAAAATCTTTTACCACATTATAATAGTCTAATGGATCTACGAGATATAGAAGAAGAGAGACGTACTTTTTATGTAGCTATCACAAGAGCAAAAAAAAGATTATATTTGAGTTTTGCTTTTTCTCGATTTAGTCATGGAGTAACAAGGTTTAATGAACCTAGTAGATTTATTTTTGAAATGGAAAAAGAACATTTCGATACAAAATCTAAAAATTTATTTTTAAAAAATCCATATCAGCGTCAAAGTATAACTGCTAATAATAAATCTGATAATTATAATAAAAAAGCCCTAGGCCCATCATCTAAAACAAAAATTGGGAAAACTAGTTCTGATGTCGAGACTGCCAATTATTACTTGGGTATCAATTTATTAAATAAATTGAAAGAAGGTATGATAATAGAACATAATAAATTTGGTAGAGGAGAAATATTAAATATAGAAGGCAATAGTACAGAAGCTAAAGCTACTGTCAATTTCGATAAAAGTGGCAAAAAACATATTATTCTAAAATTTGCCAAAATTAGAATTTTAGACTAAAGTATTTAAAATATTACTATAATAAAAGCTAAATACGTGACGAGGATAATAAATGGTAGAATGTAACAAAAAGAAGTGGAAGCAAATGAGAAGTATAAAAATTTTTTTTAAAAAAAAGTCACGTGTTTTTCTCTGAATTTAAAAAAAAATAAATACTTTGGGGTATATATAGTATATATACATTACGAAAGATAGCGTATTTTTGTGTTTTGAATTTTTATTTTTTCGCCATCTTGTATAATATATTTTTGATATTTAAGTAAAAATAGTGGAGCATACCGGATTTGAACCGGTGACCTCTTGCATGCCATGCAAGCGCTCTAGCCAGCTGAGCTAATGCCCCTACGTAATATTACTTTATAAAGTGCAAAATTATAAATTTTTTTTAAAATCTAAATTTACAATAAACTTCAAAATATTTTGTTAAAATACAAAATTTTACAGAGTAACCCTTATAAATAATTTTTTTTTGTTTAAAAAAGTACTAGCAAATTTAATATACAAAAGTATACACATAGTGTGATTAATATTTGTCATGTTTTTAGTTATTTGATTTAATATCTATTAATTTTGTAAAAAAATTAATAATTATGAGAAAAAAAATAGTAATAGTAGGCGGCGTAGCTGGAGGATCATCAGCAGCTGCGAGATTGAGAAGATTAGATGAATTTGCAGAGATTATAATATTCGAACGTGGAGAATATATTTCTTTTGCTAACTGTGGATTACCTTATTACATAGGTGGAATTATCACAAATAAAAATGCACTTATTATACAAACTCCAGAAATTATGTCTAAAAGATTTAATTTAGATATACGTACTAATAATGAAATTATAAAAATAGATCCTAAAAGTAAATATGTAACTGTAAAAAATTTAAAAACTAACGAAATATACAATGAATCTTATGACAAATTAATACTTTCCCCTGGTGCACAACCCATCAAACCATCTTTGCCAGGAATAAAAAAATCTGATAATTTATTTACTCTTCGGACTATTCCTGATGCAGATGCTATTATATCATATATAATTGAAAAAAAACCTAAAAATGCTGTGGTAATTGGAGGTGGATTTATAGGTATAGAAATAGCTGAAAATTTACATGCGAGAGGTTTGCACGTCTCAATAGTCGAATTGACAGAACAGATATTAACACAAATAGATCTAGAAATGGCCTCAATCTTACACAATCATATCAAATCCAAAGGTATAGAATTAATATTAGGAGACGGGGTAAAAGAATTCAAAGAACAAGGAGCTAAGATTGTACTTAATAGTAATAGAGAATTATCTACAGATCTTACTATTTTAGCTATAGGTGTAAAACCCGAAATCAACTTGGCTGAAAGTGCAGGATTAGAAATCGGAGTTACTGGTGGAATAAAAGTTAATGAGTACTTACAAACATCCGATGAAAACATTTATGCTATAGGCGACGCAATAGAAGTGAGAGATTATATTACGGGTCATCCTACTTTGATACCATTAGCAGGACCAGCTAATAAGCAAGGTAGAATAGTGGCTAATAATATTTGTGGTAAAAAAGAAAAATATTTAGGTACACTTGGCACCTCAGTCGTTAAAGTTTTTGATATGACTGCCGCTTTTACAGGTAATAATGAAAAAATGCTCCAAGCTAAAGGTATAACATATAAAACAATTTATATTTCTCCGTCTTCACATGCAACGTATTATCCAGGTGCTACATCTATACATATGAAATTGATTTTTGATAGCGAAACTGGTAAAATATTAGGTGCTCAAGCAGTAGGATATGAAGGGGTAGACAAAAGAATTGATGTAATTGCATCAGTTATGAGGCTTAATGGAACAGTATATGATTTAACAGAATTAGAATTAGCATATGCCCCACCTTATTCTTCAGCAAAGGATCCAGTAAATATGATAGGTTTTGTAGCTGAAAATCAATTAGAAGGTTTGGTAGATGTGGTGCTTTGTAGAGAGCTAGAGGAATTGGACAGAGAAAATACAGTTATATTAGGGGTATTCTCTGAAGAAGAATTTCAAGTTGGATCTATTGAAGGAAGTATAAATATACCATTAGAAGAACTAAGGGATAGACTTGATGAATTAGATAAAGAAAAACTATATATAACATATTGTGCTGTTGGACTAAGGGGATATATTGCTGCAAGAATTCTCATGCAACATGGATTCAAAGTTAAAAATTTAGCAGGAGGATTCAATATGTATAAGAAGTTTCATTTTAAGCATGATGAAATTATATCTAATTCAGATGATATTATAGAATTTAACGATTCTGGGATTCAAAAAATACAAAATAAAGCAACTGGTGAAGTATATAAACTAAATGCATGTGGACTTTCCTGTCCTGGACCTATAATTAAAGTTAGTGAAAAATTGAAGACATTAAATGAAGGAGATAGGCTTGAAGTTATATCTACAGATCCTGGATTTATGAATGATATAAAATCCTGGTGTAAAAATACTGGGAATACATTGATAAGTGCAGAAAAAATAGATGATAAGTATGTAGCCATTATTGAAAAAGGTAATAAATCTAAGAAAGAATCAACAGAAGAGATGGCTCCAATAAAAGATGGCAAAAATTTAATAATATTTAGCGGTGACTTAGATAAAGCAATTGCTTCCTTTATAATTGCCAATGGAGCTAGAGCTATGGGTAAAGAAGTAACTATGTTTTTTACCTTTTGGGGATTAAATATAATTAAAAAGGAAACCCAAGTTAAAACTAAGAAAGATTTTATGGCTAAAATGTTTAGCAAAATGATGCCTAAAAATAGTAAAAAATTAGGCTTATCTAAAATGAATATGGCAGGAATTGGACCAAAATTAATTAGAAAAGTAATGAAAGATAAAAACATTCAATCTTTAGAAGAATTAATAGATGAAGCTATGAAGTCTGGTGTTAGAATGGTAGCATGTCAAATGTCAATGGATGTAATGGGAGTAGCAGCAGAAGAACTATTAGATGGAGTAGAAATTGGTGGAGTAGCAACAATGTTAGCTGCATCAGATGAATCTAATATGAGTTTATTTATATAATGGGACAAATTGGGACGAAGGGTCAGACCTTTTGTCTCAATTTGTTTGAAAAATTAAAGCAAAACTATGATAAAATGCTTAAAGGTTAAAGTTTTAAGAAATAGTAAAATTCTTTAAAAATAAAGTGCTTTATATTGTAAATATTTTGGAAATTTTCCCTACATGAATTTTGTAATTTCAAGACTATAAAAAATAAACACGTACTATAAATCTTAAGTATTTATTTGATTCATGTGATGTTTTATTGTTTTTTATATAGATAATAAGTTGAAATAAAAAATACGAAGGTAAAGAGGTTGATAAGGGAATGATAGATCTCATTTAAGTGTTTAAATAAACACAGGACTTGCTCTCAAGTCCCTATATACATACCACGCTCGCCTGTCTGATGATGCGAG
>LFSZ01000023.1 GCA_001512885.1 Rikenellaceae bacterium DTU001
GTGGTATGTAGTAATGCATAAATATTTGTTAAACAATGTGGTGCCAGATGTAGGTAGGATGCTCAATCTCGCATCATCAGACAGGCGAGCGTGGTATGTATATAGGGACTTGAGAGCAAGTCCTGTGTATATTTAAACATTGAAATGAGATCTATTGAGATCTATTGCATCCTTCTACCCCATCATATTACCAATATATAATTAAAATATTGTTATTATAAATAAATATTTATCCACAATAATTTATAAATTTTACTATTTATTCATATATCTTATATGAATTTTTTTATGTAATTATTTAAAAAATCAATATAATTTATTTAAATTTGTAAAATTAATTTTAAATTTTTATTTTTGTATAAAATATTTCTATTTTTAATATGAAAAAATGGATTAACATTGTAATTTTTACATTAATATGCTTTATCATAAATTCACAAAATTTATTAGATATACCAAAACTAGATTCTTTAAATATAAATTGGTATTATGATAAAAATATGGCTCCATATTCATTTGAAAATGGAATAATAATAACACCACCACCTTATTTTTTGCCATTCAAATATACTAATAAACAAGGTTTTATAAATCCAAAATTTTTATCTAGTATTGAAGTCGAAAAAATAAATAACGTCCCATATACGATATTAGCTAAAAAAATAAAAGAAAATTTAGAAGAACAGAATATTTTCTTAATAAATGTAGAAAAAAATTTTACTAACTCTGATAAATCTTGTCTAATTTATGAAATGATTTACAATGCTATGACAAGTGAAGGACATAATATTGATTTTCATCAAATAATATTGGTTACTGGTGATTATAATACATCTATTATTGGGATAGCTGTTTTTCCTGAAATGTATTATAAACTTATGCATAATGTAATGCGAGAATCTTTATTATCAATTGATTGTGAAAATTAAATTTATGAAAAAATATATTACTATTTACTTTATTTTTAATCTGCTAATAATTACTCATATAAATGCGCAAACTTATGTAGTAACTCATAATATAAATTGGTTTAGTCATAATCAAGATATGTGGGGGCCCGGTGGCACTCCAATAATTATGGATCAAGATATAAATTTTTTTGATGTAGAGTTTGGACCTTATTCTACAACCATTGGAGGTATCACAGATATGGGATTATTAGGTGAATGGGGTGCAGAATTAGATTTAGATGCTTGGTTTAGGTTAGGTAGTCATTTAGGTATTCACGGATTTACTACTGGCTATGTAAATGTAGATTATCCTGTTAGAATAAGAATGACCATACCTAATAATAATACTTTTTGTCCGGGAGATACTTTAAAAATTCACTCTCAATATGATATTTTAACTGGGTGGAATTTAAATACTTATTTCCCAGAAGCAGGTGTTATTGGGTTATATTTAGATTTTGGTTTTAATTTAGATTTTGATGCTACCATTTGTGTTTATTCTTGCTTCGATGCTAGTATAATAGATGTTAATATTCCTTATGATACTATTCCAATTTTAGAATTAAATAGCTTGACAGGTGTTTTTACTTATCCTTGCTTTGATCCAGGTTCTTTCCCTCCTATTACTATTTGCCATAATCAAATTTTACCAATTATATTTGATGTCCCAATTATAGGATTAACAGGTAGTATAACCTTACCTTATGTAGAAACTCATGATTGGAAAGACGTAGTAGATGTATGTGAACAAAATTTATATGCTCAAGGTAGTAATACTTGGATCAATTTAGGAATAGATGTGATTCAGATATTATCTACTTTAGCTGGATTTATCCCACCACCCGCAGGACCAGCTATACAATCTTTTTTAGCTATTTTAGATGGTAGCATAGATATTGCAATTGTACACATTCAGTATAGTCTTTTTAGTGCATATTTTACTATTAAAAGTACTATGATACAAAATTTTTCTTTTAAACCTAAAATTTGGAATAAATTGTCTTTCCCTACACCAATTGAATATTTTGTCACTGATCCTACAATGAATGATTCAATTATTGAGCAAAATATTAGTAATGAAATAGACTTTTTAGCTTGCCAAGACTTGTATTTTAAATGGCCTTGCCATGATTATACTGATATGAACATAGATATTATGCATCGGCTCACTAATGAATTTTCAAATCATACTTATGACAGCATAAGTTTTGATTTTACCATTTCAGCACTCGAATTTTGGATAGATATAAATTTTAAAAATTCGGAAATTATTTCCATTATTCCTGATTTATGCATAGATCTACCATCAGATCCTGATGATACTACTTATCAAAACAGTATTGTATGCATTATACCTACTGTTTTAGATGATATTATATTGCAACCTTCTAAACTTTCAATACATATTGGACCACTATTTTCTCAGACTTTTCCTTTAGGACATTTATATCTAACTTGGATTGATGAAACTTGGGAATTAGCTGGTTTTAATGATACTATCTTCCCTTCAATAAATATGAATACCGATTGTCCAGGTTTAGAAGCACATAATCTAATAGCTCAACACATTAGTTGCTATGGAGATAGCTCAGGTAGCATTTCTATATCTGCAAATGGTGGTGTCCCACCCTATAATTATATTTGGTCAACTGGTGATACTATAACTACAAATGATACCATAGATATTATTGATAATTTACCTGCGGGTTGGTATTATGTGACTGTTTTCGACAAAAATCAATGTTTTATTACTGATTCTACAGAATTAATAAATTTATATCCACCATTGGTAGTGCATCCTTTTGTTTCTAATGTTACTTGTGAAGGTGGTAGTGATGGAAGTATTGTTTTAACTCCTACTGGCGGACATCCACTTTATACATACTTATGGAGTAATCAGGCTACAGGTCCAATAAATAACAATTTACCTGCGGGCGATTATAGTGTAACAGTGACTGATAGTGAGGGTTGCGATACTACAATGAATTTTAATATAATAGAATTATATCCTTTGCCTCCTGTTAATATCAATGTTTCACCATTAGATGGTTGTCAGCCTTTACTTATAACAGCTAAAGAAGTTAGTCCTAATCAAGGGCAATCATATTTATGGAATTTTGGTGATGGTACTTTTAGCAATGATAAATACACTCATCATCTTTATTCAAGAGAAGGTAATTATCATATAACTTGTGAAGTAACATCTATACATGGCTGTATAGATTCTCTAAGTACTAACGTTACAGTATTTTATAAGCCTAAGGCAGATTTTCATTATCTACCTACAAACCTTGATTTAGAAAATAATTTTGTACATTTTATAAATAATTCAGATAATACTTATCATTCTATATGGGATTTCGGCGATGAAAGTATGAGTGCCGAAACCAGCCCCTTCCATAGTTTTGCTGATACTGGTATTTATGTGGTAACTCTATATATAACAACTGAAGACGGTTGTATGGATACAATTTATAAAACATTATACATAGGTGATATTTCTGCTTTTTATATACCTAATGCTTTTACACCTGATGGAGATGGTATAAATGATATTTTTATGCCTAAAGCTCAAAATATTTTATCTGATAATTATGAATTTAGAATCTATGATCGATGGGGAAAAATGCTATTCAAGACTACTCAAATTGGTATAGGATGGGATGGTAAATACGAAGGTGAAAAATGTGACCCAGGTGTATATACATATTATATTAAATATTTAAATGAAAAAAAATTAAAAACTGAAAAATGGGGCGTGGTGATCTTGGTAAGATAAATATTGATATTTTTAGTAAATTAATATAAATATATTTTTTCAATGGTAAAAGGGAGAAGATAAAATGCTAGAAAAAAGTTAAGAACAGCAGACTAGGAAATGGTTGAATTTGAGATTTAGAATCAAGATGAAAACAAAAATTGCAGTAGCAATATATTAGCAAAATCCTATTACCACTTAAATCTAAAGAAACAGAGATATTTTCTAAACTTTTTTTTAAAATTTAATAAATTAAAGCTTTTATCCAAAATTCATTATTACCCCCTCAGTACTATACCTAATTGAGAATTTAATGCTTCTATGATTTTTTTCATGAGATTATCTATCTCTTCATCAGTAAATGTAGCTTGCTTTTTCTCAAAAATTATACTAATAGCATAGGAGATTTTATCATCTGGCAAATTTTTGCCTTCGTATACATCGAATAGGTTTACCGCTTTTATGCATTTAGGGACTGTTTCATAAATGACATCTTTAACTTGCTTAAATGTAATGTTTTTATTCAAAAGCAAAGAAAGGTCCCGTCTGACAATAGGAAATTTATTTGGTTCTGTGTATTTTATTTTATTTTGTTTAAATAAATCATATAAAGTTTCGAGATAAATCTCAGCATAAAATACCTGATCCTGAATATCAAAATATCGTAATATATCTTTTCTCACCTCACCTACAGTGGATAAAACGTCATTATCATATATAAATTGGAAAGAATTTAATAAAAAATTATGTTCTACCTCTTTGATATCATGCAGATTATTATTTAGAGTATGTTTCAAGATATTTTCTACGATAGCTTTGATATCGAAAAGATCGATTTTATCATTTGGTCTTTTCCAATTTTCAGGAAATAGAGTCCCTGTCATCCATATAGCTAATTGCAATTGTTCTTCAAATTTTTCTTTAACATCAATAGCATCTGATTTATTTCTTTTATAAACCTTTCCTACTTCGAAAAGGAATAAATTTTTTTGTTTTCTATTCAAATTGTAAATCAAAGTCTTAAGACCGCCAAACATCAAAGAAGGACGTAAAATATTCAATTCATTACTAATAGGATTAAGCACCTTTATGTATTGTTCATCAGCGAAAAATGGAAATTTATTATAAACTTTATCAGATTCCATACTATTATTCATAATTTCAGTAAAGCCTTCAGCCTTCAATTTAATAGATAGATTATAAATAAAACTATGAAAAGAAGGTTTGTATGGTTGCATAAAAAAATTTGCTCGTTTACTACTTTCGATTTTATCAAATCCAATGATGCGAATAAGCTCCTCAGCTATATCTACAGACTGCTTTACATCTACTTTAGCCATAGGTACTTCCACGGTCAATATGTCACCGTCATCATCTAATAAATTGAAATTAAGATCATGCAATATTCGCTTAGCATTGTCTTTTATAATATTAGTACTCAAAAATTTATTAATATTATTTAAAGAAAAAGTAATGATAGTAGGCTTAATCAATTTAGCAATATCACATACAATATCAGAAGCTATTTCGCCACCAGCTACTTCTAAGATCAATTTAGCAGCTCTTTTGATAGCATACTCTAAAATACTATAATCTACACCTCTCTCGTAACGATATGCTGCTTCTGTATGCAGATTATGCCTACGAGCAGATCTACGAATATAAGTGGGATCGAAATAAGCACTTTCAATAAAAATAGATTTAGTAGTATATGTAACTCCACTATACATGCCACCCATTATACCAGCCATACACATAGGCTCATCAGTATTACATATCATCAGATCTCCTTCAGACAATTCACGCTCTATACCATCTAAAAATTTAAATTTAGTACCTTTTTCTACATTTTTTATAATTAGTTTATTGCCAATTATTTTATCATAATCAAAAATATGCAAAGGCTGTCCTATTTCCATCATAATATATTGAGAAATATCAACAATATTGTTGATGCTTTTCATTCCCCAAGCATTCAAATAATTTTTTAACCAGCTAGGACTATCTTTTACTTTTACATTATCTATGACAATACCACAATATTTTGGACAAGCTTCCGGATTTTTAATTTCAATAGAAATAGGTAGGTATTTAGACGGTTTTATATCAATTACTTCGGGAGTAATAAAAATCATTTCTTTTTGCTGATAACGTTGCTTAAAGGCTGCATAGATATCTCGAGCTACGCCTAGATGCGAGGCTGCATCTGCTCTATTAGGCGTGAGTGCTATTTGATAAATAAGATCTTGATAAAGGAGATCTTTAAATAAGAGATTGGCTTTCTCACCTATTGGTATATTATTGGGCAAAACTAAAATTCCCTCGTGTGATTCGCCTATACCTAATTCATCTTCGGCACATATCATACCTTCACTTTGTACACCTCTAATTTTAGTTTTTTTTAATTTTATCCATTCATTATTTATTTTCACTAAAGCACCATCTAGAGCCACGACAACTTTTTGACCTATAGCTACATTAGGTGCGCCACAAACAATGGTTTTAGTGAGACCATTACCAATATTTACTAATGTTTTATGAAGATGGTCTGTCCCTTCGATTTTTTCAACTGATGATACCTCTCCTACAACGATATGATTTAATAGGCCTGGTATATTCTCATATTCTATCTCTTGCTCTACTTCTAAGCCTACTGAATTTAAAATATCATATACCTCTTCATTAGATACCTGCCAAGGATTTATGAATTGCTTAATAAGATTTAAAGAAACTATCATAAGTAAAAATAATTTTATTTAATTGCAAATTTCTATAATTTTTTTCATTATAGAAATAGCCAATGTAAAAAATTAATTTATTTTGAGCAAAATAAATTTTATAAATTAAAAAATTAGATGTAAATTTGCAAAAAATATAATATATATTAAAAGTATGGGTGGAGCAGTTTTAACATTTATGATAATAGCTATTATAGTGGCTATATTATTAGCCGTAATCATATTAATACAAAATCCTAAAGCTGGTTTTGCAGCTAATTTTTCAGTAGCTAATACGATGTTTGGAGCTCGAGAATCAGCAAATAAATTAGAAAAAGCTACATGGATAATGGCAATTATGATTTTGGTATTGAGCATTGCCTCTTCGATAGCAATGCCTAAAGGCGAGCAAATAAAAGGTAGTCAAGTAAAAGAAGCCATTGAACAAACTCAACTACCCGTTAATATCCCACAGAGNNCCAGCTCCTCTATCACCTCAGCTACCAGATGATGGTGATAATTAAAAAAAAATTAATAATAACATATGTACCTACTGAGATATACTACAGAATGAAATATTCAGAATTATTAGGATATAGTTTTTTAAAAAAAAAATCCTTAATTTTTATTTAATTCTGAAAACTCTAAATAAGTGATTTCTTTTTCTACAATATTACATTTATCTAAAACAATTTCATAAACTTTATTAACTAATATCACATTTCTAGTATCATCTAAAGCATCACTATCTTTAGATAATTGCTCTAACATATAATCTACAAGTTGCTTTTTCTCTTCGTCGTTTTCTAAATCGTCACTTGATATGTTATATTCAGAAGCTATAAGATTTTTATAATCATCGAATTCAATATTTATTCCATATTTCACAGCTATGATATTTAGATAATGTTCTCTTTTTATATTTTCTACAAAAACATCAAAATTATCAGAAATTTGTTCAGGAGTCAATCCATTTTCTTGTTCATTATTTATTTGCACCATTTGCTCATATAAAATATCTTTTGGTAAATCAAAAGGATAATTTTCTAATAAATAATCTGTTAATTGTTTTATAATACTATTTATAGTATCTGCTTTATGAGACTTTTCTACAACTTCAGCAATAGATTGTCTAAATTCTTCCTCGCTTTGTATATTTCTACTCGGAAAAACGTTGTCAAATAATACTTGATCAATCGGTGCAGGTTCTATTTTGTATGCAAATTTTAAACTCAGTTTTATTTTTTTATCTGTATCTAATTTTTGTTGTTCATTTGGAAATAAAATTTCATTTGCTTCTTCGAAAGTATTAAACACATCTAAAACATTAATTTCAATAGAATTATCAATTGTAATATCTTTTAGAGCATCTAATTTTAATTTTTTTTCTTTTTTGGGTTCTATTGAGACAAATTTATTGATTTTAGAATCATCTAATTCAAATTCAAAATCAAGAAGTACATAATCTGCTTCACTAAAAGAGTCTACATCTTGTATCTGCCCCATTTTGTTAGTCATAGAATCAATGACATCATTTATTTCTTCATCATTGACTATAATATTATATTTGGTAAGTTCTAAATCTTGTGGTAAATCTATATCTAGATGTGGAAGTTCAATAATTTGAAAATTAATAGCAAATTCTGTATCTTTATCAAGATTAAAATTATCAAATTTCATAATAGGTTTTCCTACATAAGAAATTTTATTTTCATTAATATATTGATAAAATAAGTCATAAGCTTTTTTAATAATTTCCTCACTAAGTACATCAGCTTTATATCTTTTTTCTATCAATGACAAAGGAGCCTTCCCTGGTCTGAAACCCGGAATATTAACAGATTGCCTTATTTGTTTGATTTTTTTATGATATTCTTCATTATAATCCTGAGGTTCTAAATTAATTAAAATATCAGATAAATTGTTTTCTGTAGTTGTCTTTTCTATTTTCATTTTTATTATAATATTTAAAAATGCGGATGAAGGGACTCGAACCCCCACGCCTTTCGGCACCAGATCCTAAGTCTGGAGCGTCTACCAATTCCGCCACATCCGCTTAAAATATTTTGCAAAATTAGTCAATTTTTTAAAAATTAAAAATTTTTAATTAAAATAAAAAAATATTATTCTTAATAGTACATCTCTTATTAAAGTATTTCTTATTTATCTCATCTAAATTTTAATCATTTTAGATGTTTGATTTTTATTCTCCTTATTTACTTTCTACAGTGTCTATTTTGTCTATATTTCTTTTTACGACCTCCCACATTGTTATTCCAGCAGCTACTGATACATTTAATGAGTGTTTAGTGCCCCATTGGGGAATTTCTACAGCTATATTCACCATTTCTAAGATTTTGTCATCTACTCCTTTTATTTCATGTCCTAATATTATTGCAATAGGTAGAGGTAAATTAAATGGTAAATTTATAATGGAAGTACTATTAAAGGTTTGCTCTACTGCTAATAAAAAAACCATTTGATCTTTTAAAAGCTTGGCGCAGGATAATGTATCAGATAGATATTGCCAGTCCACACTCTTAGTAGCTCCCAGTGCAGTTTTTTCGATTTCTCTATCAGGTGGACAAGGAGTAATACCACAGAGAAATATTTTTTCTATGCGAAAAGCATCAGCTGTTCTAAAGATAGAACCCACATTGTATTTACTACGTATATTATCCAATACTAAATATATTGGTAGTTTTTTGACTGTTTTATATTGCTCTATAGATAATCTATTAAGTTCCTCTATATTTTTTTTATTATAATTCATAAATTACTAGCTTTTTTTACTCTTTTTAGATGATTTTGTAAATAATTTTTTGAAATTCAGTTTAGGTAGTATAGGTCTGGGATGGTCATCATCAGCTAGATAAACTACAGCATTTATTTCGAAACCTACTAATATCATAAAAGCAACTGTCTGCAACCATAAAAAGAAAATAAAAATAGTAGCTAAAGGTCCATAGATTTTATTAAAATTAGAAAAATGCGTTATGAAAAAATCGAACCCCCCACTAATGATCAACGTAGATAATGCCGCGATGATAGTGCCAGGTGTCATAAATCTGAATTTACGCCTACGAGCTGGTGCTATATAAAATATTACTTCTATCAAAATAATGAGTAAAATAAAAAATAAAATATATTTAGCTACAAAATAAAATGAACGTATGACGCCTGGTTTGATCAAATTTAATGAAACTAACCATTGAAAAAAATTTTTATTTGTCAAAAATAAACTAATAGAAATTACTAATAACAAGGTTAGCAAAAGCCAGACGATGATAGCAGTAAAAAATTGTTCCCATATAGGTCTAGTTTCTTTAATATGATAAGATGCATTAAAAGATTCCATTATCAATCTCACACTATTCAATGCAATAAATAATGCAGCAAACATCCATATTCCAGTATATCCTCTCGTAGTATCGAATAAGATATATTTGATGGGACCATCTATTACATTGTATACATTACTGGGAAGGTATTCCTCTAATAATATTAAAAAAGAACTTAGATTGTCTATAGTGAAAAATGAAGGTAAAAGGTTTAATATTACTATTAAAAGTGGAATAGCAGCCATTATTAGCTTAAATGCTATTGCCGCTGCTCTCACACCTAGCAAAGAGTTTTGTACGCCTTTATTAAATGTTTCTATCAGAAATGTATAAGATTTATCAGTTTTAGGATAATAATGAGTATCTAAATAATGTTTTATCTTTTTTATCATTACATTAATAACTTAGATCATACAATAACACTTTGCTACAATATCTAAATTTTTACTCTTTTATTCAGTATAACTCTATTTTTCATCTCATATCATTAATAAAAACACCTGGATGATCCTTTGGATTAAAAACAAAGATACTATCTGGAGCGTCTATATCAGTTATAAATCTATCAATGACATAAATAAAAGTATTATTATCTTTATTATAAATAGAAGCACTATTGAGCAATTTAGTATTATTATCTATTTCTAATCTGATTTTATAATAAGATTTAGAAGTTTTAGGTACTAAATCAATTATGTTAATAACTTTATTACTTTTAGGCATTTCACGAATAAATTTAGGATAATGATCTTTTTTGTAATCAGCTAAAAGAATATAGTTAGGCAAAAGCTCTTCATTAACATCCACATTATTTATTTGTACTTCATTATCATCTACAAAAAATGTCCATTTAGTAGAGCCATCACAAAAAATTATTTGATCATCTAAAACCAATTTATATTTATTACCCTTTAACATTATAGAACCTTTATTTTGTTGTCTAGTATTTTTTTCTTCATTTTTTATAGTATAGGTAAAATCTATTTGAATGGATTTATAATTTTTAATTTTATTATATGACTCATCCAAAATCTGTTGAGCCCTAGGATCTATAACTTGAGAAACTAATGCGAATGGCAGAAATAAAATAATAAAAAAGGTTTTAATATTTTTCATAATATTTATTTTTTTTTTAATTCATGTTATTCAAAATCTGTTCCAATTGTGTTATATCAGCAATCAAAACTTCACGTGGTTTACTACCTGCAGGTGGTCCTACGATGCCTAGAGCCTCTAATTGATCCATTATTCTACCTGCTCTATTATATCCTATTTGGAGTTTACGTTGTAGGAGGCTAGTAGAACCAGATTGCGAAGTAATAATAATAGCTGCAGCATCTAATAACAATGGATCCAAACTTTGTACATCTATAATTTTATATTCAGTCCCTTCTATAATAGGTTCAGGCAAAAGATATGCTTCAGGGAAACTTGGTTGCTGAGAAATATATTCCATTAGAGCATCTATTTCAGGCGTATCTATAAAAGCACATTGTATACGTATCACTTCAGTACCGACAGCTATTAACATGTCTCCCCTACCTATTAATTGCTCTGCGCCATTCATATCTAGAATCGTTCGTGAGTCTACTTTGCTAGAAACTCTGAATGCAATTCGTACTGGAAAATTTGCCTTAATTTTACCCGTTATTACATCTACTGATGGTCTTTGAGTAGCTATTATCAAATGTATACCAACAGCTCTAGCTAATTGAGCTATACGAGCTATAGGTAGCTCTACTTCTTTGCCTGCGGTCATTATCAAATCTGCGAACTCATCTATTACAAGAACAATATATGGCATAAATTCGTGTCCTAATTCAGGATCTAATTTACCAGATAAATATTTTTTATTGTATTCAATAATATTTTTTACCCCAGCCATTTTTAAAAGTTCATACCTGACATCCATCAAAATAGTTAATGAAATCAACGTTTCTACCACTTTGCTTACATCTGTTATGATGGCCTCTTCTTCTTTTGGTATTTTTGCAAGATAATGATGTTCGAGTAAACTATAAGGTGCTAATTCTACTTTTTTGGGATCAATAAAAATAAATTTAACTTCGTGAGGTAATTTTTTGTATAATAAAGACGTTATAATAGTATTCAAACCAACAGATTTACCTTGTCCTGTAGCACCAGCTATTAAAAGGTGTGGCATTTTAGTTAAGTCTGTTACATAAACATCATTAGAAATCGTTTTACCAAGAACTATTGGTAATTCGCCATTGAAATTCTTAAATTTTTCACTTTCTAAAACTGTTCTAATAGATACAATCTCTTTTTTAGAATTTGGCACTTCTATACCTACAGTCCCCTTACCTGGTATAGGAGCTATTATACGTATTCCATAAGCCGCCAGTGAAAGTGCTATATCATCTTCTAAGCTTCTAATACGCGAAATTCGAATACCTGGGGCTGGTACAATCTCATATAATGTAACTGTAGGGCCCACGGTAGCAGTGATTTTACTGATTTGTATCTGATATTGAGCTAAGGTTTCTATTATTTTGTTTTTATTAGCTTCTAATTCTTCTATGGAAACCTTATTATTTTCTTTTTCATAATATTTTAATATATCTAATGGTGGTAATTGATAATCTAAATTGTATATTTCAGGTATAAATTCTTGTTGCTTTTCAGTTTCATTTGTTATGTTTTCTACAGTTATTGTATTTTTATTTTCTTCTATCGTAAATTCTATATCATCTTTTATAGTTTTATCTTTTTTAGATTTGATTTTATTGTCTGATACTATATTGCTATCATTTATATCCCATGCATATTGAAGTTGAGACTCTTCTATATTGACTTGAGAATCATTATTTATAATAGCTTCTTTGTCTTGTATTAATGGTTGTTTGTCGTTGCTAGATTTTTTGGATTTTATTTTTGTAATAGACAAAACATTAGCGAATAATTTTTTATATGAAATACTAAAAAGCCAGAAAAAATATGCTACATTAATACTAATAGCAATGATAGCATAAAAAAAAGTACCTATGTATGGTGTCAATAAATTTTTAACTTTAGTGCCCCATAAACCACCAGCTATATCACCAAATAAAGACAAAAATAGTGGTAATAATATGAGAGGTATTAGTGTATGGGTTTGATATTTAAGGAAAATAGAAAAATTATTTTTAGCAAGTGAATAAAATAGCAAAAAAAGCCATATTGGAATTAAAAAAGCAGCTATCCCAAAACCTTGTTTTACTAATTCATATCCGATCCAAGCTCCAAAATTTCCTAATGGATTCGATGAGTGAAAGTTGATATCAGAAATAGATGAGAATCCATTAATTAAAAAAGGTTCATCAGCTACTCCATAAAAAAAATAAAATATTATGGATAAAAATATATAAATAGCAGATAATAATATTAATGATAAACAAATCCAATATATGATAGATCTAAAATTTGTTTTAAAAATATTATTATCTGTAGTATCGCTACTTTTGGTACTTTTTTTAGTACTTTGCTTAGCTTTTACAGTGTTTTTAGCTTTTTTTTTATCGTTTATTATTTTATTTTCTTTCTTTTGAGTCATAAAATCATTTAGATATAATCAAATTGTTACAAAATTAAAAATAAATTACAAATTAACAAATCACCTATAAGTTGCAATTTACAATTGAATATTTCAAATTATAAATTACAAACAACTATGAATAAATTTTTAAAGTTTTAGAAATTAAAAATATAAAACCATGCACCTTCACAGAATGAAATATCAAATTATCTGCTTACACATCACCACAGTTTTTATATCTTTTGGACTCCTTAAACTGATTTTTTAGAGGATAATAATAATTCCCTCTTAACAAGTAAGCAAATATATTTACTGTCCGAGTAACTCTTTAGCTTCTTCTTCTGTTAATTCATCAAAGTCACTAGGAATCAGAAAATCAGTATCTTTAAGTTTCACTTTACTAGTTTTGACTTCTGTGACTCTAAAAACAATAATAGCATCATCTTCTGAGGAATAATATTCCATGGGGAAGCCTTTTAATCCAGCAAAATCTCCAGATGCATTTATTTGGCCATCATTTATTTCGGGGGAATACCAAACAACTGTAAGGTCAGGATCGCCAAACTCATCTTTTACAATATATTCCGCTTTATATGCTTTGTATCCGGCTATTTCTTTTGTAGAATCAATATACCTGATCTCTGGTTGACTTTCTTCGAATTTATCTAAAATGTTTTCTTTTGATATTTTTACATATTTCTTTAATCCAGCTAATGGTATATCTATAAGTATTATATTGGTGGTATCATCTCCATTTTGAATAGTAGTTATATAGCCCATACCAGAAAGATCCATAACAGTTTTCATTTTGTTACCATAAACATAAACTTTTAATTCTTTAGGTTGTTGAGCTACCACTGCTGGATCCCAATTACCCTGGTACTCGATTTTATATGTAATCTCAGCTGCAAAAGGTTTGTTTGAAGATTTACTTTTTTGCCCAAAAGCTGTTAAAGATGTGATAATTAATACACTAAAAAATGCAAATTGTAACTTTTTCATAATTTATTAAATTTCTGCAAATTTATTAATATTTTTTATAATAATAAACAAACTAAAAAAATAATTAAAATTCTTTTAAAAAATATGCACAGATGAAAAAAAATGTTTAATTTTGCAAACAATTTTTTTAAAAATATTAGATATGGGCAGAGATGATCTTATTAGATACGTAGAAGAGCAGTTAAATACTAAGCCTGATTTTCCTGAATTCAGAGCTGGTGATACTATAACTGTACATTATAAAATCAAAGAAGGAAATAAAGAGAGAATACAACAATTTCAAGGTGTAGTTATTCAAATAAAGGGCAAAGGCCTCAATAAGACTTTTACTGTACGTAAAATTTCTAATAATGTAGGTGTAGAGAGAATATTCCCATTCACTGATCCTTTTATTGCAAAAATCGAGGTAAATAAAAGAGGTCGCGTACGTAGGGCACGTATTTATTATTTCCGTAAATTAAGAGGTAAAAAAGCTAAAATTAAAGAAAGACGAATCGTCTCATAAAAATATTTATTTAATATTTTAGTCTTTAAATCATTTATTTGTTTACTTAATCTTTTTTTGTAAAAATAGCATTGAGTAAGTGTTTATCAATTTTATAGTATTTTTAAAAAATCAAATACGTGTTTATTATTTTTTTAATAATTTTGTATAAATCACTCTAATGACGTGGAAAAATTTTTTTAGAAAAATAGATAAATATAAATACCTAATAGCATTATTAATCTTTTTAATTTTAATAATATTTTTGGATAATAATAATTTGATAAAATTAAGGAAATATAAAAAAGAACTTAATCAAGCAAAAGAACAAAATGAATATTATAAGCAAAAAATCGTAGAAGATTCATTAGAGATGCAAAGATTAAAAAAAGATAAAGAACAGTTAGAAATATATGCAAGAAAAACATATTTTTTTAAAAAAGATAATGAAACTATTTTCTTAATAGTAAAAGATAGCACAAAAACTGAATAAAAAAATAATTAAATTCATAAAGAAAAAGAACAAGCTTTTAAATAATTTTCTACAATTTGAGCATAAAATTTAAATATACAAAGAATCATAGCATCTACATTGTCTAACTCATTTTTTGTAAATATTTTTAATTTATTTATTTGATTGTTTATATAATTTTCAAATTCATTTTCTTTTCCATAATATTTTTCGATATTTTCACTAGAATTATTCACTTTATCATAGCAGTACCAATGAAATGGATAAATAATATAATTTTTATGTATTTCTTTATCTATTTGTGATGTTACCAGCTTGATCAAATCTTTTAAATTTTGATTATTCTTTTTAAAACTCAGTGGTTTTGAAATCGAAAAATGTACATTCCCTTTATATTCTATCAAGCCTTCTTTCATTTCATTTAATCTGAATTCATCAGATTTGTCAAAAGTTTTGCCATGAGAATGTAGATAATTATCTATGATTTTATAGATTACACAAGGATCATATTCATAAGATAAAGACACAGGAATGATTTTATATTTATTTAGAAGCTCTATTTCTTTACCTTTATCAGCTGCTAACAAAATCATTCTAATCAATGATGATTGTGTTATGTCATTGCCATCCTTGCTTCTACCCTCTTGCTGTGCTATCCATATAGATTGATTTCTATTTAATAAACAGTCATTGATATATTGTGATAGCTTATGTGAAGCATAATAAAATTTTTTACCTTCAAGATTACGCTGTACAATAAAAGTTTTATTTAATCTAGCTAAATATTCTATCCATGGCATTACTAGGAGATTATTTCCAATAGCAGATTCTATAGTTTCAAATCCATTAATAAAAAAAATGTAATTTAAAATAAATGAATCTAATAGTATATCTCTATGATTAGAAATAAATAAATAGCTTTCATTTTTATCTAGATATTCTAATCCTGAATAAGTTAATTCAGATACAGATTTTTGTAATAAATTTTCTAATAAAGGTTTCAATAAAGTGGTTTGTAATTCTTTTATTGTATTTATTTTAGAGATACTTTCTAACCACCAAGATAAATTTTCTTTGCCAAACTGATAAGCTAAAATTTCTAAAAACAAAGGATCTTTTACAACTATTTTTAGATAATGGTTTACTTCATTATCTCTAAAAGAGCGAATATCATCAAAATTATTTAGTTTCATAATTGCAAAATTAATAAAAGAAAACAAATAATATTGTTTTTATTTATTTTTTATTAAATTTGAAAAAAAATTATGAAAAAGGAATTATTTTTTTTAATCAATTTTTTTATAGTAATATCATTATTCGCATATCCTGGCGAAATAATTAAAAAATTAAAAGCACCTAATAGGCATTGTACAGGACTTACATACGATGGCAAATATTTATGGGTAGCCGATAGAGGCACAGATTCATTGTATAAAATAGATACTAAAGATGGACATATAATAAAATCTATTTCTGCACCTGGATATTGGACTACTGGCTTAGCTTGGGATGGCCAACATTTATGGGTAATAGATGAGAGAGGTGGCATACCACAAGGCGATGAATTTTTTACTGGGTACCTTTACATGATCGATACGATGAATGGTAACGTATTACATCATACATCATTACCTTTTTCTAATCCACAAGATCTCACCTATGATGGAAAATACATGTGGGTAATAAGTGCAACAGATAATAAACTTATTAAGTTTAATCCCTATGATGGCACTTCGATTATAGAATTTACAGCTCCATCAAGAGGTTGTACTGGTTTGAGCTATGATGGGAGTTATTTATGGATCGCTAACCATATTAGAAATGAGATATATAAAGTTTCTCCGATTGATGGTAGTGTAATAATACTTACATATTCTCCTAATGAATACCCGAGAGGCATGGCCTTCGATGGCAACTACTTATGGCTCGTAGATAGCCAAACTGATAGTCTATACCAAATGAAAATACGTGATGATGATAAATTAATAAAGACTAAATCTAGAACTGCTAAGCTTGTTTTCACACAAAGTGCTATGAATTTCGGTCCTGGCAAGGTGAATACCTTAGATTTTTATTTTGCTATCCCTCAGTCAATGGATAATCAAGAGATTTTAGGAGAAGTGCAATTTTCTACAAAACCAACAAAAATTTTGACTGATAAATGGGGGCAAAAAATTGCACATTTTCATTATGATAATGTAAGTGCAGGAACCAAGGTGCAAATAGAAATGTATGTAGATGCTATTATGTATGACACACGTTATTTTATTTATCCAGAAAAAGTAGGCACATTAAATGATATACCAGAAAAATTAAAGAAAATTTATCTAGTAGACGATGAGAAATATGATATTACTCATCCAACTATTCAAAAAGCAGTGCAAGAAGCCATTGGAAATGAATTAAATGTTTATAAAATTGTAAAAAACATTTATCATTATCTACATGATAAATTGTATTATGAGCGTGCAGGCGGATGGAATACAGCTCCTACAGTACTAGAAAGAGGTAATGGTTCGTGCTCTGAATATACATTCGTTTTTATAGCTATGTGTAGAGCTGCTGGAGTACCAGCTAGATATGTAGGCTCTGTCGTAGAACGTGGTGAAGCCGCTTCTATGGATGAAGTTTTTCATCGCTGGGTAGAAGTATATTTGCCAAACTATGGATGGATACCCGTAGATCCATCAGGTGGCGATGAACCTTTGCAAGCTGATAAAGCTAGATATTTCGGTTTTACTGGTAGAAGGTTTCTGATCACTACCACTGGTGGCGGTAATTCAGAGTATTTAGATTGGAGCTATAATGGTAATGTTCGCTTTACGACTGAACCAAAAACTTTTGTAGTAACAGAGTCGTATGGCGACTGGGAGCCTATTTATTAATATAATACACATTGAAAACCAGTATTAACTAGAAATTAAAAAAAATTATGAAAAAATTATTTTCGCTTGTTTTATTAATATTAATATCAAGTTTTATCAACTCTCAAGAGTACAAAAAAGTAGAAGCCGAAAAAATAATGCAAGGCACAGAACATATCTATTACAATAGCAATAAAACTTTTCCCACTTACATCAAATTTAGTTCAGATATTTCAAAATCAATTGATCAAATTTTATCTGAATGGCAAAAAAATTATAATCTTTCGTACAAATTGTTAAACGTAGAAAAAGATTTATTAGGTTTCGAGCATTATAAATATCAACAGTATTATGATACTATACCTGTAGAATGGGCTATTTTTAAAATTCATGTAAAAAATGAAAAAGTAGAATCATACAGTGGTACTATATGGCTAAATTTGCAAGCCAAAACAAATCCAGTAATTAGTAAAAACAAAGCTATAGAGATAGCTATCATTGAGCATAACGCAGATGTTTACATGTGGCAAGACAAAGACGAAGAGAAATATTTAAAAATGATGACCAAAGATGAGAATGCTACTTATTACCCGAAACCTCAACTAGTTATATATAAAACTGCAGATAAAGAGGTTTTAGCTTATAAATTAACTATTTATTCTAAATACCCACATTCTAAAAAAGATTATTACATAGATGCCGAAAAAGGTAATATAATTGATGTAATAGACAAAATACATCATACCGATACGCAAGGTACAGCAGTTACTAAATATAGTGGAATACAACCAATAATCACAGATTATTATAATGGTTATTATAGATTGCGTGAATCGGGAAGAGGTAATGGTATTTTTACTTTTAATATGCAAATGGGTAGCAATTATTATAATGCTGTGGATTTCACCGATGATGACAATTATTGGAATAATGTAAATCCTCAAAAAGATGAGGTGGCTACAGATGCTCATTGGGCTACAGAAAAATATTATGATTATTTTTTAAATACTTTTAATCGCAATAGTATTGATAATAATGGTTTTGCCTTATATAATTATATACACGCTAACCTAATAGAAATGGGCTTATCAAGTAATGTAAATGCTTTTTGGAATGGTTATTATATGACTTATGGAGATGGTGATGCTATGCATTCACCACTTACTACTGTAGATATTATTGCACATGAAATCACACATGGATTGACTGAATTCACAGCCGGACTAGTGTATGCTGGTGAATCTGGAGCATTAAATGAAGCTTTCAGTGATATCTTTGGCACAGTTGTAGAATTTTATGCTAAACCCAATACAGCTAACTGGACGATAGGTGAGGATATAGGTTCTGCATTTAGGTCATTGGCTAACCCAAATTATTATGAAAATCCTGATACTTATTTCGGTGATTATTGGGATCTAAATAATGAAGTACACAATAATGGAACTGTAATGAGTCATTGGTTTTATATAGTAGTGAATGGTAAAACAGGTGCCAATGATCTAGGGAATAATTATTCAGTAACTGGTATTGGAATGGAAAAAGCTGCAAAGATAGCTTATTATACCTTGGTAAATTATTTACCGCCAAATGCTACATACTATGATGCACGCTTCTTTACAATAGTAGTAGCTACAAATTTATATGGTGCTTGTTCAGCTGAAGTACAAGCTATTACTGATGCTATGTATGCCATAGGTGTAGGTGAACCTTATCAACCTCAAGTGATTGCTAATTTCACTGCTAATATTACTGAAAACTGTGAACCACCATTAACTGTCCAGTTTATTAATCAATCAAATAATGGAATGTCTTATTATTGGGACTTTGGTGATGGATACACAAGTACTAATATAAGCCCCACTCATACATTTAATAATTATGGCAATTATACGGTTAAATTGATAGCTGATGGTGATCTTTGTGGTACTGACACTTTAATAATGGCTAATTATATTTCTATCGCTCCTGATAAGATGTGCCATGTTGTTATGCCTTTAAATGGTTATGGTGGTATTATAACTCATTGTCATGGTATAATATATGATGGCGGCGGTCCTAATGGAAATTATGACGATATGTCAGACGCTAGAATAACTATTAGCCCACCTAATGCTACTTCTATTACTCTTTTTTTTAATTCTTTTGATATAGAACCAGGTAGTAGTAGCTATTGCAATTATGATTATTTAGAAATATTTGATGGGCCAAACACTAATAGCCCATCTATGGGTAGGTATTGCAATACAACAGGAGCTCCTGATACTATAATATCATCAGGCGGACAATTGACTTTATTGCTTCATTCCGATCAAGCTCTTAATTTATCTGGATTTGAGGCGGTATGGGTTTGTAATGCTCCTGATTTAGCACCCCTTGCTGATTTTTCTATTGATTCTATCAATAAATGTAATGGTTTTGTTAAATTTATTGATAGATCTTTTCATAATCCTACTTCTTGGCTATGGGATTTCGGAGATGGCACTACATCAAATCTAAAATCACCAATACACATATATAATGATAATGGAGACTATAATGTTTCCTTAACAGCAACTAATAACTACGGCACCGATATGATTACTAAACAAAATATTGTTAATATTAATAGACCTGCGCCCCCAATAGTTATCAATGATACTATTTGTGAAAATGAATCAGCTACACTTATTGCCATTGGTAATGGAGTTATTTTGTGGTATTCATCCTATTCAGATTTATATAATTTCTATAATGGTAGTACTTATATTACCCCTCCTTTATCTCAAACTACTACTTATTGGGTACAAGATTTTTTCGTTCCAACTACTCATTATGTAGGTGATACTCGCAGTTCAAGTAATGGTGGCTTTTTTACAAATACTAATCGACATTATCTGACTTTTGATTGCTTCACAGAATGTACATTGGTTTCTGTAGAAGTAAATGCTTCGTCTGCAGGTAATAGACTTATTGAATTAACTGATTATCAAGGCAATACCATTACTTCTAAAAATGTATACATACCAAAGAATATATCTCGTGTGCATCTTGACTTTGCATTACCTGTAGCCAATAATTTGAAATTGTGGGGACCAGGAACACCAAATTTATGGAGAAATAATAATGGTAGCAATTATCCATACCAATTAAATAATATTTTATCTATTAAAAATAATTCGGCTTTTGACCCATCTTATTATTATTATTATTATAATTGGGAAATCAAACTTCCTGATTGTGCTAGTACTAAAGTACCTATTGTGGCATTTTTAGATGATTGTGATAATATAGAAAATTTATTATCCACTACTATTGAAATCTATCCAAATCCTACTAGTGACAAAGTATATATCTCCCTACCAGATAATGAAACATTAAAAAGTATTGCAATTATAGATATCACTGGTCGAGTGACATCTACAAATATTTTTGTAAATACAAATAATAATTTTTATGTAGATTTGTCTCACCTAACAGATGGTATATACTTGCTTCAGATAACAATAGAAGACAAAGCATATTTACAAAAAGTCATAGTTCAACATTAAATGTTTTTGATAAGTGTTGTTTAGAATGTGTGTTATAAATAAATATAACTGGTATGATTAATTTACCATTTTTTTAAAAAAAAATTGGCTCTATTTAAAGAAAATGTTGTTTTCAGATAGCCATATCGAAATTATGAATAGTAATCTTTGCTTTCTTTGTGTAATATCTTTGTGTTCTTTGTGGTTTCTAATATTATTTAACCACAAAGTTCGCAAAGAAGGCACTAAGTTCACAAAGAAAAGTTTAATAAATTGCTCATATAAAATGATAATTGGTATAACAACATTATTTCTGAATAGAGCCAAAAAAATTAAAATTAAACAAATAATAATATTATGAAAGACAAAGTTGGCTTAATAGGATATGGTAGTATGGCTACAGCTTTGGCCAAAGTATTAACTAATAATATAGTTAAGCTAAATTGGATCATTACTAATCCAGAAGTTTTACATTGTATAAAAACACATCGTCATAATTCAAAATATTTAGCTTATGTGAATTTTGACTTAAATAAATTAGAGCTACACTCTTCATTAGAAAGTGGACTTAATAATAGTGATATCGTATTTATCTCAATACCAGCAGCTTTTTTAGATAATGTATTGTCTAAAGTAGATAAATCTTTTTTTAAGAATAAAAAAATAGTAGTAGCTATAAAAGGTTTGATACCAAATAAAAAAATGCCGCTACATCAATATTTTGAAAAGGTTATAGATATACCATTAACAGACTATCTAGCAATTCTTGGACCTTCTCATGCTGAAGAAATAGTCATGGAACATTTCACACATTTAAGCTTAGTTTCTAAAAATCCTTTAATGTTTGAGATGGTAGCTCCATTACTAGATTCATATTTTCTCCATCTAGAATATGACGAAAATTTAGAATTAGCAGAATATGCAGCTGTGGTGAAAAATATTTATGCAATACTTGCAGGTATGTGCATAGGTTATGGATTAGGAGATAATTTTTTAAGTATCTTAATTACGAAATTAGTTAAAGAAATGAAAGATTTTTTGAAATATCTAAAAAATGATATTGAAGTGGATATACTACAACCTTTATATTTAGGAGATTTTTTAGTAACTGCTTATAGTCAATTTTCTCGTAATAGATCATTTGGTATTTTACTGGGCAAAGGATATTCTTTAGAATATTCAAAAATAGAAATGAAACAAACCGTTGAAGGCTATTATGGTACTTTGACCCTAGCTGAAATTTTAGGTGAAAATATAAAAAAATTCCCATTCATTTATAGCGTCTATCGAGTTTTGAGTGAAAAAAGCCCTGCAAGAAAAGAAATAGATAACATTATAAATATGATGTGGGAAAATAAATATTAGAAAATGCTTTGAAAAAGTAATGTGTTTCTTCCTGTTGACTAATAAGTAATTTATTTTCTTAAAAAATTATTAACTAAATATTTAAACTTTTTAAAAAAAATCCTTAGTGTAAGTTGCAATTTTTATGTATATTTGTAAAAAAATATATGGAAGACTTAATTTCTGATCTTAAGAAAAATTTTGATGAAAACTTAAATAATACGCTCACATATCTCAATAGAGAGTTAGTAAAAATACGAACAGGAAAAGCTCATCCATCTTTATTTGATGATATAAAGATAGATTACTATGGTACGATGACACCGCTCAATCAAGTAGCAAGTATTAATATACCTGATGCTAGAACAATAGTAATACAACCTTGGGATAAATCAATACTTATGGTGATAGAAAAAGCTATTTTAAATGCAAATTTAGGATTCACACCCATAAATAACGGTGAAATAATAAGAATTAACGTACCACAACTAACTGAAGAAAGGCGAAAAGAATATGTGAAGCTAGCTAAATCTGAAGGAGAAAAAGCTAAAATTTCTATCCGTAATATACGTAGAGATTATTTTGAGAAATTAAAAAAATTAGAAAAAGAAGGCATATCTGAGGATGAAATAAAAAAAGCAGAAAAGGAATTTCAAGATATCGTAGATAATGCTATAAAACAGGTAGATGCTATGATAGAAGCCAAAGAAAAAGAAATATTACAAGTAAACTAAAAATATTAGAAAAACAAAATTAATATTCATAAATATAAACATCTAAATTATGTAAATGCAGTTTGACATGTAAAAAAAAATTGCATATTACATAGTATAAATTAATATTTTATTATTCTATCAATAAAAATATAATATATCCTTATTAAAAATTGATATCACAATATAATAATGATGGGTTTTAAAAATTTATTTTTTTACTTTTGATTTAAAAAAATCATAGAACCCACCTTTATTTATTTTTGAGTAATTATACTGTAAACACAAAAAAATTAATTTTTAAAAGGCCTTTTTAGAATGAAAATCTAACTCCTATATTAAGTCCTATGCTGCTATAAGGAAAATATTCTTTTGGCTCTTTACTAGGTTCTGCTGTTGATGGAGGATTATCATAATCAAAAGTAATTTCATCTAGAAATTCGATTTCTTTGTCATAAGTTGTTAAATTTGGTAATCGATCTACTCCATTAATGGTATTCTCTGTCATAACACCTTTTTTAGGAGCATAACTCATACTTACTAAATCTAATTCTCCATAAACAGATATTAAATCTGATATGTGATACATAAGGCCAAGTGCTGATGAAAGGCCAAAAGCAATTCCACCATTAAATTTCCACTTTTCTATTGCTTTATCTTCTAATAGATTATTTTCATATTCTTCATATAGATCAGTATAAGTAATAGAGCCGAAGCCTAATATCACACCAAATCTAGCATAAGGGTCTAGCTTGTCAAAACCACTAGCTATTATTAATGAAGGATTGATTCTAACCATCTGACTTTTTAAAGTGATTTTTTCATAATCATAATAATTAGTACCCCACAAAGTATATGTATCCTTA
>LFSZ01000016.1 GCA_001512885.1 Rikenellaceae bacterium DTU001
AGCGGAGACCTTTCTTTTGTTACTTTTCTTTGTGTAGCTGAGAAAGAAAAGTAAAATAAGTAGAAATTATTCCAAGATATTCATTAATTTTACCTAGTAAAAATTTATAAATGAAAATCCACTACCACTCCGACCATCTCGGCTCCGCCTCCTTCGTAACAAATGCAGAAGGTGCAGTAATGCAGCATTTGCAATATCTCCCCTACGGCGAGCTATTCATCTCACAGCGAAACACTGAAGAGTTTGATAGTAGATATAAATTCACTGCCAAGGAGCTAGACAACGAGACCAGCTACACGTACTTCGGAGCGAGATACTATGATAGCGAGCTCTCCATCTCCAATCAAAACTAATAGTTTTCTTTTTTTTGATAAATTCGCCTTTTTATTGTTTTGTTATTTCTCTATTTTTCAATAATTTTGTAAGATGATTAATATAATAGAGGATTTTTTTTAAATAAAGAATCTAAGCATCCTGCTTTTACTGAATTGCAAAAATCTATTAAAACATATAAAAATATTCTATAAAAATAGATATACAAATAGCTATCTTGATAGTTTTTAGACTAGATAATTCAATAATGAAGGATACAATATTTATTTTTTTCAAATTTTTTTCAAAATAAAAAAAATAATAAATCTTATTTTTTTTAATGTTATTATACAAAAAACTTTATTCGTTTTACAAAATTAATTTATTCTATTCAACATATTTTATATAAAATTATTCTTACAACTATATGTTAATTAATAATCTATATAATTATTTTATTAAAAATTTCTTTTAATATATTTAGATATTAACATAATAAAAACTATTACAAACCTAAAAGTAAAGAAGCTACGGAGAAATAAATAATCAATCCAGTGATATCTACCAAGGTAGCTATAGCAGGGCTAGCAGCTAAGGCGGGATCACCTTTTAATGATTTCACTATTAAAGGAAATAAAGCACCTAAAAAAGTAGAACAAATAATTTGCAATGACATAGATAGAGCTATTACAAAAGAGATGTAAGAAATGGAGAAACCTTCTGGAATAACTCTAAAAGAATTTAATATCATAGCGTTAGCAAATGTTAAAATTCCTAAGATCAAAGCTAATAAAACTGCTATACGCAATTCTTTCCAAATAATTTTGAACCATTCTTTTACGGTTATTTGCCCTAGAGCCAAAGCTCGTACTATTACAGTAGCTGATTGGCTACCTGCATTACCACCCATAGCTGTCAACATTGGCATAAATAAAGCTAAAACATATAACTGTTGTATAAGCGGTTGATAATGATTGATTACCATGCCAGCAAACAATTCAATGATGGCGAGGGCTATGAGCCACACTATCCTTTTTTTGAAATGTACCGTAGTAGGAGTACCGAGATAATCAAAATATTCGGGCTCTTGGACTATACCCATGAATTTTTCGAAGTCTTCGGTTTGTTCTGAATGTATCACCTCTATAGCATCGTCTGAGGTTACTACACCTATTAGTTGATAGTCGTGATTCAAAACTGGTAAGGTTATCAAATCATATTTAGCTATTATTTCTGCTACTTTTTCTCTATCTTCATCCACAAAAACAAATTCATAATCTTTTTCCATTACATCATCTACTAAAGTGTCACCTTTGGCTTTTATTAAATCTTCTAAATTTATTATTCCTAATAAGACATTATCTTCGTTAATTACGTATATATGATACAATGCTCTATTTGATGGACTTCTTGAGCGTATTAAATTTATTAGCTCTTCGCAAGTCTTTCCTGAGTGAACTGTGAAAAAGTCTGTAGTCATTATACCACCAGCTGTTTCTTCAGGGTATTTGCTTAGTCTTATTACATTTTCTCTGATATCTAGAGATAAATAAGGTAAAAGTTCGACTTGCTCCTCAGGTTCTAAATGTTGATAGAGGTCTACGTAGTCATCAGGCGGCATATGTTCAAAAATATCAGCAAATTCTCTTTTATTAAATAAATTGAATAACTCTAACTGCCTCGAGATATTAAATTCTGAGAATATAAGTCCTTGCTGTTCTATATCAAAATTTTTCAATACAAAGGCAATAGCTTCAGCATCAAGCTCATTTAATATTTCTGCCACTTCTACTGGTGGCATCTTACGCAATATTGGTAATATTGCCAATATATGTTCTATTCCTAATTCCTCTACTTCTTCTTTTATATTTAAAAAATCATTTTTATTTTCCATCTTTTTTGTTTTTTAAAAATTATTAATGTTCTTTTTTTATTTTAAAAGTATATAAGAAAAATTTTAAAAAAAACTATAATGTCTAAATCTCGAATGACAAGACATAAAATATAAATAATTTCGAATAGTTTATTAAAATTTATAGAAGCAAAAAATATTTTGTTATATTTAGTAGTTATAATATTATCATGCCACCTAACTAAAAAGCAAGGTAGAGGACTACCCCTTTTGTTTTTTTCAATGGGGAAACAAAATAAAGTAAAAATGACTAGTAAGATTACACTCCCCTTCCATGATTAAATAATTTATAAAATTTTTTGCAAAAATACAAATTTTATTAAAAATATATAATATTATTTTACAAATAAATAATTTTTTTAATTTCATTAATTAAATTTGGAAAATTAGATATAATATTTATTTTTCATTTTTTTGTTACCTTTGTTTGTATTTTTTTAAAATTAAAACTATATTCCATGATTTACAAAATTTTAGTTACTGGGTCAGACGGTCAATTAGGTTATGAACTTAAACGATTATTAAGCGATAATAAAAATTTTGAATTATTTTTTACTAATCATAAAACATTGGATATTACTGATGAGCAAGCTATTAGAGATTTTTATAATAAATATAAACCTAATTTTGTCATCAATGCCGCAGCATACACTGCTGTCGATAAGGCTGAAACTGAAAAAGAAATTGCATTAAAAGTTAATGTAAATGGAGTGAGAAATCTAGCTAAATATTCAATAGATTACAATACTATAATGATACATATCTCTACAGATTATGTTTTTGATGGTAATAAATCATCGCCATACATCGAAACTGATACACCTAATCCATTAGGATATTATGGTTATACAAAATTTATGGGCGAAAATGAAATGTCGAAAATAAATCCTCGAGGTGTTATTATTAGAACTTCGTGGCTTTATAGTAATCATGGTAATAATTTTGTAAAAACTATTATCAAAAAATCGCTTGACGAAAATCAAAAACTGCAAGTCGTTTATGATCAAATCGGTACGCCTACATACGCAAGGGATCTAGCTATGTGTATTTATCAGATGATTCAGTGCTTCGATTTCAATAATTTAGAATTTTTTCATTTCGCTGATGAAGGTGTAGCTTCTTGGTACGATTTTGCTCATGCTATTATCAGAATTAAAAACATTGATAAATGTATCTATCCCATTGAGACTGATCAGATAAATCAATTGACTATGAGACCCAAATATAGCGTAATGAATAAATCAAAAATTAAATCAGCTTTAAATATTTCGATACCGCATTGGTACGACTCATTAAAGGAAATGTTAGGTTTATTTATGTAAAATCAAAAATCAACTTGAGTATTTTAAAAAAAAAATATTAAGATTATGATTTTTATAATAATTTTTTTTATTAATTTGATTTTTTTAATTATTTATAAATTTGTTACTATTTTTAGATTAATTGATAAAAATATATAGATATGGTAGGGTATAATATTGATAGAGAAATTTTGGAAAAAATTGAAAATTGGCTTCAGCAACCAATAGATGAGAAAGATAAAGAATGGATCAAAAATAATTTAGAAAATAATCCTAAAGCATTAGTAGAAGCATTTTATGCTGATTTAGAATTTGGTACTGGAGGTTTGAGAGGTATAATAGGAATAGGTTCTAATAGGATGAATAAATATACTGTGTCTATTGCTACGCAGGGGCTGGCCAATTATATTAAACAAAATGCAGATAAACCATTCAAAGTAGTAATATCTTATGATTCTCGAATTATGAGCAAAGAATTTGCTGAAATAACTGCGGATGTTTTGAGTGCGAATGATATAGAAGTTTTTTTATTTTCAGAATTACGCCCAACTCCACTTTTGTCTTATGCAGTTAGATATTTGAAAGCTACTGCTGGAGTCATGATCACTGCATCTCATAATCCTAAACAATACAATGGATACAAGGTTTATTGGAGTGATGGTGGACAACTGGTGCCACCTCATGATAAAGGAGTAATAGATGAAGTGAAAAAAGTAGGTGAATATAGCAATGTAGCACGTGACTTTAATAAAAGTCTCATACATATTATAAATGATGAGATAGACCACGCTTATCTAAAGCAATTAAACAATTTGCAATTTTTAGCAATGGTGAAACCAAAAACTCAAAAAATTGTTTTTACACCACTTCATGGTACTGGTATAACGATGGTGCCTAAAGCATTGAATGATTGGGGGTTTAATCAAATACATCTTGTAGAAGAGCAGTCAATTCCTGATGGTAATTTTCCTACTACAGTCTCACCAAACCCTGAAGAAAAAGCAGCTATGGAATTAGCTCTTAAAAATGCTAAAAAAATAAATGCTGATCTTGTATTAGCTACTGATCCTGATGCTGACCGAGTAGGTACTGGGATTAAATTGCCCGATGGTAATTATAAATTATTGAATGGTAATCAGATAGCATCTCTTTTGACTTATTATAATCTAGAAATGTTGAAATCTCGAAATGCACTACCTTCTAATAGTTTTATTGTAAAAACTATCGTAACTACTGAATTGATGCGAAAAATTGCTGATGATTATAATGTGAAAACTTATGATGTTTTAACTGGTTTTAAATACATAGCTGAATTAATTAGAATCAAAGAGGGTAAAGAAAAATTTATCTGTGGTGGTGAAGAGAGCTATGGATTTTTATCTGCAGATTGGGTAAGAGATAAAGATGCTATAATGACCTCTTGTCAAATAGCAGAAATGCAAGAATATGCAGATCGTAATGGAAAGACTCTACTCGATATATTAAAAATTCTTTATGAAACCTATGGATATTTCTACGAAGATCAAAAATCTATCGCTATGACTGGTATCGAAGGTATGGAAAATATGAAAAAACTTATGGACAATTATAGAAGTAATCCACCTATGGAGATAAATAATACTGCTGTTGTGAAAATCTTGGATTATCAACTTTCTATTGCTAAAGATTTGATTAATAATACTACTCAAGCTATTTTATTACCTAAAAGTAATGTATTGCAATTTATACTCGAGAATGATACCAAAATCACTATCCGCCCTTCTGGAACAGAGCCAAAAATCAAATATTATTTTGCTATTGTCAAAAAAAATATAAATAATAAATCCTACATCGAAATGTGGAAAGAATTAGAAAAAGAAATGGCTAAATTGAAAGAATTCGCTGATAAGATCTAAAGAATTAAAAAATCTAAAATCATAGATTTTAGTTAATTTTTTTCTAATCCATAAATTCTTTTTATACTAAAATTTTTAAGTTATATTAGAATTTTTTTTGTTACTAATTAAATTATATAATACTCAGTTTCTATCAAATCATCATCATCTGTTGTATCTATGATAGGCAAAGACCAGTAATTATATAAGCCATACAATAAACGCTTTTCTTTCTCTTCGGGTGACAATTTTTCATATTTTTCTTTTTCACGTAGCAGTGCCTGTCTTTTTTTGTTTTCTTCCAATTCTTTTTCTTTAAGTGCTTCTTCGATTTCTTTTTTATAAGCTTGCTCTGCACGTTTTCTTAAAAATTCTTCTGCTACATTCGGAAATAATTCGAGTAATAATTGTTCTTTTTCGTTATTATAAAGTTTTCTATTACCATATTCAGGGAATTCTTTATTGGGAAATGGCAGGTATGTGCTAGTATCAAAGGGTTTTTCTGTTTCGCTTCCTGTAATAAATTTACGAAATTTAGGATCTATGGGTATAGGGGTTTTGCCATAAGCACCTTCTATCAATTTAATAAATTGTGTACTTTTAGTGGTATACCATGGTAGACCTTTTTTTTCATCTAAAATGCAATTAACAGCTTGTACACCAATTATTTGACTAGTAGGTGTGACTAAAGGCACACAGCCAGCATCTATCCTTACTTTAGGTACTGCTTTTAATACTTTTGGTAGCAAGTGTTCTAGGTTTAATTGTTGTAATTGTGTCAACATATTTGTATACATACCACCTGGAATTTGAGCATTTTTGACAGCTTCATTAGGTGGAGGAAAATTAAAATATGCTTCTATTTGTTGACATACTTCTAAAGCTTTTTCAAATTTATTTTTATATGTTAACTCAATTGCTTGATCAAATAATTTTTCAATTTCTAGAGGTAAATTGGGATTATTAGGATCAAACATTTTAGGATAATTATTTGGATACTGATCGTATTGTTTTAATTCTCTACGTATATCCATTAATATTTCTTGTAGTTTTGGTATTACTTCTATATTAACATTTACGTCAATATCTAATTTTTTACAAAAAAGATAGACAATTTCAAAAGCTGTAGCGGCGGGTCCACCAGCGAATGGAAAAATATTTGTATCTATGATATCAGTTCCAGCTATTATAGCTGATAGTGTAGATGCTAAACCATAGCCAGGAGTACTATGAGAATGAAAATTTACAGGTATAGTTAATTCTTTTTTGAGAGCAGTTATTATTTCATAAGCAGCTTTGGGAGTTATTAATCCAGCCATATCTTTTATTGTTACTATCTGGGCTCCCATAGATTCGAATGTTTTAGCTTTATTGACAAAATATTCAGTAGTGAAAACTTTGGGATGAGATTTATTAAAAATTTTACCAAAAATAGTTTTAGATTTTAATACAGGATCTACAGTGTAGCAAATCGCCCCGTCAGGTATAGCACCATATTTTTTACAATATTCTACCGAAGATTTGCAATTATCTAGATCATTTAAAGCATCAAAAATTCTTAATATATCTATTCCTTCATTTATAGCATTTTTTATAAAACCTTCTATAACCCATTCAGGATATGGGTTATATCCAAATAAATTTCGACCTCTTGATAGTGCTGTTAATTTACTAGTATCTCCTATACCTTTTTTTATTTTAGCTAATCTCTCCCATGGGTCCTCATTCAAAAAACGCATTATACTGTCAGGAACAGCACCGCCCCATACCTCCATAGCATAGAAATGTGCTTCTTTGAAGTATGGGAGTGTTTTATCTACTTGTTCTTGACTCATGCGGGTTGCAAAAAGACTTTGTTGTCCATCTCTTAAAGTTAAATCTCTGATTTTTAGTGTTTTTCGTGACATATTAATTTAAATATTTTATTTGCAAATTTAACTATTTATTTAATATCTGGTTTATAAAATTCTATTTTTATTGAGATTTAAAACTATATTTAATGAAATCAACCTATTTTTTACTATTTTTTTTTAATTTTATAGTAATTTATTTTTTAATATTATTTCTAATTATTCATGTACTTTAGATTACAATTGTTTTTTTAGATTTATTCTTATTAAAAATTTTAATTTAGGTTAATATTTATCATTTACCTTGTATTATTTTTAATTATAATATTATATTTGCATTATCAAAAAAAAAATCAAACAATTATGTTAAAAAATATAAAAGAAGACAAAAATGTAATTTTCGTAAATAAAGATGTAGCTTGGATAGGAGTATTAGACTATGATATAATAACTTTTGATGTAGTGATGGAGACTCGTTATGGTACTACATACAATTCTTACTTCATAAATGCTCAGATGCCAACAATCATAGAAACTACAAAAGAAACTTTTTGGGATACTTATATTGCCAAGATAAGGCAAGTGATAGAACCAGAAAAAATAAAATACATTATTTTAAATCATACAGAACCAGATCATAGTGGTAATCTATTAAATCTGCTAAAACTGGCTCCTGAGGCCAAGGTAGTGGGTAGTGGAATAGCTATTAGAAATTTAAGAGAATTATTCAATGCTGATTTTCCTAATATTATTGTAAAAGGTGATGATATATTAGATTTAGGGGATAAAACCTTGAAATTTATTTCTGCTCCTAATCTACATTGGCCTGATAGTATCTACACATATTTGATCGAGGATAAGCTTCTTTTCACATGCGATAGCTTTGGTTGTCACTATGCAGATGACCGAATGATAGACAATGAAGTGGGTAATTTCGATGATGCTTTTAAATATTATTTTGATGTCATTCTAAAGCCTTTTAGTAAATTTATGTTACAAGCTTTGGATAGGATCAAAGATTTAGAAATAAATGCTATACTCACTGGACATGGTCCTTTGCTCTTAAATGATTGGAAAAGATACATAGAATGGACAAAAGAATTATCAGAACAATTCATCAATACTCAAAATCATAATGATATATTCGTAGCTTATGTATCTGCTTATAGCAAAACAGCATCATTAGCCCAAGCCATAGCTGAGGGCGTCAAGGAAGAAGGGTTAGAAGTTATTTTAAAAGATATTGAGCATTGCTCTCTGGGAGAACTCGAGGAGTATATAACTAGATCTCGTGGTATGGCTATTGGTTCACCTGTAATTAATCAAAATATTCTTTTACCTATTTATAAGCTTTTTGCTCTTATCAATCCTATTCGTGATAGAGGTAAATATCTTTTGGCTTTTGGATCTTTTGGATGGAGCGGAGAAAATCAAAAATTGATACCTAATATTGCTAATGGTTTGAAATTAAATGTATTAGAAGAATCCATATTTACTAAATTTACTCCCAATGAAACTGATATGAATAAAGCAAAAGAATTAGGTAAAAAATTAGCTCAAAAAGTTAAGCAAAATACCATTAAAAAATGAAACGTTTATTTATTGCATTACCTATTGAATTAAATAAAACTGCAAAAGAAGAAATTATTAATCTGCAGCATCAATTAGCTATGTACAAAATCAAATGGGTATCATTAGAGAATACGCATTTGACTCTTGTATTTCTAGGAGATACTGATGAAATCCATCTATCTACCATCTGCGATGCCATAGATAGCTTAGAATCTGAATTTCATAAATATCAGATAGAGTTAGCTGGATTATCTATTTTTGGTAATAAGAGATCGCCTCGTGTTTTGTGGACTAGATGGTTAGATAATGATGAGACCAAACATTTAGCTTTATCATTACAAAATAAGTTAACCCCATTACTTTCTATCACTGAAAAAAATGAAAATTTTGTGCCACATTTAACTTTGGGACGTATCAAAAGCTTATCAAATATAGATAATTTTTATGATGTGTTAGATAAATATTCTAATTTTTCTTTTGGTAAATACATAATAGACAGAATAATACTTTTTGAGAGCAAATTAACCTCACGAGGCCCACTATATACTCCATTACATACAGTTAAAGCTATTACATAGCATAATTTATTAATTTTTTTTAATAGATGCTAAAAAATTACACAAAGATTAAATATTTTATAATACTATTAAATACCCTTCTTTTATTCGCTTAGATTCATTCTCTTATTTTCACAACTTGTTACCCATTCGCACTTTACCAATTTATTTAGTACATTTGATATTTGAATTTATTATTAAAAACTAATATGAGGAATGCGTAGAATAATAAGATAAAACAATATTATTTTAGTATATAATGACAATATTAATAGTTATGCAGAATATATTTTGCATCTAAATTTCAATAAAGTTTTATAATTTTGGTAAAAATTTTAAAAAAAATAAACTTATTTTTTAACTATTAATATGGAGCAAATAATAGAACCAATCGACAGAGAATTATTAAAAAAAGAATTGACAAGGGATATTTATGTAAGAAAAACAAATTACAATAAAAATGAAATTTACATATTTGCTGCTGAGCAATGTCCCAATCTAATGTTGGAAGTAGGTAGATTACGAGAAATATCTTTTAGAGATGCAGGAGCTGGCACTGGCAAGAAGGTAGATATAGACAAATTCGATACAGGTCCTTTGCCATATAAACAATTAATAGTTTGGGATCCTCGAGAAGAAGAAATAATAGGTGGCTACAGATTTATATTGGTAAAGGATGTACTTAACTTTTATAATGGCAAATTACATTTAGCTACTTCTCACATGTTTGATTTTTCTGATCTATTTATAGAAAAATATGCACCGTATACTATCGAATTAGGTAGGAGCTTTGTACAACCTAAATATCAACCACAAAAAAATCAGCGAAAGGGGATTTTTTCATTAGACAACCTGTGGGACGGCCTAGGAGCTCTTACTATAGATTATCCAGAAATTAAATATTTCTTTGGCAAGGTAACTTTATATCTCAATTACAATCAATTAGCTCGTGATGCCATTGTATATTTTATGTATAAGCATTTTCCTGATACTGAAAAGTTAATTACTCCTAAGATGCCACGTGGCTATTCGAATGATATATCGATTTTTGATGATATATTCTTTTCTGATTCTTATGAGGTGAATTATAAAAAACTATTAGAATTTGTAAAATCTCAAGGAGAAACTATCCCCCCATTGATAAATGCATATATGAGTTTGTCGCGTACAATGAAAACTTTTGGAACTTCTCTAAATCCGCAATTCGGCCCAGTAGAAGAGATTGGAATATTAGTAACTATAGATGATGTATATCCAAGTAAAATAAAGAGGCATGTAGATTCATATCTAAAAGAGAAAAATGAAAATAAAATCAGTTAAATATGTAAAAAGTTGCGTTTCTTTAACAGATTGTCCTAAAAATATTTTGCCAGAGTTTGCTTTTGTAGGTCGCTCTAATGTAGGGAAATCTTCATTAATAAATGCATTAGTTTCTCAAAAAATTGCATTAACATCATCTATACCTGGTAAAACTAAAACTATCAATTTTTATTTGATAGATAATAAATGGTATCTAGTAGATCTACCTGGCTATGGATATGCTAAAACATCTAAAACTATTCGTAAGCAGTTAATAAATATCATAAACGAATATCTTAGCTTTCGTAGTCAGCTATTTTTAGCATTTGTTTTAATAGATTCCTCGATACCATTACAACAAATAGATATAGAGTTTATAAATAATTGTGGACGGTATAATATACCTATAGCCATAGTGTTGACTAAAACTGATAAAGAAAAAAAAAGTATTATTCAACAAAATCGAAAAGCTCTTATGACTGAATTATCAAAATACTGGGACGAATTGCCCCCCATATTTATGACATCCTCTGTTAAAAAAACAGGAATTCAAGATTTATTAGATTATATTTTAAATCAAATTAAATAAGTATTTGACTGATAATTTAAATGATACTGAGTTGAGAAATTTGAATACTTTTTATAAACATTAACCTTCTATTGATTCTGTAATTTTATGCTAGAAAGCTATCTAATGAGCTAAAGTATTTAGCTTTTGGTATCTCAAATATGGAGCTGCGTTATTCAGGGCAATATGATGCTGTGGTATATTATTTAGTTTTTCAATTTATTACTGCAGATTTACAACCGTTTATTTACTTTCAATTTTAGATAATATTGTATTTAAATTTATCATTTCATTATGATTGTGTCATTTTACGTTTTAAATATCTTTAGTTTCACTACATATCATCGCAATTATCATCTTCTAGTTGCTTTATGATTTTATTAACTTCATCTTCAGTATTTCTAAGTTTGTCTCTGCAAAATTTTATTAGTTGAGCTGCTCTCTGTACTTTTGGTAATAAAAGATCTATAGTGATATCACCGCGTTCTATCTCGGTAACTATCTGTTGCAATTCATTAAAAGCTTGTTCGTAGCTTGTTGGTAAATTTAATTCTTCGTTATTCATATTTTTATTTTTTTTCAATATTAATAATTTCGGCTTCCATTTGATTTTTATAACCTTCTAAAACTATTGTATCGTTTTTATTTATATTATTTTCAGTTACGATTATATTATCTTTTTTTAACATCACATACCCCATTTTTAAAATATGATTAGGCGAGCTGAGGTCTATGATTTGTTGAGCTTTGTTAAGTGAGATTTTGATATCAGATAGATTTTGTTTTAGATTTATTGGTATCAATTTATTTATTTGTTTTAACCGTAACAGATTATAGTTTAAATGTGATTTAGATTTATGTCTAAGTATAAGTGGTATATTATCAAGCTTACAATTTTCAATATTAATAATATTTTTTGAATTTGTTTTGAGAGAAAAGTTATAATTTTTTAACAAATTATTAGTTTTTTCTAAGGCAGAAATAAATTGATATTTGATAGTATTAATAATTTGTATGAGAGTAATTGATGATTTATTGATTTTAGCATTAGTCAACTGAGTGAAAGTATTAATGGTTTTGTCGAGATTAGATTGATAAGCATATAATTGAGAAGTTATATTACGTAACAATAAAAATCGAGTATTATTTATTTTTTCTTTATAATTATTTTGTTTTTGCTTAATTGTATTGATTAATTTGTCGCCAATATTTAGTAACATATTTTCAAATTCCAATGTTTTATCGATAATATAATATCCCAGGTCGGTAGGTGTAATGGCTGAATAGTGAGCCACCATATCGCAGACAGTGAGGTTAGTAGAATGTCCGATACCAGTCAAAACTGGAAGTGGGAAAGTAGCTATTGCTTTTGCTAGTGAATAATCATTATAAGCGGATAGACCTATTTCGCCACCACCTCCACGCACTATCACTACTATATCATAAAAATCTTTTTTTAGATTTATGATTTTCAGTTGTTCGGTAATGGTCTCTACAGCCTTTTCACCTTGTAATACTGCTGGGAAAAGGGTGTATTTATAACTATAACAGTGTTCATTATTTGCTAATACTCCTACAAAATCGCTAAATCCTTTACTAGTTTCTATTGAAATAATTGCTATTCGTTGTGGTACCAATGGGAAAGGTATTTGCTTATTAGCATCTAATAAGCCTTGCTGCTGTAGTTTTTTGATTGTAAGTAGACGCTCCTGCTCCAATAAGCCTTGAGAATATGTAGTATCTATATCCATAATTCTAAGGCTTAGTCCATATACAGGATGAAAATTGACAATGCATTTAGCTAATACTCTGATACCATCCTTCATTTCACTTCCTAAGACTTGTATAAATTTTCGTTGGATATATAAATAATCATTAGCCCATATAATACCACGCATCTGAGCAACTATTTTATTTGTTTTTTCATCTTTTTCTACAAGCTCTGGATAGGCATGACCAGTACGATAAAGATTTAATTTTTGTATCTCCAGCAATACCCAATATGTATTGTTGAAATTCAGATTTATAATACTTTCTATTTGTTTAGCTAATTCTTTTAGAGTAATAAAATTTTCCATATTATACAAAGTTAAAATAAAAATAAGTTTTCAATAATTGTTAGAATAAAAACTTGAGCTAAAAATCATTTATTAGTAAAAATTCAAATAATAATTTTCTTTTATTGTCATGCTTTGTTTAGATTTTTCATCATTATCATCTTCACCACAACTATGCAGAATGCCATGTATGATAAGTCTCGCAGTCTCATTTTCAATAGATTGATTGTATTTATTTGCATTTTCTATTAATCTATCATAGCTAATATATAATTCAGCAAACAAATAATTATTCTTAATTTCATTGAAAACTATTATATCTGTGTAATAGTCATGATTTAGAAAATTTTTATTTATTTGTAATAATTCATTGTCATTTACCAAATTAATTATGATTTTACCTTCTTTAAATTCATAATCATTTAGAATTTGCTTAATTATTTTTTTTATTTTATTTAAAAAATTAGTATTAAGACTTTTAATTGCATTTAAATTATTAAAAATTAATGCCATTTATTATTATTTTTAATTTTAAACAATTTTTTAAAATATTGATTAATATTATTAATTTTTTTAATCCAAGCATCAGCTTTCATCAAAGGGCTATCTTTAATGGTTTTAATAGATATCCATAAGCCAAAAGTTAATAAAATAAAAGTAGGCAACCACATTCCTAAAAAAGGAGATATGAGCATATTTTTAGCAGTTTTTTCAAATAAGATAGTAATAATATAGTAAAGGACAAAAACTATTACAGAAACTACTAAAGGGAAGCCCATTCCACCCTTTCTTATTATAGCACCTAGAGGAGCACCAATAAAAAATAAAAGTAAACAAGTGAGTGAAAGTGTAAATTTTCTATGCCATTCTATTTCGTAATATGTTTTTGATTTTTTTATTGATCTATATAGTTCGGCTTGATTGTCTATCATATTCATATTGTTTAGTACGTGTTCAGATGCACTCCTATACATTTCTCTATGACTATCGTCGTCTAATAAATTTATTAAACTATCAAAAGTATTAACAGTTATATTTTGCATTGGTTTGAAATTACTATCATTAGCTACATAAATCCAGAAATTATTAAATGTCATAAGGAGCATATTAGTGTGGTTTTCTATTAAATTTTTTAAATCTCTATCTAGTGAATCTATATAATACTTTAGTTGTGAAAGATTTAACATTTTATAATGTTCTTTTAAAATACTAGGATCTGAACGTTGAAAAGCGAAACTAGATAAATCGATATGCAAAACTTGCTCATCAAAATAAATACGTTGTAAAGGTATTCGTATATAATCATCTCTGTTTTCTCTGAGTTCTACATAGCTCATACCATTAAAAAGTGTAAAAATCAAATAACGTTCATCGGGGGTAGTTTCCATAATACCAGATTGAGCAGTGGTAATGCGTAGGGCAGGTCCAAAGTCAGAGTGATCATATATTATTATATTTTCTACATGTTTCCCATCTTTGTGTTTTTTCTCAACTTTTATTACATAATTATCTAAATCTTTATTAAAAATACCTTCTCTAATATTTAGAGTAGGTTTTTGTTCTCTTACATCACGTAGTAGAGACATCATTTTTAAATTAGCTTTAGGAAGTATGGTATTTGAAAAATAAAAGGTAAAACAAGCTAATAATATAGAAACTATAGCTAATGGTTTCATAAGTTTCCATAAAGAAATACCTGAGGCTTTAGCAGCTATTATTTCATAGTTTTCGCCTAAATTGCCATAGGTCATTAATGAAGATAATAAAATAGCTAATGGTAGCGACATAGGTACAAAAGTAGCAGATGCATAAAACATTAATTGCAATATTACACTAATAGATAACCCCTTACCAGCTAATTCATCAATATATGACCATAAAAATTGCATTAATAATACAAAAATAGCTATAATAAAAGTTACTAGCAGAGGGCCTATAAAAGATTTGATTAAATATAAATCTAGTTTTTTTAATTTTATTGATTTTTTCATCAAAAAATTTATACGTGATTTTATTATTTGCAAAATTATGCAAAATAGAAATTATCCCCAATTTATAAATCGATTTTAATAATTAAAAATTCTAAACAAATACCAAAATCACGCTTCATAAAGACTATTTATTAGGTGGAAGAGGGCTTACAAAATTTATTCTTTGTTTTACTTTACGTATTTTATATTACCATTAAATAATATTTATTTAATTTTACAAAAAAATAATTATGGATAATTTTAATTTATTAGATTATCAAGCTCTACCCAAAGAGCAGAAACGTAGATTTCTAGATAATCTATATCAATTTTTATTAGAAAACAACTACACAGCCGTAGATTATCAGAAGCTAAAAATACAAAGCACAGCCCCCATCTGCCCTCGATGCAAAAGCGAAAATGTAATAAAAGCTGGAGTACGCGACGGCAAACAAGTATACAAATGCAAAGATTGCGGCCGACAATACCGCGAAACAGCTAGAACCTTCGTATATCGCATGCGAAAAGCTGATAAAATGCTCGATTACCTGAAATGCATGTTAGAAGGCAAAAGTCTAAGAGCTTGCGCATCTGAGGTAGGTATAAGTCTGAGAACTAGCTTCAATTGGCGACACAAGATACTAGCAGCGATCAAATCATTACAAGGAGGTATAAGCTTCTCAGGCATTGTAGAAGCTGATGAGCTACTAATGAAGTATTCAGAAAAAGGTCGCAAATACAGAAGCCGAAAAGAATACGAAAAAGTAAAGAATAGTCAGATAAGAGAAGAGCTATCGCATAGAGTGACAGATAGCAACTTAATATGTGTGAAGCAAAAGAAGGAATTCAAAAAAGCTGTGAAGGGGACCAAAAGTAAAAAAGTTGTTGTAAACAAAACACAGATTAGACG
>LFSZ01000098.1 GCA_001512885.1 Rikenellaceae bacterium DTU001
AGATAGGAGTGGTAATATGCTATTCAACTTAACTGGCTTCGACAAAGTAAAACGTGCACAAATAGAGCAAATATTGAATACTAAAATATCCAGCAATAGCGTATTATGTAGCAATCATAATGAAGAATTGAAAAAAACGAAAGTACAAGAACAGAGAAAACTAGAGATAGTAATAGGTAGATCAAAGAAGCGAGGCGTATACAGCGTATCTACGATAAACAAACATACCAAGACATTTGTAAGCTTGATAAACAAGAAATTCAGAGGGGTAGCGACTAAGTATTTGCAGAGCTACATTATGTGGTATGTGGTAACGCACAAGTATTTGCGAAAAAGATTAATCGAGGACATTGGCAGGATGCTCAACCTCGCATCTTCAGACAGGCGGGCGTGGTTTTTATACAGGGACTTGAGAGCTAAGCCAATATTAAATTTAACATAAAACTTTTCACCTTCATTAATCGACATACAAAAACCATTATATCTAAGTATAATATTCCAAAACACTATTTCATAGATATTAAATATATTTAATTATTTGATTTAACTAATAAATCATAAGACTTAGATTTTCTGAACTAATCATACATTTATCTAATATTATTAATAATTTTTATTTTGTTTAATGATTTTTTTTATTTTTGCAAAACAAATTTTAAAAAATTATGTTTAAAAAGATAATTCTATTCCTTTTATTCCCTTTTGCTTTATTTTGTCAAGATCCCACTTCTTGGACATATGAGTTAAAAAAAATCTCTAATGATGAAGCTTTAATTATTTTTAATGTATCGATAGATGAGGGTTGGATTTTATATTCTTTAAAAACTAAAGGTGCCTTACCAGGCGAATTTTATTTTGAAGAAAATCCTGCATATAAATTAATTGGTAAAACCACTGAATCGCCTAATTTTAAATCAAAATATGAACCAGATTTAGGAGCTACAACAACTTTTTTTGAAGGTGCGGCGACATTTACACAAAAAATAAAAATACTAAAACCGGAAAAATTTGATATTGAAGTATTTTATTCTGGCCAAGCTTGCTTACATGATGGTATGTGTGTAATGATAAAAAAAGATTTTATAATCCCAATTGATGGTACTAAATTTATACCATTGCAATCTGCAGAAATTAAATTAAAAAATAATAATGATACAGTTATACAAGATGAATTATCAAACAAAAATATAGTAGAAATAGAAAATAAATCTGATACATCTATTTATACAAAAATATATGGTATTAATCCTTTAGATTCTACTCTAAAAGCACATAATGAACAATATTTGATTGCACGTTCAGAGGCTAAAGCCAAATCACAATCTTTATGGGGAATTTTTTTAGCAGGAATATTAGGGGGATTAATAGCATTATTAACACCTTGTGTATGGCCTATGATACCTCTAACTGTAAGTTTTTTTATAAAACGAGATAAAAAGAAAGGAATAAAAGATGCTATTATTTATGGATTATCTATAATTGTTATTTATGTAGGGTTGGGATTATTAGTTACTTTAATTTTTGGTGCTAATGCTTTAAATGCCTTATCTACTAATCCCTGGTTCAATGTATTCTTCTTTTTATTATTATTAATTTTTGCAATTGCATTTTTGGGTGGTTTTGATCTTACACTTCCTAGCTCTTGGATTAATGCTATGGATAAAAGAGCAGAAAAGGCTACTGGATTATTGAGTATCTTTTTTATGGCTTTTACTTTAGTACTTGTATCATTCAGTTGTACTGGACCCATCATAGGCACACTTTTAGTAGAAGCTATTGTTAAGGGCTATCTAGCACCATTTATAGGTATGCTTGGTTTTTCAATTGCTCTGGCTATACCTTTTACTGTCTTTGCTTTATTTCCTAAAATGATTTCGAATTTACCTAAATCTGGTAGCTGGATGAATACTGTAAAAGTTACTCTTGGTTTTATAGAATTATTTTTTGCGTTTAAGTTTTTGTCTGTAGCAGATTTAGCTAGTCATTGGGGCATTTTAGATAGAGAAATATTTATCGTTATATGGGTTGGAATAGCTTTTATAATGGGTTTATATTTTTTGGATGTAGTACGTTTCAAAGGGGAGGAGAAAAAATCACATATTAGCGTTCCTAGGTTTTTCTTTGCCCTTGCATCTTTTAGCTTTGTTTTTTATCTGATTCCTGGTCTATGGGGAGCACCACTTAAAGGTGTTTCGGCTTTTTTGCCACCTATGTATACGCAAGATTTTAACATAGATACCAAAAATATAAAAGCTGATTTTAAAGATTTATCACCTGCTATAGATTTTGCACGCAATGTTAACAAGCCTCTTCTTATAGATTTTAGTGGTTATGGCTGCGTTAATTGTAGAGAAATGGAAGCTAGTGTATGGACAGATCCTAAGGTAAAAGATTTTTTAGAAAATAATTTTGTCCTAGTTTCTCTTTATGTAGATGATAAAACTTTATTGCCCCCAGAAGAGAGCATTACAATTAATGACGGTAAAATTAAAACAAAATTAAGAACTGTAGGTGATAAGTGGAGTTTTTTAGAATTTACTCTAGCTAAAAAACAATCTCAACCTTTATATATAATTATGGATTATAATGGTAAAATATTGACTGAATTGTATGGTTATAATAAAAATCCTAATGATTTTTTAGAGTGGCTACAAGATGGATTAGAAAAGTTTTATCAAATTAATAAATTATAAAAACTTAAATCAATTTAAAAAATAATTTTTGGGTTATAAACTTATTCAGATATATATTCTCTGTTTATAAAAAATCATTAAATTTGATTAAAACTTTTGGTATTCAAACAGATATCTATAAAAACTATCCTCATTATTAATCAAATCAGTATGATTACCGATTTCTACTATTTCTCCATCTCTTAGCACTACTATTTGATCAGCATTAATGATAGTAGATAATCTATGTGCGATAATTATAGCGGTTCTATTAACTATCAAATTATTAATAGCCTCTTGAACTAATTTTTCACTTTCACTGTCAAGCGAACTAGTAGCTTCATCAAAGATAAGTATAGGTGCATTAGTCAAAACTGCTCGAGCTATGCTAATACGTTGTCGTTGTCCACCACTAAGTTTAGATCCTTTTTCGCCGATATTAGTATCAAAGCCCCAGCGTGTTTCCATAATAAAATCGTAAGCATTAGCAATCTTAGCAGCTTGCACCACTTCTTCGTAAGTAGCATCTGGCTTGCCAAAAGCTATATTATTATATATACTATCGTTAAAAAGTATAGGATCTTGATTTACAATAGCAAATAAACGATGCAGTGAATCAAATTTTATTTTTCTAATATCCACACCATCTATTGTAATACTACCTTCTGTAACATCATAAAATCTGGGCAATAAATCTACTAAAGTAGTTTTACCAGAACCACTAGGACCTACAATAGCTGTAGTAGTACCTTTATTTAACGTAAGATTAATATTTTTTAAAACATAATGACCTGGATTATAACAAAATGATACATTATTATATTTTATCTCATCATCAAAAGTATTTTTTTCTATAGCATTTTTATCTTCTGTGAGAGTTTCTGGATAATTGAGTATCTCTTCTATCCTATCTAAAGAAGCAAGACCTTTTTGAACACCATACCAACCTGAAGATATATTTTTAGCTGGTGGAATGAGTTGAGTGAAAATAAGTATATAGGCTATAAAAGTTTCAGGAGCGAAGCTAGATTGATCTTTTAATACTATGATAGAACCAATATATAAAATAAGTAATATAGCCATCACAGAGAGTGTTTCTGTGAGTGGGCTACTGAGACTACGACGACGAAAGATTTTTGTATTTAACTTGGTGATAGATCGATTAACCTTTTGCATTTTTTTACGCATAAAATCTTCTGCCACAAATGCTTTTATTACACGCAATCCATCAATAGTTTCATTAATTATTGCCATCAATAAACCCAATTGTCTTTGACTACGAATAGATTTTTTTCGTAATGTTTTCCCAATTCGCCCTAATATGATAACAATAAATGGTAATATTAAAAGAATTATAAGAGTTAGTTTATAATTTAGTATAAATAATGATGCTAAAAATATTATTACAGTGATAGGATCACGAAATAAAAACTGTAATGAAGAAATCAGAGAAACCTCTATCTCTTGGGTATCACTGATAATATATGTCATAATGTCGCCTTGCTCTTTAGTTTTAAAATAGCTTAGTGGTAGTCGCAAAATTTTATCATAAATCATATTTCTCAATTTCTCTACAACTCCAAACCTCAGGGTAGTAATAACGTGAATAGAAGCATAACTAAATATATTTTTTAATAAAATCATTAAAAAAACAAATAAAACTACTATACCTAAAGTCTGGATAGGACCGTAGTTATTTATTAATTGAGCGAAAAAATAATTTGCATGCAATTGAATAGATGCAGCATTTAACTGAAAAGGACCAGGATATCCTATAGTAGTATCCATACCAAATAGTATTCTCATAAATGGTATTATCATGGCAATAGAAAATAATGAGAAAAATGCAGTCAATATATTATAAAAGAAATACAATATGACAGATTTCCAATATCCTGATATAAAAAAATTTAATTTTTTTAATAGTTTCACAAATTATTTTTTGCAAAAATAATAAGATTAATGATATTATTTATAATCAAAATGATAAAGCAAACAAAAATGCAAAAATTTTAGAATACTAAAATTCTATATACTACGAATAATAAATTAGATAAAAGAAATCTTTTATTTGGTTGTCCACTATTACTCATCTACTAAATCATAGATCTCCGCTTCATTTATTTCTGCTTCTATATTAATTAATGTCTCTATGTAATCTTTTAGAAATTTATTGTAAATTTTAATAGAGCTTACACTTTTGATATTTTCTAATTCTTTTAAAAAATTAAAAGATATTTTTTTATCAACATTCAAAAACAAACTTTTCCCCTTTGTATTTATATTAAATATTAGCATATTATTACCGTCAAAAGTATCAAATAATTCAATAAATTTGGCCCAATCATCATCAGTAGGATCTAGAAGTGAAATAATAATTTTAGCTTTATCAAAAGCTTTTTGCACCTCTTCAACAGTTAAAATAGAGATAACTGATAGAAAAGCTTGATTAGAATTTTTATTAATCTGCCATTTACAAAGAAAAAAATAAGGGTTATCAATTTTCAATAATGACTGAGCATTGTTAAAATCATTTCTAAAAAAACGAAGTGAATAATTAGAATTATAATCAGCTACCTCGGCTATTAAAAATGGATTACCATTTTTATCATTTTTCACTTGTAACGATTGAACTATACCTCCAAAAAATATTTGTTTATTATCATCGACGGTTTTATTGATTTCAGACAAAGTATTAGTAACAAAAAAGTTTAATAAATGACTGATAGGATCAAGTGGATGACCTGAGAGATAAAAATCAAGAGCTTCGTGTTCTTTTTCTATTAAAGTTTTATAATCCCATTCTTCACAGTCTGGCATAGGAAAATTAGTTATTATCTCATCATCATCAAATAAACTAGCAGTGAATTTACTAGATGCTTGATAATCATTTGCGAAACGTAACAAACGATCTACGGTAGTTTCATTATTATCATAGACATGAAAAAATTGAGATCTTTTAAGATTTAAACTATCAAAGGCACCAGCTTGTGCTAAAGCTTCTATTACGCGTTTATTTATAGCTTTTGAATCTATTCGTTTAGCAAAATCAGTAATATTTTTAAACGATCCATTAGCCTCCCTTTCTGCAATTATAGATTCAGCACCGATACTACCAACATACTTGATACTACTCAACCCAAAACGAATGATACCATTATTCGCAACAGTAAAATTTGTATTTGACTCATTAATATCGGGACCTAGCACTTTGATGCCTAATCTTTCGCACTCACTTAGGATTTTATTAAGTTCATTTAAACTCGTATGTGTGAGTACACTTGCCATGAATTCATCTGTAAAATTAGCCTTTAGATATGCAGTTTGATATGCAATGATAGAATAAGCTACTGTATGAGATCTATTAAAACCATAGCCTCCAAACTGAGCCATATCTTCATAAACTTTTTTTGCAATATCTCGATTAATATTATTTTTTAAACACCCATCAATAAATTTAACTTCCATTTGTTCTATCAGATCGGGTTTTTTCTTGCCCATAGCTTTTCGTAGCGTATCAGCTTCGGCTTTAGAGAAACCAGCCATTTTTTCACTCAGCTGCATTATTTGCTCCTGAAAAATCATGATGCCATACGTATCTTCTAGCACTTCTTTCATGATATCATGATAATACTCTATAGGCTCTTTACCATGCTTACGATTAATATAAGTTGGTATATAAGACATAGGTCCAGGACGATAAAGGGCATTCATAGCTATTAAATCATCAATAGTAGTAGGCTTCAACTCTCGCAAATATTTTTGCATACCAGTAGATTCAAATTGAAATACACCTATTGTTGCTCCATTTTGAAATAGTTCAAAAGTCTTATTATCATCTAATGGTATTTTGTCAATATCAATATTTTTGCCTCTACGTCTATAAATTAGGTCTAATGTGTCTTTAATAATAGATAAAGTTTTGAGTCCTAAAAAGTCCATTTTTAGCATACCAGCAGATTCTATAATGGAACCTTCATATTGCACCACAGGTATAGGAGATTCTTTTGCTTGAGCCAATGGAACAAAATCTGTAATATCTGATGGACTAATGATAACCCCACAAGCATGAACACCCGTAGAACGCACATTGCCTTCCAGTGTCATCGCAATACTAATAACTTGTTTCACTTCTGGATCTTCGTCATATAATTTTTTTAATTCTGGTGATTCTTCTAAAGCATTAACAAGTTTAGTACCAGGACGCGCCGGTATAAGTTTAGCAATTTTATCAGCTTTAGACAGTGGGATCCCTTTTACACGACACACATCGCGTACAGCCATACGAGCTTGCATAGTCTGAAAAGATACTATTTGGGCTACACGATTATTGCCATATTTTTCAACTACATAATTCAAAACTTTTTGTCTACCAGCATCATCGAAATCTACATCTATATCTGGCATAGAAATACGTTCAGGATTTAGAAAACGCTCAAATAATAATTTATATTTTAATGGTTCTACATTAGTGATACCTATGCAGTATGAAACAATAGATCCTGGTGCTGAGCCTCGTCCTGGACCTACTAATACACCCATTTCTCTAGCAGCATTTATATAATCCTGAACTATTAGAAAATAACCAGCAAAGTCCATTTTTTTTATCACTTCAAGCTCATATTCTATGCGCCCTTTTACCTCTGCTTCCAAAAGTTCTCCATATCTTTGTTTTGCACCTAAATATGTGAGATGCTTCAAATAATCAAAATCATCTGTAAAATCATCCGGTAGTGTGTATTTAGGCAAAATTACCTCATTCTCAATAGAATAAGATTCTACCTTTTCAGCTATTTCTAATGTATTCAATAATGAAGCTTCATCATCGGGAAAACATTGTAGCATTTCGTCATAAGATTTTAGATATTCATTGCCAGTATATAATAAAGTACTATCATCTCTATTAGTATTCAATTTAATTAATAAACTATGCGCCTCTTTATCTTCTTTGTTTACAAAATGTACATCATTAGTTATAATAGTTTTAATACCAAATTCATCTGCTAAACTTTTTATTTCATGATTAATTTTAGCCTGTTCTTCTAAACCATGATTTTGCAATTCCAAATAAAAATCTTCACCAAATAAATCTTTATAAAATCCAACCGCCTGTCTAGCTTTTTCGATATTATTTTGTCTTAAGTAATAAGGTATTTCACCACCCAAACAAGCAGAACTAGCTATTAAACCTTCATGATATTGGGTGAGTAACTCTTTATCTATCCTTGGAGTGTAATAGAATCCATCTAGTGATGCCTTAGAAACTAATTTAATGATATTATGGTAACCAGTTAAATTTTTAGCAAGCAAAATTAGATGAAAACCGGATCTATCAATATCATTTTCTTTATTAGCCATAGAACGTCTAGCCACATAAATCTCACAACCTAATATTGGTTTAACATTATATGCTTTTGATGTACGATAAAAATCTAAAACGCCATACATATTGCCGTGATCAGTAATAGCTACTGCAGGCATTTCTAATTGTTGTGCTTTATTAAATATTCGTTCTATGTTAGCTGCTCCATCAAGTATAGAATATTGTGTATGCAAATGAAGGTGCACAAAGTTTTTCATTTTTTACTTTTTTGTAAAAATATAAAAAATTAATGAGAAATAAAATTGTTTTTTTTTTAACTCATTTGAGTAAAAGTACCATCTTCACATTTATATGTTTTTTGAGGGAAAGATTGTATCGAAAGTAAATCGTGAGTAGCCATTATAATGGCTCTATTATTGTTTTTTAAATTTATTAAAATTTCTAAAATATCTTTTGACGAAGCCAAATCTAAATTGCCAGTAGGTTCATCGGCTAAGATCAACTCTGGATTGTTAAGTAGAGCTCTAGCAATTACTAATTTTTGCTGTTCTCCACCTGAGATTTGATGAGGCATTTTTTTTCTCACATCTCGCAAGCCTACCATTTCTAATACTTCATCAATTCTATTATTTATTTCATTTTTGTTTTTCCATCCTGTAGCTCTGAGTACAAATTCTAAATTTTTTTCAATATTTCTATCTATTAACAATTGAAAATCTTGAAATACAATACCTATTTTTCTACGTAAAGCTTGAATTTGTTTAGATTTAATATTAGCAAGATCATATCCTAGCACTATACCTTTTTCTCCATTAAAAGGATAATCTGCATAAAGCATTTTCAGCAATGATGACTTACCACTACCAGTTTTACCAATTAAATAAATAAAATCACCTTTTTTCAATGTAAAGTTGATCCCTTGCAAAACTATACGATCCTGTAAATGAATATTTGCATTTATTATCTCTACTAATACATTATCATTTAACTGATCATGTTCTTTTTCTATAATTTTATTTTTTTTATTCATAAACCATTCAATTTATCATTAAGATATTTAACAATATTATCCACTTGTACACGATCTTGCAGCATGCTATCTCTATCACGTATCGTAACTGTATTATCTTGCATAGTTTGTCCATCAATAGTAATACAATAGGGGGTACCAATAGCATCTTGACGACGATAACGGCGTCCTATACTATCTTTCTCATCATATTGACAAAGATAATATTTTTTTATATCATTAAAGATGTTTAGAGCATATTCATTCATACCATCTTTTTTTACTAATGGAAGTATAGCGACTTTAATAGGTGCTAAAAAATTAGGAATTTTGAGTACTGTACGCAAACTATTGTCTGGCAAAATCTCCTCAGTATATGCATTAGTCAATACAGCTAGCAATGTTCTATCTAACCCTGCTGAAGTTTCTACTACATAAGGGATATACGATTCTTGTAAATCATGATCAAAATATAACATTTTTTTACCACTAAACTCTTGATGGCGTTTAAGATCATAATCGGTACGGGAATGAATACCTTCTATTTCTTTGAATCCAAAAGGGAATTCAAATTCTATATCTACAGCTGCATTAGCATAATGAGCTAATTTTTTATGTTCATACCAGCGATATTTTTCTTTTGGTATTCCCAGAGAGAGATGCCATTGCATTCTTTGTTCTTTCCAATACTCGAACCACTCTCTCTCTGTACCAGGTCGCACAAAATATTGCATCTCCATCTGTTCAAATTCACGCATACGAAATATAAATTGTCTAGCAACTATTTCATTTCTAAAAGCTTTACCTATTTGTGCAATACCAAAAGGCACCTTTTGACGTGAAGTTTTTAATATATTTAAGAAATTAACATAGATACCTTGAGCTGTCTCTGGTCGAAGATAAATTGTCATAGCGTCATCAGCAGTACTACCAAGCTGAGTTTTAAACATTAGATTAAATTGTCTAACCTCTGTCCAATTACAAGTACCACTAACAGGACAGACTATCTTTAACTCTTCTATTAAGGCCTTCAATCCAGCTAAATCATTATTGTCTAATAATATTGTCAATCTATTACTAATTTTGGCAGCTTCATCTAAATATTTTTTTACTTTCTCATTAGTAGTTCTAAATAATTGCTCATCAAAATTATCACCAAACCTTTTTTTAGCTTTTTCTATTTCTTTTTCAGCTTTTTCATAGAGCTTATCAATATAATCTTCTATCAATTGATCTGCTTTGTATCTAACTTTACTATCTTTATTATCTATTAAAGGATCATTGAATGCATCTACATGTCCACTAGCTTGCCAGACTTTAGAGTGCATTAGTATAGCTGTATCTATCCCTACAATATTCTCATGAAACTGCACCATGCTTTTCCACCAATATCGCTTAATATTTTCTTTAAGCTCTACTCCATACTGGCCATAGTCATATACAGCAGATAAACCATCATATATTTCTGATGATGGAAATACGAAACCATACTCTTTGCAATGCGATACAAGTTTCTTAAATAGTTCTCCATTTTGAGTCATATAATATTTTTTATGCAAATTTCGTAGTTTTTTTGATTTTTAAAAAATTTAATTAATTTCATCCTGATTTTGTGGAAATTTTTTAATTTTAATTTTCGAAATTACAAACAAATTCTAAATAACAATTAATATACACAATATCTATTAGTGCAAAATGATTTAGAAGCTTCTATAATTTGTAAAAATATTTATATAAATAATGATTTCTTTAAAAATCCTTGTTTTTTTATTAATTTTGTAAAAATGAAATATTATATTTATGAAAAACAATAAAGCAAATAACAAAAAACAATATAAAACTAGGAAATATCCAAAAGATTATAAAAAAATAAAATCTGATGACTCTACTACAGAAATAAGATTAAATAAATTTATAGCCAATTGTGGATATTGCTCTAGAAGGGACGCAGATGAACTTATATTAACTGGTAGTGTCTTAGTAAATGGTAAAATCGTTACTCAATTAGGTACTAAAATAAAAGATACTGACAAAGTAATGATAGGGGATGCTATTTTAAAACCAGAAAAGAAAATCTATATTTTGATGAATAAGCCAAAAGACTATATCACCACGTCAAAAGATCCACATAATAGAAAAACTGTAATGTCTCTATTAGGCGATTTGCAATATCGTGTATATCCTATTGGTAGACTCGATAGGAATACTACTGGTATTTTATTATTTACAAATGATGGTGATTTAGCTCGTAAACTCAGTCATCCATCCTCTAAAATCATTAAATTATATGAAGTAAAATTAGATAAAAACCTAAAATTCAATGATTTACAAAATATTGCTAATGGACCTATTATTAATGGTCACAAGATTTATATAGATGATATCAGTTACATAGATAATAAGCCAAAATCATACGTGGGTATAGCACTTCATTCGGGCCAAAATCATATAGTTAAAAGAATTTTTGAAAATTTTGGTTACAAAGTTCAAAGCCTCGATAGAACAATGTATGGACCTATTACCAAAAAAAGTGTTCCACGTGGAACATGGAGATATCTTACTGAGAGCGAAGTTAGATTATTAAAAAGATTGTAGTTAAATGAAAAAAAAACAAATATTTATTCTTGTCATAATTGTTCTTTTTGTCATATTGATAATAGTTGCATTTTTGATTTCAAAAAATTCATTTAACAAATCTAATGGTGTATATCTTAAATCAATATCAAAAAATAATAAGTTACAAATTAAAAATTTATTAGCAGACAGCATAAGCGTAGAAACTATATCAGATAAATATAGTTCAGGAATTAAAATTGAAAATTTTTTTGATAATCTAAAAACTGAACTATTTATAGATTCTATTTTATTAGAAGGTAAAGATTCTATAAAAATATCTCCCATTAATACATCTCAATACCTTTATAGATTAGCAATAATATCTATGGATTCTATAAAAAAGGGACTTGTATATGAAAATATATTTATTTGTGAATTAGATTCATTATATTTAACTCTAAATAAAATTAATGATTCGATACTAATAAATGGATTTGTATATTTTAATATTAATGATACTAATTATAAATCAAATTATTTATTAAATTTTTTAAATATAAAATCAAAAATTATTCAGCGATGGAAGGGGCATGCAATAATAGAATTATAAATATAATAGAAAAATTTGCAAAAAAATATTATTTTAATAAACTTATTAAAGGTTTATTTTGGTTTATACTGTTTGCGGTGATATTATTAATCGCTTTAGCTTCAATAGAAAATATTTTATGGCTCAAATCTACACCTAGATTGATCCTTCTTATTATTCTTATTACATCTCTTACTATATTTTTTGTTCATTACGTCGGTATACCTTTAATGAGATATTTTGGATTATTTAGAGACAAAACTTATAAAGATTTTGCACTTTTACTTGGTTATTATTCTGATAATGATGATAAAATATTGACTGCTGTAGAATTATTCGAATTGAATAAAAAAGACGATAATGAATTATTAATAAATGAATTACAAAGAAGAAGCAATGAACTATCTAAAATTAATATTAAAAACTTTTTTAAAATTAATGAATACTACAAATGGATAATAAGTAATTTAGGGGTTGTAATTGTCTTTATTGCTTTATCGTTTACATTTCCTAATCAATTTATAAAACCACTGGTCAGGATAACTAATTATACTAAACAATTCCCAAAAGATTATGGTTTCGAAATTAACATTTTAAATAAAGATTTTTTAGTAGAAAGTGGCAAATCATTTGTATTGTGCTTCGAAATTGAAGGAGAAAAAATTCCTAAAAATATTTTTATAGAAACCTTAGGTAATAGGTATATTCCTATCAAAACACCAAACAATAAGTATGAATATATTTTTGAAAATTTAACTGAAAACACTAATTTTAAAATCATAGCAGAGGATTGGATCTTAGATGAGATAGAAATAAAAGTTTATAATAGACCTTCTGTTTATAAATTAATAGCCAACCTATATTATCCACAATACACAAATTTAAAAAACGAACAATTAGTAAATATTTTTTCAATTAATGTTCCACGTGGAACTAAAATTAATTTTTCTATTTTTATAAAAGATGCAGATAGCTTGACTATAATTAATAAATCTATCAAAAATACTTATCCTATAAAAAGTAAATTTGATTATTCTATACAAATTTTAGAAGATAAAAATTTAAAATTATTAAGCAAATCTATACGATCTCCTATAGCAGATACTACTAATATCTATATAGCAGCTCTACCAGATGCATATCCGCAAATAATGGTACAAGTACTAAAAGATACTTTTTCTATCATGCATTATTATGTTCAAGGCTCTATTTCTGATGATTATGGATTTACTAAAATGCTAGCTATATATAGATTGCAACGTAATGATAGCACTATTAAAGGCAAAATACCAATCGGTATCTCTAAAAATGATTTAATTCAAAATTTTAATTTTGATATTGATTTTAGTTTTTTAGATCTCAAACCTTCTGATATAGTTTATTTTTATTTAGAAGTATATGATAATGATGCCATTAGCGGACCTAAAGCTACTAAATCACGTGAATTTGAAGTAAAAATACCTACTAAAGAAGAACTTCAAATAGAACAATCAAAACAAATACAAGTAGCTAATACAAAATTCGCTGAAATGCAAAAAAAATTAAATAATATTAGAAACGAACTACAACAATTAGAAAATCAATGGAAACTTGATCGTAAATTTAATTACGAACAAAAACAAAAATGGGAAAATCTAATTAAACAACAAAATGAAATAATCGATGAATTGAGAAATCTAGAACAAAACTTTCAATTTCCATCATACTATAATGAAAATTTAGAAATATATGAAAAAATAAAACAAATAGACGAGCTAATAAAATCTATAAATTTAGATGAATTAAATGAATATTTAAAAGAATTAGAAAAATTAATGCAAAAAAATGAATTAAAATCTGAGGATATCGAAGAGTTTAAACTCAAAAATGAAGAACTAAATAAAATGCTTGACAGACAAATAGAGCTACTAAAACGCCTAGATATTGAAAAAAATCTTAGAGAAACTTTCGATGAATTAAGAGAATTTAGTAAAAAATTCGATGAGCTTGCAAAAAAAATAGATCCTGATGAAATAAAACAACAAGAAGAACTTAAAAAAGAATTAGAAAAACAATTCAAAAAATATGATAGCATATTATACGAAAATGAAAAACTAAATGAACCATTTAAACTCGACGATATAGATATAGAAAAAAATAATATATATAATGAAATACAACAAGCAGATGATAACCTTAAAAGAAATAATGATAAAAAAGCTAATGAAAATCAAAAAAATACAAGTAAACAACTTAATGATCTAGCAGAAAAATTGGAAAATAATCTTAATCAACAATTACAAGAGGAATATGTAGAAGATGCTATAATATTAAGACAATTGCTAAAAAATGTTCTCATTGCTTCTTTCGAACAAGAGAATCTAATCAAAAATATATTTAAACAAAATCCACGATTATCTAATTACCAAAATTATGTTAGAAAACAGTACGAACTGCAAGAAGTAATGAAACGTACAAAAGATAGCCTATATATGCTCGGTAAGCGTCAGCCATTAGTTTCTAATTTTATTTTTGATGAAATTAATAAAATAGAAAAAGAAAGTAAAAAAGCAATAAATAATCTAAATAATTGGATACTAGGACAAGCCGCCATTAATCAACAAAATCTTATGACTTCTTTGAATAACTTAGCTTTATTTTTAGCTGATGTACTACAGCAATTAGATGAGCAGAATAGCATGTCACAAATGAATAGTGACGGTACTATGAAATGTAGTAGTCCTAAAAGCACTGGAAACTCTACTAACACCAAGCCTAGTATGAAAACTCTAAGACAGCTACAACAGGATCTAAATAAACAAATGGAATCATTACAAAAAGAGATGCAAAATGGTAAAAGGCAAGGCAAAGAATTGAGTGAAGCCCTAGCTAAAATGGCAGCTCAGCAAGAAGCTATACGTCGCGCTATGCAAGAACTAAAAGAACAAATGACCAAAGAAGGTAATTTAAAAAATAGTGCATTTATTCAGCAAATGATCGAAGATATGGAAAAAACTGAAAAAGAATTATATAACAAAAATTTAACTTATGAAACTATAAAACGTCAAAAACAAATAGAAGTACGTATGCTAGAATCTGAAAAAGCTGAACAACAGCAAGAAATAGATGATATTCGCAAAAGTGAAACTGCTAAAAATGATTATAAAAGTAACCTTATTAAAAATTTTCAGTATAATGTAATAAAAAATAATAACATTGAATCTATGAATCGCGGTAATTTGAATTTTAATTTTTATTATCGTAAAAAGATTCAAGAATATTTTAATAATATTTCTTATGAAAACAATTGAGCCATTATATTTTAACAAGATAATTCATCTCGCTAAACTCGATGATTATTTAAGTAGATTTTTTGAACAAAATAATCTGCCAGATGAGATATATCCGAATATATATCTCGCTATTCTAGAAACATCGAAATTTTTAATAATGAATATAACAAATGAGGAAGACTTTAAACCCATTAAACTAGAGGTCTTTTTTGATAATGGTATTTTATTTTCTAATATTTCTACAAATTTATTATCTGAATTGCGCATGAGTTTTCAACTGAATAAATCTGATGACGAATCAATAATGTTGATAAAAAATCTATGTTCTTCATGCCAAATAAAGGATAATGATACTTTACAATTAACCTTTGCTATTGATAAATTGATTAATGAGTTTGAACAAATAAAAGATGATGAAATGCAGATATATAAAAAATTAAAAAAATGAAAAATATGTATTTTATAAAATTTTCTTTGTAAATTTGTATAAATATTTTTGTATATGAGATTAAAAATTTTATTTTTTATTATTATTTTTTCGACCTTCAGTATAGTTTTAGAAAGTCAAAACAACCTTTTAAATTTAAAAGATATTAAAATCACACTTAAAAATGATGCATGCCTTACAATAAATCAATCAAGTCCTAATGCTATAGTAGCTACTGAAAATAGTGGTATAGTTTCTGAAGGGGATCTAAATAGAGTAGCTTGGAAAATAAATAATAGTACAGGAACATATACTATTCCATTTTGGGATACAAGTAGAATAGATTTTAGTTATGTCATCAAAACACCTGGCAGTTCATCAGGCACTCTAATAGCTAGTACACGTAGAACAAATGCAAACAATCAACCATGGCCTACAGTGTCTCCAGCAGTTACACATATGAATTTAAGTGTTTCTCCTGGTGTAGATGGGTCACTTTATGTAGTAGATCGTTATTGGGTAATTCGTAATGAAGGATGGTCCACTAAGCCCGATGCTACTTTATCGTTTACCTATAGAGATGCTGAAATAGCATCTCCAAATACAATTAATGAATCAAACTTAGTTGCACAGTTTTGGGGGCCAGATCCATATTCAGTTCCATCTGATACTAATGGTTGGATACCAGATGCATTTGATGTTTTTCAAGGTTATTCACAACCACTAGGAACTGTTGATGCTGCTAATAATAAAGTAACAGATGTAGTGCCGCCTAATGCATATAAAGGTGGTTTCTATACGTGGATATTAGTAGATAAATCTCATCCATTACCTGTAACATTACTTTATTTCAATATTTACTGTGAAGGTAAATATGTAGCTCTAAAATGGGAAACTGCATCCGAGATTAATTGCGATTATTATCTTGTGGAGCGTAGCACAGATGGTAATTATTGGGAATCGGTGGCTTTTTTACAAGGTGCTGGCAATAGTAATGAAGTATCTACTTACTCTTGGGTAGATAGCTATGATGGAAAAGGGTCAACTTTATACTACAGACTCACTCAATATGATTACAATGGAGACTATGAAATTTTAGGTGTTCAATCTATAGTTTGCACTAATCTACCAGAAGATTCCTGGATTACAATTAATACTGATATTTTTAATAATATAATTATTAATTTCTTAGCTACACAAGGAGAAAAGTATGAGATTAAATTGTATGATTTACATGGCAAACTTATCTTTTATCAAACTGGTACAACTAATAATACTTACGAACATCTTGTCATTTCTACTTATGGCATACCATCTAGTATCTATCTAGTAGATGTACATACTACTATTCATAATAAAACTCAAAAAGTATATTTAAAAGAATTAGACTTTTGATATACTATACAAATTGGATCAATCATAAAATCATCATTTTATGATTTCATATTCTTCTAGAATTTTTTTAATATATTTACCAATTATATCAAATTCTAAATTAACAATAGTACCGATATCAAAGTTATGAAAATTAGTATTTTCATAAGTATACGGAATAATAGCTACTGAAAATAAATTTTTTATACTATCAACGACAGTCAGACTAACTCCATTAACAGCAATAGAGCCTTTTTCTACTGTTATATTTCCATACGTAGGATTATATTCTATAAAATATTTCCAACTACCATCAAGCTCTTCTATTTTAGTAACTATTCCTATTTGATCTACATGCCCTTGAACTATATGCCCATCGAAGCGACCATTAACAGGTACGGATCTTTCTAAATTAACTTCGTAAGCATCTTTCCAATTTTTTAAACAGGTTCTATTCAAAGTTTCATCAATAGCTGTAACACGGTATGATAAATTTTTTTTATCTACCCATACTACTGTTAGGCAAACACCATCGTGGCAAACACTTTGATCTATTTTTAGATCAGAAGCCATAGGTGCTTTAATAGTAAAATGAATATTTGTACCTTCTCTCTCTACTTTTGTTACTCTTCCTACTTGTTCTATAATACCACTAAACATAAATTTAATTTATTTTTAATCATTAAAATAATCAACAAAAATAATAATAAATTAATTTATACAAATCATCTATTAATCTTTCATAGCATCTTCTACATCTTTAATTTCAATTGGTAATCTTTTTCCAATAAGCCTACAAGCATCCTCAGTTATTAAAATTTCATCTTCTAGCCTTATACCACCGAAATTCATATATTTTTCTACTTGACTGTAATTTATGAATTCTGAAAATTTATTTTCGGCTTTCCATTTTTCTATTAATGCAGGAATAAAATAAATACCTGGTTCATTACTTACTATCATGCCTGGTTTCAAAGTTTTAGCAAAACGAAGAGAACCTGTACCAAATTCTTCAGATCTTCGCAATTCATCGTCATAACCTACATAATTTTCACCAAGATCTTCCATATCGTGAACATCTAAACCTATCATATGACCTAATCCGTGAACAAAAAATAGTGTATGAGCACCTTGAGCAACAGCATCATCTACATTACCTTTCATTAAACCTAATTCTATTAAACCGTTTGCTATCACTTTGGCTGCAGCCAAATGAATATCAATATATTTTTTACCAGGAGCAGATATTTCTATAGTATTTTGATTTGCTCTACGAACAATTTCGTATATTTCTTTTTGTTTTTGTGTAAATTTACCGCTTACTGGAGTTACACGAGTGAAGTCACTAGCATAATAACTATTAGCTTGAGCACCTGCATCAGCAAGCAAAAGATCACCATCTTGCATTATATTATTATGATATGGATTATGCAAAGTTTCGCCATGGATAGAAAGGATAGTAGGAAAAGATGGCCCTTGACCATATTGGTAAGCAATACCATCCATCATACCAGCTATTTCTTGTTCTTTTATTCCTGGCCGTGCCATCTTAAAAACACACATATGCATTTTGTAACCAATCTCAGCAGCTATTTCCATTTCTTGTATTTCTTCTTCGGCTTTTATAGAACGTAGAGATACAACAGCTCTCACTAGTTCGGTAGACGATAAATTTTTTAAACTTTTTATAGGTATATCTAATAATTCATTTAATAAAATTTTGTTCTCTGCCCTATATGGAGGTAAATAATGTATTGTTCTTTTAAGCTGTATTTGTTTAGATATAAAATCATATAATTTATTTATAGGTAATACATTTTTAATACCTATTTGGTTTCCTAGTTCATTCATTTTGGGTTGTGGTCCCATCCATATTATATCATCTATATCTACATCATCGCCAAATAAATATTCTTCTCCATTATCAAAGTCTATTACAGCTGCCAAATTAGATAAATTTAATCCAAAAAAATATAAAAAACTACTATCTTGTCTAAACCTGTAAGTATTTGCTGGATAATTCATCGGTGATTCTGTATTACCAAGAAATAAGCCTATACCATTTAACCCTTTTGATTTTAAATTTTTTCTACGATTAATATAAATTGATTTTGTAAACATAATTTTTTGGTAAAAATAATGAAATTTTTTATTCTATAACGTTTATTGTGGATAAATTATTTAGGTTATTTTTTTACCACAAAGGACACCAAGTTATTACACAAAGTCCACAAAGTACCATTTGTATCCCTTTTAATTTTATACTTCTTTGCGTTCTTTGTGCATTCTTTGAGAACTTTGTGGTTAATAATTAACTGTCCAATAATAAATAAAGCAATATTAACAAATTTATTTTTGTACAATTACTTTTTTTTAATCTTTAACCATATAAAACGTTATAGAATGAAATTTTTTATTCTATTTTGAGTAAATTTGTAAAAAACAACTACAAAATATTAAAAAAAAGTATAATTATGACTACTAAAAGAGGTAATGAACTTAGACCACATATAGGTATATATGGCCGACGTAATTACGGTAAAAGCTCATTAATAAATAAAATAACCAAACAAGATATAGCTATTGTTAGTGATATAGCAGGTACTACTACTGATATAGTAAAAAAAGCAATAGAAATATCTCAAATCGGTCCTGTAGTCATTATTGATACTGCTGGAATAGATGATATGGGAGAATTAGGTAAGCTTCGTGTAAAAAAAACTTTGAATTCTTTAGATATGATAGATTTCGCCATTTTATTAATTACACATAATACTTTTGATAAACCAGAAAAAAATATTATTGATGAATTCAAAAAAAGAAATATTCCTTTTATAATTATTCATAATAAATCTGACTTGGAACCATTATCTTTACGATTAAAAGATAAAATAAAACGAGATTATGGAGTTCCTATAATTGATTTTTCTATTAAAAATGATAATGTTCAAGATTTAATAGAATTGATAAAAAACAATTTACCAGAGACTGCATTTAAGACTACAAATATATTGTCAGATATAATATCACCAGGTGATATAGTTTTATTAATAACACCTATTGATGCTGAAGCTCCCGAAGGTAGATTGATTTTGCCACAAGTGCAGACCATTAGGCAAATTTTGGATAATAATGCAATAGCAATAGTATGTAAAGAAAATGAAGCTGAAAGCATTATCAAAGAAAAATTTCCTAATCCATCATTAGTTATCACTGATAGTCAAGTTTTTTCGAAAGTTGATAAAATAGTACCTCGACACATACTTCTTACATCATTTAGCATATTATTGGCACGTCAAAAGGGTAATTTTGAATATTATCTAAAAGGTACACCATACATAGATAAACTAAATGATAATGATAAAATATTAATATTAGAAAGTTGTACGCATGATGTGAACTGTGACTATGATATAGGAAGAGTGAAAATACCAAAATGGCTTTGTGATTACACAGGTAAAAATTTAGAATTTAAAGTTGTGAGTGGCTTAGAGAAAATAGATAATATAAAGGATTTTGCTATGGTAATACAATGTGGTGGTTGTGTGGTTACTAAAAAACAAATTGAACTCAGGCTAAGACCTGCCATAGAAGCTGGTATTCCAGTTTCCAACTATGGTATGACTATTGCTTATGTAAAAGGCATCTTCAATAGAGCAATTCAACCATTTATAGATTTACAAAGTTCATAAAGTTCATAAAGTTTATAAAGTTTGTAAAGTTAAAAGTTTATAAACAAATATATTATACATAAAATATAGGTTAATAAGCAGCTCATTGCTATTCGACCTAAAACGTCGATGTTAATTAATCACTCTTTGTTTTATTATTCGACTTAAAAGGTTTTCTTAATTCAAACATCTATTAACCACGACCTTTAGGTCGTGGTCTCAATAAAACAATTAACCGGGCTTTAGCCCTGAAAATCTTTTATGAATTCTTCATATTCTTCGTTAAATGTTAATATTTTGTGTTATACCTTGTCATTGATATTTTTTTGGTTATTCATCTGATAATCTGCGATTATCTACATTTCAGGGCTAAAGCCCATAACTTTTCTTTGTTATTCCTCGACCTTCTCTTTGTTTTATCATAAAACATTTTGTCTAATCATAAAAACCTTTATAATCATCCTCAACTACTAAACTCCTCCACTACTAAACTTTATCCATCAATCTAATCATCCGATAATCTGTGGCTCAGACTATGTGCGATGATACGTTTATCATCGGCGTAATTATATAATACAAAATTATCAAAATAATAATTTTATGTATATTTGTATTGTAATATTAAATTTTATGCATAAAGCAGGTTTTGTAAGTATACTTGGCTATCCCAATGTAGGTAAATCTACATTGGTAAATACAATAATTGGCGAACAATTAATGCCAGTATCACCAAAGGCACAAACTACACGTCAAAGAGTTTTAGGTATTTATAATGACGACGATACACAAATTATTTTTTCAGATTTACCAGGTTGGATAATAAAACCACAACATGAATTGCATAAATCTATGTTACAAGATATTAAATCTGCTTTCGATGATTCTGATATTCTAATTTATTTATATGATTTATCAAGTAATAAAGAAAATAAAGAACTCTTGGATATATTTTCTGATTTGTCTATACCTAAAATAATAACTCTCAATAAAGCTGACTTGGTAAATGAAGAAAAAATTTTAATAACAGAAAATTTTTTAAAAGAAAAATTTCAAAATATAGACATCATACCTATATCTGCTCTTAATGGTTATAATGTAGATTTATTGATTAAAACTATAAAAAATTACTTACCTATACATCCTCCTTATTATGATAAAGATATACTATCTGATAGATATCTTAGATATTTTGCATCAGAAATTATAAGAGAACAAATATATTATTTATATAAAGAAGAGATACCTTATGAGACAGAGGTTATTATAAATAATTTCAAAGAAGATCAAGACCCAGTGTATATAGAAGCTGAAGTATGGGTAATGAGAGAATCTCAAAAAAAAATTATTATAGGTAAAAATGGAGAAATGATAAAGCAATTAGGTATAAATGCTAGATTAAAATTAGAAAAATTATTAGATAAACATGTATTTTTGCAATTATATGTAAAAGTAAAACCTAATTGGCGTAATAATAAAAATATATTAAAAAGTTTAGGTTATAATGTTAAATAATTTGGTTCTATAATGTTTTGAGTGGGTAAAAACATTATAGATTGTTACAAAAAATAACTATCGTAATTTAGATTAATTTTTTTACCACAAAGAGCACCAAGTTATTACACAAAGTCCACAAAGTGCTATTTATAGCCCTTTTAATTTCATCCTTCTCTGTGTTCTTTGTGCATTCTTTGAGAACTTTGTGGTTAATATTTGACTGTCCAATAATTAATAAACCAATATTAAAAATTTACTCTTTTTAATATTTAAACATATAAAACGTTATAGAACCTTATAAATATACATTTATTATTTTAGATTTCTATTTTTTCTACTCTTTTTTTATGCCTTCCACCCTCAAATTTTGTATTTAAAAATTTTTTAACTATTTCTAAAGCTAATTCTTTTGCTATAAATCTGGCAGGTAAAGCTATCACATTGGCATCATTATGTTTACGAGCTAATACAGCTAATTCAGGTATCCAACAATATGCAGATCTAATACCTTTATGCTTATTAGCTACTATATTTACTCCATTTCCAGATCCACACATTAATATACCATAATCTACCTCTTTATTCACTATTAACTCAGCTACTTTGTGTGCAAAATCTGGATAATCTGATGGTTCTAAACTATAAGTACCACAATCTAAGACTTCACACTTAGTTTCTAATTTGTTTCTTAAGTATTCTTTCATTTCAAAACCCGCGTGATCACAACCAATTGCTACTTTCATAATATATTATTTTTTATATGTAAATAAATTTAAAATAACTTGTAAATAACTTGTAATAAATTATTTTTTTATTTACACTTAATTTTTATATTACATATATATTTGTTTATTACTAATTTATTTTTTGTAAAAATATAAACATTTTTATTAACAGATTTTTCTGTTAATAAGTAAAAAAATAATTTACATTGACAAAATTAATAAAAAATGATAATTGTCAATAAATTTTTTTTAATTAATAAAAATCTATAATTTAGTTTTAATAAAATGTTAATAACATGTAGAAAACTTTATAAAAATAATTATAATTATTTTTGAAAAAAAGTTATTTACAAATTTACATTATTATTATTATTAATATTATTAAAATTAAAAAAAAGGAAAATATTATATGAAGAAAAATATTAAAGAATTAAAAAAAGAAAATAATGCTATAATTTTGGCACATTATTATCAAATGCCAGAGATACAAGATATAGCTGATTATGTAGGTGATAGCTATGCATTAGCTAAATATGCTCAAAACACAGATGCAGATTGGATTATTTTAGCTGGTGTTAAATTTATGGCTGAAACTGCTAAAGTATTAAATCCTAATAAACGTGTTTTTGTACCAGATATTAATGCTGGTTGTTCGCTGGTAGATGCAGCACCAGTAGATAAATTTAAAAAATGGATAGATAGTTTCGAAAATCCTTTTGTAGTTACTTATATTAACTCTTCTATAGAAGTTAAAATGTTATCTGATGTAATCGTAACAAGTAGTAATGCTGTGAAAATAGTTAGTAAAATACCTAAAGACAAGACGATACTTTTCGCTCCTGACAAAAATCTAGGTGATTATGTAATGAAAAAAACAGGTGTAAATATGCAAATATGGGATGGTAATTGCTATGTTCATAATCAGTTAGATGCAAAACGTATTATAAATTTAAAAAATATTTACCCCGATGCTACTATCATAGCTCATCCAGAATGTAAAACTGATGTTTTAGATTTATGCGATTTCGTAGGTAGTACTAATTCTCTATTGAATTATGTTAAAAATACTAATTATAATGTATATATTGTAGCTACTGAAACTGGAATATTACATCAAATGAAAAAAGCAAAACCAAATGCTGATTTTATACTTGTTACCCCTGATGATAATTCAAAGCATAATGATTGTAAGTATATGAAATTAAATACTTTAGAAAAAATTTATGATAATTTGATTAATCAAACTAATGAAATTTTGTTATCAGAAGCTCAAATAGAAAGAGCTAAAATTTCAATTTTGAGAATGATAGAATTTGCTGAGAATTAAAAAAAATCTTATTAATTGCTTCTATAACGTTTATTGTGGGTAATCAAATTTTATATTGACTGTCCAATAATTAATAAACCAATTATTAACAAATTTATTTTTGTAAAATTATTTTTTTAAATTTTTACCCATATAAAACGTTATAGAACCTTTTTTTTTAAAAAAAAAACTACTATTTTTGTAATAAAATTGTATAGTAAATTACCAATATTCATAGGGATAACAGGACCAGAATCTACAGGAAAAACATGGTTAGCAGAGCGATTATCTCATTACTTTTATATAGATTATATTCCAGAATATGCACGTGAGTATTTATTAAACTTAAAAAGACCTTATACCTATGATGATGTCATTAAAATAGCCGAAAAGCAATGGAATTTAATAAATAATACCTTGAATACTGACCAAAAAATAGTAATATATGATACAGAAATGCTTGTGATATATGTTTGGCTTTTATATAAGTATGGAAAATGTCCAAAATGGATAGAAGAAGCCTGGCGTAACCAAAAGATAGATTTATACTTACTTTGTTATCCAGATATAGAGTGGGATTATGATCCATTACGTGAAAATCCTAATGATCTCATAGAGCTGTTTGATATTTATGAGACTAATCTAAAAAAAGAAAATAAATCCTATTACATTGTAAAAGAAAATCGAGAACAGCGTTTTATTAATGTTTTAAACTATTTAAAAATAAATTTTCCACATATTTTTTAAATTATTCTGTATTTTCTTTTAATTTTGTAAAAATTATTAAATTTATTGTGGCAAAAAAAGTAATTAATGCGTTCATACGAGAATAGGAAGTGGTTTTTTATTTATTTTTTTATATTTGTTTTTATAATTTTAACTATCAGAGTTTTTTATATTCAAATAATAAATCCAACTTATAAAACTTTAGCCGAACAAAACACATTAAGATACGTATATGAGTATCCTCAACGTGGTACTATATATGACGCTGAAGGTCGTTTATTAGCATGGTGGAGACCTGTTTATAATTTATCTATTATCCCTTTTGAGTTAGAGCCTTTTGATACTATTAAATTAGCTAATTTACTAGAATTAACACAAGAACAATTGACATCTAGAATAGAAAAAGCTAAAAAAATGGGAGGTTATCAACCTATAACTATTTATGAAGATTTATCTGATTTTGTAGTTAGTTATTTATATGAACATGAATCTGAATATAAAGGTATTTTATTAGAAAAACGTTTTATGCGTGATTACCCTCTCAAAATCGGTGCTCATTTTTTAGGGTATATATCAGAGGTAAATCCTAAAAAATTAGAAGAAGATGCATACTACAGAATGGGAGATTATATCGGAGTAACAGGTTTAGAAGAATTTTATGAAAAAGAATTGAGGGGCAGAAAAGGTGTAAAAGTATATGTGGCTGATGTACATAATAGAATAGTTGGTAGATACCAAAATGGTTTATTAGATTCTAGTTTAGTAAATGGAAAAAATTTGTATACAAGCATAGATGCAGATTTACAATCATACGGTGAAGATTTAATGAATAATAAAAGAGGTGCTATTGTTGCTATTAATCCTAAAACTGGCGAGATTATTACACTTGTATCAGCACCTAGTTATGATCCTAATCTATTAACAGGACGTAATAGGAGTATGAATTACCTAATGCTTAGCAATGATGTAAAAAATCATCCTTTGTATAATAGAGCTACTATGACTAGATACCCGCCCGGTAGTACATTTAAAATTGTAAATGGTTTAGCTGCTTTACAAGAAAATTTTATTAATGAAAAAACTTTTTTTAGTTGTTATGGTGGATATAGAATAGCTTCTCATACTATAGGATGTCATGGGCATCCTTCTCCTACAAATATTATTAGCGCCATACAATATTCTTGCAATACTTATTTTTGTCAAGTTTTTAAAGTATTTGTTGATAATAAATATTTTAGTAAATCTAGTATTGGTTATGAACGTTGGCGTTATTATGTGAATTCATTAGGCTTTGGAGTAGAGCTAGGTATAGATTTACCTAATGAATATGGTGGATTTGTGCCTACGGCAGAATATTATAATAGATTAAAAGGTACTCGCAACTGGCGCGCTGATGGTGTGATTTCAGTAGCTATTGGCCAAGGTGAAATAGGGGCTACACCCTTACAATTAGCAAATCTAGCTACTATAATTGCTAATAGAGGATGGTATATACCACCACATATAGTGAGAGCAGTAGGGCATCCAGATAGTTTAAATAAAAGATATAATACTAAAATAGTTGTTCCTATAAATCAAAATTATTTTGATTTAATCATTGAAGGTATGGAAAAAGCTGTTACTGCTGGTACGGCAACTATAGCTATGTTGCCAGAAATACGTGTAGCAGCTAAAACAGGAACTGCACAGGATCCGCCTAGAAAGAGTCATAGTGTTTTTATAGCTTTTGCGCCGGTAGACAATCCTAAAATAGCTATTGGTGTTTTAGTAGAAAATGCAGGATGGGGGGCTTCTTATGCAGGACCTATCGCTAGCCTAATGATAGAAAAATATTTAACTGATACAGTTAAAAGAATAGATTTAGAAAATAGAATGAAAGCAGCTGAAATCTTAAATAAATAAAATAACGAGTCTTTATATTGTTTTTTCTTTTTCAAAAATTTTAGCATTTATTATTTTAGCATTTTCTAATGTCAATTTTACTAAAGTAATCTTATTATGTGGCCCATAAATACCTGCTGCTCCAGGATTTATAAATAACCATTTATATTTTTTATCATAGATAATCTGTAAGATATGTGAATGACCAGTTACGACTATATCTGGTTTATATTTAATCAATTTAGATAAAGCATTATTTTGATATTTGTTAGGATATCCTATTGTATGTTTTAAATAAATTTTTAAATTGTTTCGTTCAAAAAATATTTCGTCAGGTAATTTTAACCTTATACTATTATTATCAATATTACCATAAACCGCAATTGTATTCGCTATTTTATTCAAATTTGTTATTATTTTAATATCGCCAATATCACCTGCATGCCATATTTCATCACAATTTTTGAAAAAATTATAAACGTCTTCTGGTAAAAAACCATGAGTATCACTCAAAATACCAATTTGCATAAAAATCAATTTTTTATTAAATAAAACAAAGATATAAAAATAAATTAATATAAATCAATATAATAATTGATATATATCATTATAAAATATGGTAAAAATATTTTAAAAAATAATAATTTTTTAAATTCATACATAATATCAGTATTTCAGAATGTTTTATAAGAAGTTTAAAATCAAAAAAACATAATTTTTATTAATAAATAAAATATAATATGATAAAAAATTATAACTTTGCAGAAACAAAAATATTTAAGCTATGACAGATTATAAGAAAATAGTAGACGATTTTATGGTTGATGTAATAGCCAAGAATCCAGGAGAAAATGAATTTCATCAAGCAGTTAGGGAAATAACAGAATCCCTAGTTCCTTTTATTGAAGAACATCCTAAATACAAAGAAGCAAAAATATTAGAACGAATGGTAGAACCAGAACGTGTAATAATATTTAGAGTACCTTGGCAAGATGATAAGGGAGAAATACATGTAAATAGAGGTTATCGTGTTCAGATGAATTCAGCTATAGGTCCATATAAGGGTGGTATACGTTTTCATCCAAGTGTAAACCTTAGTATAATGAAATTTTTAGCATTTGAACAAGTATTTAAGAATTCTCTAACTACACTACCAATGGGTGGAGGTAAAGGGGGTTCAGATTTTGATCCACGAGGTAGGTCAGATGCTGAAGTAATGCGCTTTTGTCAATCATTTATGAATGAATTATATAGGTATATTGGACCAGATACTGATGTACCAGCTGGAGATATAGGAGTAGGTGCTAGAGAAATTGGTTACTTTTTTGGACAATATAAACGTTTAAAAAATGAATTTACTGGTGTATTGACTGGTAAAGGAATCCAATATGGTGGAAGTGTAATACGTCCAGAAGCTACTGGTTTCGGTGTTGTTTATTTCACACAAGAAATTTTAAAAACTATGGGTATGGATATAAAAGGTAAAAAAGTTGCCATATCTGGTTTTGGTAATGTGGCTTGGGGTGTAGTTAGAAAAGTTGACGAGTTAGGTGGTAAGGTTATCACTTTATCAGGTCCTGATGGATATATTTATGACCCAGATGGCGTGAGTGGTGAAAAAATAGATTTTATGCTAGAAATGAGACGCTCTGGCAGAGATAAAGTGCAAGATTATGCTGATAAATTTAATGTAGAATTTTATCCTGGTAAAAGACCATGGAGTGTGCCTTGTGATATAGCTATACCTTGTGCTACTCAAAATGAAGTAGATTTGGAAGATGCTAAACAAATAGTTAAAAATGGTGTTAAATGTTATGTAGAAGCTGCTAATATGCCTACTACTTTAGAAGCTATGAAATATATTCAAGAAAATAATATTCCTTTTGGCCCAGCTAAAGCTGCAAATGCAGGCGGCGTAGCTGTTTCTGGTTTAGAGATGACGCAAAATGCTATGCATCTCAGCTGGACTCCAGAAGAAGTTGATAAAAAATTACATGAAATTATGATTAATATTCACAATACTTGCCTTAAATATGGTAAAGAAGGTGATAAAGTTAATTACGTAAAAGGTGCTAATATAGGGGGGTTTGTTAAAGTAGCAGACGCTATGATAGCTCAAGGAATCGTATAATTAAAAAATTAAATTAATTTTTTAAAAGGCTTTATGTATAAATGCATAAAGCCTTTTTTTTATATTTAAGTATATTTTTAAAGTATCACCACGTTGTTGATTTTTTTTCATTGTAAAGTGCGAAACAATGAAAAAAAATATCAAGATATAATATTGTTTGGTGATTTGGAAATCAGGTAAAAATAAACATTTATTCGTAATAAATGTTTAAGTTTTTCAAGTTTATATGTTAAATAATTTTTATATTTTTATAAAAATTTTAATTTATGAAAAAAATAGTAGAAAACACCAGTAAATACCTTGCTATGAGTAAG
>LFSZ01000017.1 GCA_001512885.1 Rikenellaceae bacterium DTU001
GATATATTTCAAATTTAGGGGCGTAGCTACCAAATACCTGCAAAACTACATTATGTGGTATGTAGTGATGGGTAAATACCTCACAGGCAAGACTGTAAGCAATACTGGGCGAATGCTCAACCTCGCATCCTCGGACAGGTGGGCGTGGTATCGGTATAGAGAGTTAGTAAATATAACATATGTTAATTGAAACATATATTAGTTTTCCGATATACCCAAATCAATCTCTTTATTAGTGTTAAATTTTTTAAATTAAAAAACTATATAAATTACATTTTAATCATATATGATTAAGAATTCAGAGTTTTGGTAAAAAATCTATAGTTCACCGATATAGAAATATTGGATGTTAGTTTTTTATCTTATAATTTGTTAAGATAAAATTTCTAAAATTTTTTTATGAATTCTATATTTTTTTCACAAAAACAAGACTTTTATTTATAATAATAAATTATCCTTCAATATATAAATTAAATCATTGAGAAAAGTGATCATAAATAATAAAATATGTTTATATAAATTTAATTTTACATCTTATTATTATGTTTTAAAAATCATATTTATTAAATCGTGAGTTTTTGTTTAATTATTGTTTTACTACTTTGATAGTTTTATTAGCACCTATAGCTATGATATATATTCCTGATGATAGTGAATCTAGTTGTTCTATTATTATATAATTATTGCCGGGAAATAATTGATATATATTTTTAAATACTTGTGTACCATTAATAGAATAAAGAGCTATATCTAGAAAGCTTTTTTCTTTAGATTGATATATAATATTTATATATGATGTAAAAGGATTTGGGTATATGAAAGGTGTAGATTCTAGCCATGGTGGAGAAGATATAGAAGTATCATTAGCTAAGATATCAGCTACTGCGAAATTGGGAATACCATAACCATAAAAGTTATTTGGAGTTAAATATCTATTAGCACTTTTAATAATCGATGTGATGATGCTAATAGGATCTGAGTTTGGATGTTTTTGTAGTAAGCAAGCTGTAGCACCTGCTATTATAGGTGAACTGAATGAGGTCCCATTACCCATTATTATGCTGCTATCTTGAGAAGCTGTAAATACATTTGCACCTTGTGCACAAACAGTAGGTTTAATGCGTCCATCATAAGTAGGACCTTTCGAAGAAAATTCAACGACAATTCCTAGTGAGTCCACAGCTCCCACAGTTATGATACTATCAGCATCTGCAGGTGCTCCTATATAATACCAACTACTATTGCCACTATTGCCAGCACTATTGCATATTATCATGCCTTTACTTGCAGCCATAGCTGCACCTTTGCTCACTCTTGTAGTTTTGCCATCAAGATCCGTGTAGCTATGATTTTGAGAATTTAGATTAAAAGTCGTATAGCCTAATGAGGAATTAATAATATCGACTCCTACACTATCAGCAAATTCTGCTCCTGCTATCCAATTTTCCTCTTCTATCAAATATTCAGAACTGGGATCTTCAGTCCTTATCAACCAATAAGAAGCCTCAGGGGCTGTACCTACTAATATATTTGGTATATTGCTAGCCATTAGTGCTAATACAGAAGTACCATGATTGCTTTTATTATAAACGTTATTGCCAGGAAATACAAAATCTTTGGTTCCCAATAATCTACTTTTTAAACGTAAACTATCAAAAAATGGTATATGATCGCAACCTGAAAAACCTGCATCTAACACAGCTATCACTATACCGTCTCCTTTATAACCCATCTGATGCAAAATGTGTATGCCGATCATTTGGTTTTGATTTGTTGAGAAACCATAAATGGTTTGTGGAATTTTGGTTGATTTTTTTGTTATATCAGAATAAGCTATTGATGGGGTAGTGATTTTAGTTTCATCAGTTTCTTTATTTATTTTTGGCTTTACTAATTGTGCATTTACTACAAATGGTAATTGCAAAATCCTATTAATAATATTATCATTTTGTATTTTTATTACAGCAGAGTTAAACCATCGTGAAGTATATAGGACTTCGCAATCTAAAGATGTTAGACTGTCTAAATACCAACTATTGACAGGTAAATCTGTGCTATCAATGGGAATATTAAACTTTTCTCTTCGTTCTATAGCTTTATTAGACAAAAATAACTCAGGTTGATCGAGTGAATAATTGGTATTAAATTTATTAGAAAAATCTACTCTGTAGTATATCTGAGAATTAATTTTTATCCCAGATAATAAAATTAATATTATTAAAAAAATTGATCTATTGCGTACCATATTCTATTAATTTCCATTCATATTTTACACCTTTTTTTATCTCTCCTGATAAATTATCTTTATTTTCCAAATCTACAAAAACTTTTTTTACTAAGCCGACATTTTTTGCATAAATCTCATATTTGTAGCGAACATATTTTAGATTTACAAAGCTATCCTGCAATACTTTGACTGTAGAATCAAAATAAAAATTTAAAATTTGCAATGGATGATGTGCATTCTGATATTTATATTCTTGATATCCTAGATTATTTAAGGCATTACCATCCCACCTATAAAAATTTTTAATAGGAAAAATCAATTTGATAAAGCGTGTGTTTTCTTCTACTCTTTCTACTCGTTGATTAGTTTTTACGCAGTACCACACATTTTTTAATTTCCATGGCAAAGTATCAGAATATTTATGCCATCTCTCTATACGAAAGGCCATACGCCCTTCATTATCTACAAAAGTCGATTCCATTAATTCTTTTAGTAAAAAATTAGTAGTATCAGAAGTATTATAAAAATCATCAAAACATATAGAATCGACTGTATAAATAAGGTAATAACCAGGTTTGGTTATATAATAATCATAACCAAGATCTATGGTTTCTATATCGCTTTGGCAACTAAATAAAGCAAAAATTAATATAATTAAAATGATGTGGTGCTTCATCTAAATGTATCATTAAAAAAATCACTTTCAGATGGTTCTTTTATTAATCCTTTTTTGTATAGTTCCATATTTTCATATATTTCATTCTCTATTTTGATTGGATCTTTATCAGGTTGATAAACTTTTCTTTCTATTAATGTTCCTTTATAATAGGTTTCAGTAAGTATTACTACTCCATCTTCATCATACATGATCCACAAGCCATCTCTTAGACCATCTAAATATTTGCCCATCTCATATATTTGTCCATCAGAATAAAAATATTTAGTTAGTCCCTGTATAGTATCATTTTTATATGTTGTGATGATTCTCGGATTTTTTGTTGGGTAGAATAATTTATATTCTCCATTTCTTTTACCATTAATATAATTAGCTATCTGTAGAGTATCTCCATTAGGAAAAAAATCATAGCAAAAGCCATTAAGCTCTCCATTTTTATAATTTTCTATTGCTATTATATGATCATATCCATCGTAATATATCCATTTGCCTTCTTTTTTTTTATTATAATAAAGCCCTTCGGCATATTTTTTACCATTTTTATAATAATGAATAGCATAAGCTTTTTTGCCGTTATCACTGTATATGAGCTTGCTTTTTAATATTTTTTCTGGATAATAATATGTAAACTCGCCGATTGGGATTCCGTGATCAAAATGCCCTTGATAAAAAAGTCTATCATCCTTATATTTTTCCCAATAACCATGTGGTAAACCATTATTATCTCTTAGATTTATTGTATCATTTTGACAGATCAATTGATTATTAATCGTAATAAGCAAAAGAAAAATAAAAAATGGACATTTCATGATTATAAATTTTGATAATACTTATGAATTTCTAAAGCAAAATCATATAAACTATTAAATACAAGGTCTATATCCATGATTGTAAGTTGATCTTCCTCGAGGTCTCCAATAAAAATTTTTTTAGCACCGAGATTTTGAGCAAATTCCATATCTATTTTTGTATCACCTACCATCATACTATGTGAAAAATCTATAACAGGAAAATCTTCTTTAGCTTTTAGAGCCATGCCTGGATTAGGTTTACGATATTGAGAATTTGATGATGCTAGATCAGGGCAAAAATATATAGCATCTATGCGTCCACCAGCTCTTAGAATCTCTTCGTGCATATAGTTGTGTACCTCTTGTAAATCTTTTTCGCTCATTAAACCTTTGCCAATCCCTTGTTGATTAGTTACTATTATTATTTTATTAAAATATTTATCTAAAATGGCTAAAGCTTCTTTAGTATTGGGAATAAATTCAAATTCATCAATTATTTTTATATAATCTCCGATTTTTCTTTTATTTATTACACCATCTCTATCTAAAAATAGAGTCCAATTTTTATGGATATTCCATTCAGATAAAACCTTTTGATTATAAGCAGACATTATTATTTCAATTTATTTTCTAAAAAATAGCAAAATGCATGACCTATAGTGATATGAGCCTCTTGTATATGTGGGGTAAAATCACTCGGGATACCTAGCCATATATCTACCAAATCTTTTAGTCTACCTCCTGTCTCTCCAGTCCACCCACTTGTTACTAATCCTATTTCTTTGGCTTTATTTATGACTTTTATGATATTAGGCGAATTGCCCGAAGTAGATATGCCGACCAAAATATCATATGGTTTAGCTAATGCTACAAGCTCCCTTACGAAGACATTGTCATAGTTATAGTCATTAGCTACCGCTGTAGTATATGAAAAATTAGTACCCAAGGCTATAGCTGGTATAGGTTGGCGATCATTTAAAAATTTACCTGTGAGTTCTGCAACTATATGTTGAGCGTCAGCAGCACTACCACCATTGCCACAAAAAAATATTTTACCTCCTTTACTTATATTAATGATCGAGATTTCTATTAAGTTCTCTATATTATTAATTAGCTCGTCGTTTGTGATGATTTTTTTCTTGACTTTTATACTGTTATTAATGTAATTTTTTATATCTTCCATTTCTTAGAGGTTGATTTTTTTTTAATATTCAACAAAAATATAAAAAAAATTAAAGATAAAGATAATTTTCTCAATCCTAGAAAAATTAAAAATTTGTTTAATTTCAAATCATATATTAATTTAGTAAAAATTATTTTATAATTATGAAAAAAGTATTAGTTATTTTGTTTGCCTTATTATCGATTAATTTTGTTTTTGCACAAACAAAAGAAGTAACATTTCCTATTAATGACAAACAAATATGGCAGATTGTCGATAATGAGATTATGTCTTTTAGAGTTAAAATTTCATTGCCAGCTATTCAGTTACAAAATGTCAATACCCCACATGGTATTTTTACTCAAATCATTGGTGATGCACTAGCTATTAGTTATGATACTGGCAAAGCTCAGCTACCTACATTAAATCATTTAATAGAAATGCCATCCGAAAATTTAAATATTACAATAATTTCTAAAAAAGAACAAATCATAAATTTGAATGAACTTGGTTTCACTTCACCTATAATACCTGCACAGCCTAGTATCAGTAAAAGTACGGATCCTAAAACTGTTCCATTTTATTTTGATGAAAACTATTACAATACCAATGTATTTCATAGAAAACAACTGGCAGAAATAGAATATTATGGTAAACAACGAGGTACCGGTATAGGATTACTAAGAATAAATCCTTTCGCTTATAATCCAGTTACCAACTTATTAGAGATTATTTATGAAGTAGAATTAGAAGTAACTTTTAATTCTAATAATATAAAAGATTATCTTAATGATAAATTAAGATTGTTTTCTCCATTTTTTAATTTTTCTAATTTACTAAATTACCAAAATAATGTTATAAAAGATGTGATAACAGATTATCCAATTACTTATCTTATAATATCACCTAGATCTTTTGAAAATACTTTACAACCATTTATTCGTTGGAAGACAGAAAAAGGTTACAATGTAGAAGTAGCTTATACTGATGTAATAGGAACAAGCACCACAAATATTAAATCATATTTACAATCTTTGTATAGCAATACTACGCCGCCTCCTACTTTTCTTTTATTAGTAGGCGATGTAGATTTGATACCTTCGTTTAATGGTACAACACAAAATTCACACGTTACAGATCTGTATTATGCATGTTATGATGGATCTAGTGATTATTTGCCTGATTTATATTATGCTCGCTTTAGTGCTCAGAATGCTACTCATTTGCAAAATTTAATTAATAAAACTATTACTTATGAGAAATATCAAATGCCTATTAAATCTTATCTGGATACAGTATTAATGGTAGCTGGTGTAGATAATAATTATTCATCTACTTATGCTAATGGCCAAATAAATTATGCAACCCAAAATTATTTTAATAGTAATAACGGTATTTACAGTCATACTTATCTATATCCAGCAAGTAGTGGTAGTGGTGTATCAGCCGATATGATTTCAAAAATAAGCAGAGGTACAGGTTATGCTAACTATACAGCTCATTGCAATTCAGCAGGTTGGGGTGATCCATCTTTTACAACTTCTAATGTTGCCTCTTTACAAAATACTCATAAATATGGATTGATGGTAGGTAATTGTTGTCAATCTTCTAAATTTGAAATAAATGAATGCTTTGGTGAAGCTATAACGCGTGCAACTAATAAAGGAGCAGTAGCATATATTGGTGCTTCTGATTATTCTTATTGGGATGAAGATTATTATTGGGGAGTAGGATATAGAAGTAATATTGTAGCTAATCCCACGTATAATAGTACAAACTTAGGAGCTTATGATAGAGTTTTTCATACTCATGGCGAGCCATATTCTGAGTGGTTTATAACTAATGCCCAAATGATACATGGTGGTAATTTAGCAGTTCAATCATCAAATTCTAGTTTGAAAAAATATTATTGGGAAGTATATCATTTATTCGGTGATCCATCTACGATGAATTATTTCTCAGTGCCTGATCCACTTACTATATCTTATAATGAACCACTTATAATAGGAGATAATTCTCTTATGGTAGAGACTGAACCATATACTTTAGTTGCATTATCATCGAATGGTATTTTATTAGATGCGCAATATACATATAATAGCAATTCTGTTAATTTAACTTTCCAAGATTTAGCTACTGATGATAGTTTGTTAATAGTAGCTACCAAACAAAATAAAGTCCCTTATATTGAAAAAATAGAAGTTAATGAAAATTTACTTGCATTAGATGCTAAAATTTCTGAATTATTAGCCCCTGTCTCTTCTTATAATTGTTATGATATAGATATAACTCCAAGAGTTACAATTCAGAATCTTAGTACGCAAAATTTAATTTCTCTAAATGTTTGTTATTCATATGCAGATCAACCGCTGCAATGTGTCAATTGGAATGGTAATTTAGCTTCTTTAGAAAAAGACACCTTAGATCTACCAAGTTTACATTTATTAGAAGGCGATAATCAATTTATTGTATTTTGTGAAAATCCTAACAATGCCAGTGATATGAAGCCGAGTAATGATACTATCTCGATAAATGTAAAATCGGAATACAAAAATATAATCTCCAATTTCGAAGCCAATGTGACTTCTGGTTGTAATTTACCATTTATAGTGAATTTTTCTAATTTATCTCAAAATGCTCTAAGCTATTTATGGGATTTTGGCGATGGCTATACAAGCACTGATTATGAACCTTCTCACGTATATACTTCTTATGGTTTATATACTGTTAATTTGATAGCTGATGCTGGAGTTTGTGGTAGCTACACAGAAACTAAAGTTAATTATATACAAGTGGGTAGTTTGCCGCCCACAGTCCACGATACTACTATATGCATAGGTGAAGATGTCATTTTAGAAGCGTATGCTGATGGTTTAGTTAATTGGTATATTAATATGTATGACGTCAGCCCTATATTTACAGGTAATTATTTTTCTATTTCAAATCTAACACATGATACTACATTGTGGGTAGATAATTATGTAGAATCCCCAATTCAACATGTGGGTAGCACTCAATCAAATACTAATGGTGGTTTCTTTAATTTGTGGACTACTCATTATTTAATTTTCGATTGTTATCAACCTGTTACATTGATTTCTGTGGAAGTAAATGCTAAAACTGATGGGAATCGTACCATTTCTTTGCGCGATGAAAATGATAATACTATACAAAGTACTACGATAAATATCCCTGCTGGCATTAGTCGCGTTACTCTTAATTTTGATTTACCAGTGCAAAACAATTTGCAATTATCTTGTACTACTTTTCCAAATTTATATCGAAATAGTTCGGGTGCTCAATATCCTTATGAAATTTCTAATATGATTTCTATAAAAGGTAATTCAGCAGGAGATCCTGATTATTATTATTATTTTTATGATTGGGAAATCAAAGGTGTAGATTGTATAAGCGAGCGTATACCTATAACAGCTCACGTAGATAATTGTGATGAGATAAAGTTTTTTATCTCTAATGAATTTATGATATATCCAAATCCCGCCTCTGATTTTATAACTATTGAATTAAACGAAGCTATACCTACTAAATTAAACATATTCTCTCTAGATGGACGTCTTTTGAGAGATTATTATTTTTCTAATAATAAATTTGTACTTGATGTTTCTAATTTGACTCCTGGCACATATCTATTAAGACTAAGTAATGATAATGGTACATCGCAAAAGATTTTTGGCGTTTTTCATTGATAACACTGAGACAAAAAATCCTCAATTATAACTTTCTTTTTTAAAAAAAATATTTCAATTAATTATTTTTTTAAAAAAATAATTTTTGCATAATAAATAATTTTATTATTTTTGCAAAAAAGATGGCGTCGTAGCTCAGGCGGTAGAGCAGAGGACTGAAAATCCTTGTGTCGGTGGTTCAACTCCACCCGATGCCACTTGATAAAGAGGGCGATTTATTGTAATAAATAGCCCTCTTTTTTAAATTAATTGACTGTCAATTAATAGTTTTCAAATTATACATAAATAATTTTTTTTATAAAAAAAATTTGAAAATCATTTTATTAATATTTTGTAATTTTGTTTTCTCTGATTTATTATATTATTTTAATAGTGATATTATAATATTAAAGCTAGAAATATGATAAAATCATAAGGCCCCGTAGTTCAATGGATAGAACGGAAGTTTCCTAAACTTTAGATGCAGGTTCGATTCCTGCCGGGGTCACTAAAATATTAATGTTTTGGGTTACACTATTTGTATAGATTTCGGAAATACTAGCACAAAGGTATCTCTAAATGATGCTATTTTCTCATTGTCTACAGATGAATATATAGAAATAAATATTAAAAATATTTTAAAAAAATTTGATATTACACATGGATTATATTCTTCAGTAATAACATTGTCTGATGGATTGCAAGATTTATTAGAAAAAAATAATGTATTATCTATTAAATCTAAATACTCTAATTTGCCATTTTCAATAGATTATCAGACAATAGATACTCTGGGTGAAGATAGAATTGCTGCATCAGTAGGTGCTTATAGTTTGAAAAAAAATAAAACTTTTTTAACTATTCAGGTGGGTACAGCTATAACCTATGATTATATTATAAAAAAGACTTATGTAGGTGGTGCTATAAGTCTTGGTTTTGATATAAGATATAAAGCATTACATAATTTTACAAAAAAATTACCGTTATTAACAAGTGAAGATAATAAAAATATTAAAACTCCTATGATAGGTAATAATACAAATGATAGTATCCACTCTGGTGTTTATTGGGGTGTAATTTATGAATTACAAGCTAGAATAGATGAATTTATAAAAAAATATAAAGGACCTGTATATTTGACTACTTCGCACAAAGAAAATATATATTTAAAAAATTGCAATTTTGCCGAGCAAAATTTAGTGCTTTTAGGACTAAAATATTTACTAAAATGAAATTTTTTAAGAATATTTATTTTGTAATAATTTTTTTTATGCTCATTACTACTTTTATTATGGGGCAAGATAATTTTTATAATCCATATTCTAGATATGGTATAGGAGATTTGCAGAATACTAATCACTCATTAATTTATGGATTAGGGATAAATGGAGGTACTTTTTATGATAAAAGCATTATAAATTATTTAAACCCAGCTACGTATTCGGTTTTTGACTCATCATCAGTTGTAATTAATATCGGTGCTAATGCGATAGGCAATATTTTAGAAAATTCTAAACAAAGTTCGTATAAATGGGGTGGAGGGCTCTCGATGGTTGGTGGTGGTTTTAGAATTAATAAATTTTTATCTACAGCTATTGGGTTAGTGCCTTTTTCTAATGTAGGTTACAAAATTGTAGATTCTATGCCGCAGTTTACATCATCTTCGTATAATAACGTTTACAGTTCTCATGGTGGTATCAATCAAGCATTTTTAGGATTTGGAATCAATATTACCAAAAATTTTTCTCTTGGTATTAATTTTAGTTATCTCTTTGGTTCTATATATCAAAGTAAATGTACTGATTTTGATAGCACTTATTTTTTTGACAATAGATATATAAATGAAACTTTTGTTAATGATTTTTACTTTAATGCTGGTTTGCATTATTTGATACCTATGCAAAAGTCTAATCTTTCATTTAGCTTTACTTATGCACCAGAGTTATCTATCGATGCTAGTAGAACTATTAGATCTGAGCTCGTTACATTTGGTATTTATAATGACATTGGTATAGATACTACTGCTGAGTCAAAAATAAAAGGCAAATATGAGTTTCCAGCATTCTATTGCGCTGGTATTAGCTGGGATAATAAAGAAAATATCAAAATATTTATTGATGGGTATTTTTCGAAATGGAAAAACTTCAAAAATTTCGGAGAAACTGATAGCTTACAAAATAGTTTTGCTATACAGTCTGGTATTTCATTTATACCTAAACCAAACTCATTAAAAAATATTTTTCTTAGAAGTAATTATATTATCAGCTTTAAATATGCTAAAACTTATCTCAATTTACGTAACACTTCCTTAGACGCATATACATTTTCTACTTCTATGTTGTTGCCTTTTCGCCCTATTTTTAAATCCGTTTCATCAATTGGCATTAATTTTGCTTACACTTATTTAGGAACTAAAAAAAATAATTTAATAGCTGTTAATAACTTTAATATTGGCATATCGATACATTTAAAAGAAGGTTTTTATGAAAGAAAAAAATATGAATAAAAAATTAAAAAAAATAAAATTGTGTGGAATAAAAAAATAAAAAATATGAAAAGGTTAGTTTTGATTTTAGTAATTTTTATAGGTATAGGAGCTATGAATGCTCAGCAAACCAAACAAATCACATTTCCCGAACCTTGCAGTATAAATGGACCTAAATGGGGGCCAGATAGTGTAAAAGCCGTGCAAAGCTATTCTATCTATAGGGAAAATATGAAACAATGGAATAATAATAAAGAACGAACTGAATTAATAGAATACTCATTAGATAGTTGGCGTTATCTATTTAATAATGCACCCTTAGCTAGTGCATATATATATATAGATGGTCAGGATATAATAGAGTATTTAATAAAGAAAAACGAATCAAATCCCGAATTAAAGCAAAAATATATTGATACTTTGATGATGGTATTTGATAAAAGGATAGAAGCTTTTGGTTGTGAATCTCACTCATCTGAGAGTTTTGTGTTAGGACGTAAAGCTCTAGCTATGCTACAGTATAGACCAGAAAATATTGATGAGATTTTAGCTACTTTTCGTCGTAGCATAGAATTGGGAAAAGAAGATGCAGAGCCAGCTATAGTTTTTACTTATTATGACTTTTTAGTAAATCAAGTCGTTAATGGCAAAATGGATACTATAGTTATCTTCGAAGAGTATGATAGATTGTCAGATTTGATGAATAAAAGATTAGTAAAACTATATGATGAATATAAAAATAATCCAGCAGACAGTAATAGATATATCAGATCTATCAATAATGTGAAGGCTGCTATTATAAATATGGATAATTTTATGGCACCTTTTGCTAATTGTGATATTATTATAAATATATATAGTAATAAATTTGAGCAAAATAAACAAAACATAGATTTTTTGCGTAGATTAACAAATATAATGGAGAAAAAAGGTTGTGATGACAATAAATTGTATTTCAAGGCTGCCGAGCAATTGTATACACTAGATCCATCACCTGCCTCAGCTATATCTCTGGCAAAGTCTTTTATAAAAACCAAGCGATATTCTGATGCTATAAAATATGCTAATCAAGCAGCAGAAAATTTTCAAGATCCTGACGATAAATTCAATGCTTACATGGTTTTAGCAGAAGCATATAGGTTGAATGGTCAATATTCAGCAGCTAAAAATGCTGCTATTAAAGCTTCTAACATAAAACCTAATAGTGGGCAGCCATATATTTTTATTGGAGATCTTTATATGATTACATCTGCTAGCTGTGGTGACAATCCTGTAACTAAAAGAGCTGGCTATTGGGCAGCTTATGATCAATATATTAAAGCTAAAAGAGATCCTGAATTTGCTAATATAGCTTCTCGTAAAGCTTCTGAAGCTTATTCTTATTTTCCTAAAACTGAAGATCTATTTTTCTATGGATATTACAAAGGAAATTCATATACAATTAATTGCTGGTATACAGAGACCACCACTATAAGAGCCTCTGATTAATAATATTATGAGGTTTTTAAGTTGTTTGTTTAAGTTTTTTATAGTTTTGTTCTTGTTATTAGCTATTTTGGGCTGCCAACCAAGTACCTTAGAAGAGATAAAAAAAGTAACAGAACAGGATACTTTTCCTATAGCTACTATAAAAAATGCAAGTGTTTATTATTCTGATAGTGGACGAGTAACTATGCATATATTAGCTCCTATAATAAAAAATTATATTCATCCTAATGAAGTAACAATTTTAGAAGGAGATTTAAAAGGTAATTTTTATGATTCCATAGGTAATGTGCAATCTATCATATATGCTAAATATGCTAAATTAGATGATAAAAATGCTAAATTAGAACTTCGAAAAGATGTCAAAGTATTTAATATAATTGATAATACTGAATTTTATTCTGAAGAATTAGTATGGAATCGCAGATCTCATATCATAACGTCTACTAAATTTATTAGGATTGTAACTCCCGACAAAATAATATGGGGTGAAGGATTTAGCTCTGACGAGGAACTCAAAAATTATGAAATTTTGCATCCTAAAGGCGAATTGTACATTGATAATATATGATTTTCAGATTTATTAATTTATCTCGTGTATATCGATAAATTATTTTGATATGTGCAAGAATTTTTCATAAATTTATTGACTTTTTATAATTTTGCAAAAAAAATGAGTGAAATATTAAATGATCTTAAGGGAAGATTGGCATCTCTGAGGAGGTTTCTTTGACATCGATAATATAAAAAAAGAAATAGAATCTCAAGAGACTAAAACCCAAGAGCCAAATTTTTGGGATAATCCAAAAGAAGCAGAAAAGATTTTAAAAGAAATCAGTAATAAAAAAAATTTTATTGAAAAATATAATGAGGTAGCTCGAAAAATCGAAGATTTTTCAGTTTATGATGAATTTTTTAATGCAGGCGAAATCTCTGATACTGAGTATCAAAAGCAGTATGAATTAGTTAAAAAAGCATTAGATAGACTCGAATTTTATAAAATGATGCACGATGAAGCCGATAAAAATAGTGCGATAATTACAATTAATAGTGGAGCTGGTGGTACTGAAAGTCAAGATTGGGCTCAGATACTAATGCGAATGTATATCAGATGGGCAGAAAGACATAATTTTAAAGTAATAGAATTAGATTTACAAGAAGGTGATGTAGCTGGTATCAAGTCATGCACTCTTGAGATAGATGGTGACTATGCTTATGGATATCTAAAGAGTGAAAGCGGAGTACATAGACTAGTACGTATATCTCCATTTGATTCTAATCAACGTCGGCATACATCTTTTGCTTCAGTATTTGCTTATCCACTTATAGATGAGACTATTGATATAGAGATAAATCCAGCAGACTTAGAATGGGATACATTTAGAAGCTCTGGCCCAGGTGGGCAAAATGTAAATAAAGTAGAGACTGCTGTAAGAGTACGTCACATACCTACAGGTATAGTGGTAGAGTGCCAAGTCACTCGTTCTCAGCAGCAAAATAGAGAAAAAGCTATGCAATTGCTCAAATCTCGTTTGTATGAAATGGAATTAAGAAAAAAACAGGAGGAATTAGATAAATTAGAAAAAAATAAAAAGAAAATAGAGTGGGGGAGTCAGATTAGAAGCTACATACTACATCCATATAAAATGGTAAAAGATCATCGTACAGGAATAGAAACTTCTAATGTTAATGCAGTACTAGATGGCGAAATCGATGATTTTATTCATACTTATTTGCTTTCTCTTAATATAAATTTTTAAATTTTTTATTAGGTTTGCAAATAAAATTATAAATTTATGGAAAAAGAAGAATTTCGTTTACCTGAAAATGCTTATCGAGAGCTGAATGAAGGTGAAGAATATAAGCCAATACTAGATCCTACAAAAAAATATAAAGAAGTAACTACTTGGTCTGTAGCAATGGGTATATTGATGGCTATAATATTTTCAGCAGCAGCAGCATATTCTGGCTTAAAAATTGGTCAAGTTTTCGAAGCCGCTATCCCTATATCTATAATTGCCGTTGGGGCTACGATGGCTGCTAGAAAATCCGATCCTTTGAGTCAAAATGTTATTATACAATCTATAGGTGCTAGCTCAGGAGTAGTGGTAGCAGGAGCTGTCTTTACTATACCAGCTCTTTATATACTTCAGCATAAGTATCCAAGTATAGAAATTAATTTCTGGCCAATATTTTTCTCATCGCTTTTGGGAGGGTTTCTCGGTATATTGTTTTTGATACCATTTAGAAAATATTTTGTTAAAGATATGCATGGCAAATTACCTTTTCCAGAAGCTAAAGCTACTACAGAAATATTGGTAACGGGAGCTAATGTTTCGAAACAATCTTCCATACTTCTAAAAGGCGGTATCATCGCAGGCATCTATGATTTTATGATCAATTCATTAAAATTATTTCAAGAAGAGTTTACATCAAGAATGGTGGGGTGGGGGGCTGCTATTGCTGATAAAACTAAAGTAGTTTTCAAAATGAACGCTTCGGCATTAGTATTTAGTTTTGGTTATTTAGTTGGATTGAAATATGCATTGATCATTGTTATGGGTTCATTGCTTTCGTGGTGGGTATTTATACCTATCATAGGTTATATAGGTGGTATGCAAGATTTATCAGCAGAACTAATATTTTTAGATTATGTCCGTCCGATAGGTATAGGAGCCATAGCTATGGCTGGTATTATAGGTATTATAAATTCTTTACCAATATTGAGTAAGTCTTTTGGGTTATTATTTAATAAGAAGCAAGTAAGCGAAACAGAAGTATTGCGTACTGACAAAGATATACCTTCTAGATTTTGGTTATCAGCATTGATCTTAGTGATTTTTGGTATTTTACTATTTTTCATATTAAGTGTAAATCTAAATTGGTGGCAAGCGGTAATAGTTTTAGTTGCACTTTTAATAATTTCTTTTTTGTTTACAACTGTAGCAGCCAATGCTATAGCTATAGTAGGTACTAATCCTGTATCTGGCATGACTATGATGACTTTAATATTAATGTCATTGGTATTAGTAAAAGTAGGATTAAAAGGTACTACTGGTATGGTGGTAGCCATGCTTGTCGGTGGTATTGTTTGTACAGCTTTGTCTACAGCAGGTGGTTTTGTTACTGATTTGAAAATCGGTTATTGGATTGGTTCATCACCATATAAGCAAGAAACATTCAAATTTTTAGGAATATTAGTAAGTGCTGCTACGGTAGGTATAGTAATATTTGTGCTAAATCAAGCCTATGGTTTTGTGAAAACTCCAGAACACCCTAATCCATTAGTAGCTCCACAAGCTAATGCTATGGCTTCTATAATAGAACCTTTTATGCAAGAAAATGCTGAAATACCATGGATTTTGTACTTAGTAGGTGCTATTACTGCTATAATTATAAACTTTTTGGGTATTCCTCCATTAGCATTTGCTCTAGGTATGTTTATCCCTCAAGGTCTTAATACGCCTCTTTTAGTAGGTGGATTAATAAATCACTTCGCAGCTAATAAAACTAAAAATAAAGAATTGGCTAAAGCTCGTGAACAACGAGGCACTCTTTTAGCAAGTGGATTCATAGCAGGAGCTGCTCTCTTTGGTGTTATTGGGGCTCTGTTATTATTCTTTGGTTTAGACCTTACAGTTCCCATTTTTAAGGAATTAGTAAATGGAAAATGGGTATGGATAGATGGAAATGTTTGGCCTGAAGTGCTCTCATTAGTAGCTTTTGTTTTGATAGTTACATATTTTATATGGGAAATTCGTAGGGCAAAAATAGAAGATAATTAATTGGATTTGAGAAAAGTTGCGACGTTTCTCAATGACTCTTAAAAGATAAAATATTTTTTAATATTTTACCTTAGAATAAAAATAAATTGTTATATTTTGATTTTAAATAAAAAATGTAAAATATAATTTATCTTTGCAATATAAATTATTTTTATTATGACTAAAGACACTAAATATATTTTTGTAACAGGAGGTGTAGTCTCTAGCCTTGGCAAGGGCATTATATCAGCTTCTATTGGCAAACTTTTACAATCGCGAGGTTTTTCGATAACTATTCAAAAATTAGATCCTTATATAAATGTAGATCCCGGTACATTAAACCCTTATGAACACGGAGAATGTTATGTTACAGAAGATGGCGCTGAAACAGATCTCGATTTAGGTCATTATGAAAGATTTCTAAACATTTATACTTCTCAGGCTAATAATGTAACTACTGGTAAGATATATTTGAATGTTATAGAAAAAGAACGTAGAGGAGATTATTTGGGTGAAACTGTGCAAGTAATTCCACATATCACTGACGAAATAAAATATAGGATTAGATTATTAGAATTTAGTGGAGATTATGATTTTATTATTACTGAAATAGGTGGTACAGTAGGCGATATCGAATCATTACCGTTTATAGAAGCTGTTAGACAATTAAGATTAGAGCTAGGAAAAAGATCACTCGTGATGCATATGACATTACTTCCTTATCTAGCAAATATTGGTGAATTAAAAACAAAACCTACTCAACATTCTGTAAAAAATTTACAAGAATTAGGCGTGCAGCCTGACATTTTGATATGTAGAACATCTGTACCTATAAATGATTCTATACGTCAGAAATTAGCTTTGTTTTGTAATGTCGAACAAAGAGCTGTTATTGAAAATATTGATATAGACACTATCTACAAAGTACCTATAAAGATGCAAGAGGAAAAATTAGATGAAGTGATACTTGATAAATTTGGTATTTCATCTACCTCTCAAACTAATTTAAGTAAATGGATAGAATTAATTAATCATATAGATAATCCTAAAAATGAAGTCGATGTTGCTCTAATAGGAAAATATATAGAACTCAAAGATGCTTATAAATCTATAATTGAATCATTTATTCACGCAGGAGCTTATTTAGAAACAAAAGTAAATTTGGATTTTATCAGTTCTGAAAATATTACTGAAGGTAATTTGGATAATTTATTGAATAAATATAATGCTATATTAGTAGCTCCAGGATTTGGTGAACGAGGCTTAGAAGGTAAAATATTAGCTGCTAAGTATGCACGTGAAAATAAAATTCCTTTTCTTGGCATTTGCCTTGGTATGCAGATGGCAGTTGTAGAATTTGCTCGCAATGTCTTGCATTTAAAAGATGCCAATAGTAGAGAGATAAATCCTAGAACATTAAATCCTGTCATTGATCTCATGGAAAATCAAAAAAAGATATCTGTAAAAGGTGGTACAATGAGATTAGGAGCTTACCCTTGCAAAATTGTTAAAAATTCTAAATTATATGAATGCTACAAACAAGACCTTGTTTATGAAAGACATAGACATCGTTATGAGTTTAATAATAAATATCTTGAAATTTTTGAATCTCACGGTATGAAAGCTGTAGGCATCAATCCCACAGAGCAATTAGTAGAAGCAATGGAGTTAGAGGACCATCCATTTTTTATTGGTGTTCAATTTCATCCAGAATATAAAAGTAGATTTGAATCCCCACATCCTTTGTTTGTATCTTTGGTTAGAGCTGCACTTGAGAAAAAAAATAATATTATACAATAAATTAATCTATCATTCATAATCATTTATTTTTTTTTATTAATTTTGTAAAAATTTAATGTTATTGTGAATAAAGAAACATCAAATAAAAGGCCCGAGTGGCGGAACTGGTAGACGCGTTGGTCTCAAAAACCAATGGGCATTTGCCTTTGCCGGTTCGATTCCGGCCTCGGGTACTAAAATGGAAATGGTATAATAATATTAATAATGTGGTCATTAATATTATATCGAAAAAAATAAGAAATTTATGAAAAAAGCTTATGTTTTTCCAGGACAAGGAGCCCAATATCCAGGTATGGGAAAAGATTTATTTGATCATTTTCCCATTGCCAAGGAAATGATGGATAGAGCTAATGAAATATTAGGATTTAATATAATAAAATTAATGTTTGAGGGCAGTGAACAAGATCTAATGCAGACTAAAGTAACTCAACCAGCTATATTCATTCATAGCGTAGTATTAGCAAATGTTTTAGCCGAACGTTTCGACCCTCATATGGTAGCTGGTCATTCTCTTGGTGAATTTTCTGCTTTAGTAGCTGCTGAGTCTATGTCTTATGAAGATGGATTAAAGCTCGTATATGCTAGAGCTATTGCTATGCAAAAAGCTTGTGAACAGCAACCTAGTACCATGGCAGCAGTTATAGGATTAGATGATAAAAAAGTAGAAGAGGTATTATCTACTATAAAAGATGAAATAGTAGTACCTGCTAATTATAATACCGTTGGACAAATAGTGATATCTGGCACTTTAAAAGGAATAGAAATAGCTATGGAAAAACTAAAAGAAGCTGGTGCTAAACGTGTTTTACCTCTAAAAGTAGGCGGAGCTTTTCATAGCCCACTTATGGAGCAAGCTCGAGCTGAACTCGCTACTGCTATTGATAAAACTCCTATAAAAATCCCCAGATGTCCAATTTATCAAAATGTTACTGCTATGCCCACTACTGATCCGAATGAGATTAAAAAAAACCTTATCGATCAACTGACTTCACCTGTTAAGTGGACACAAACCATTAAAAATATGATTAATGATGGAGCAACAGAATTTATAGAAGTGGGACCTGGAAATGTATTACAGGGTTTAATTAAAAAAATTTCTTCAGATGTGAATGCTTATAGTGCTACTATATAAAAAATAATATACTATGGATCTAAGTAAAATAATTTACATACCTGGCAAACCAGGATTATATAAAATAATAGGTAATAATAAAACAGCATTTATAGTCGAAAGTCTCATCGATAGCAAACGATTACCAGTCTTTATGAATAGCAGAATGAGTCCATTATCTGATATTGTTGTGGTAACTAAAGAAGACCAAGTACATGTGGAGGTAGTTTTTAAAAATACTTTAAAAGAATTTGATGGTAAAATAATTAATATCGATCAAAATGATGAAGACTCGTTAATCTCTTTTATGGACAAAGTTTTGCCTGATTGGGACAAAGATGCAGTTACCCCTAAAGATATCAAAAAATTAATACAATGGTATAATTTATTGATAGATAAATCTATTATTTCATTAGAAGACTTAAAAGAAGATAGTGTAGAAAGCCAAGAAAGCGAAGTAAAAGATGATAGTATAGCAGATGAAACTCAAAAAGAAAAAAGCGAAATCTCGGAAAATGAAGATCAAAAACAATCTGATAAAACAGATGAGATAGAAATAAATGAATAATAAAATAATACGTACTAAGTTAAAAGTAGTTAATAATGAGCAAATAAATTCTTCGCACTTTAGATTATATTTAACCATGCCTGATGATTGTCCACCTATTACACCCGGACAATTTGCCGAAATATATGTGCCTCCTACATTAAATTCATTCCTACGTATACCTTTATCTATACATTTCATTTCGGACAAAAAAAACGAAATTCAGTTTTTAATACAATTAAAAGGTGAAGGTACAAAATACTTAAAAACTTTGAAGAAAAATGATTTTGTAGACATAATAATGCCTCTGGGTAAAGGTTTTTCAATACCAAGACAAAGAAAACTTGCACTAATAGCTGGTGGATGTGGTGTAGCGCCTTTATTATTTTTAAGTGATAAGCTTTATGAACATGGTAATGAGTTGGAAATATATTTAGGTTTTAGAAATCATAATCAGGTAATGTTAATAAATGAGTTCAAAAAATATGGCAAACTAGTAATAGCTACTGATGATGGCTCTATGGGTGAAAAAGGTGTTATTACTCAAGTATTTGAGCGCCATTTGGATGATTTTGACTTTATTTATGCTTGTGGGCCAACTAGTATGCTTCAAAGCCTTATGTATCTGAGTGAAAAATATAATATAAAATGTGAAATATCATTAGAAACTTTGATGGCTTGTGGATTAGGAGCTTGTCTATGCTGTGCTGTACCTACTAAAAAAGGCAATATGAGAGCATGTGTAGATGGACCAGTATTCGATACTAAAGATCTTATAGAGCTAAATGAATGAAGTGAGTTAAAAAAAAATCTTGAATTTCAAATTTTAAGTGTAAATAATGAGTACAAAAATAGATATAGGAAAATTGACATTAAAAAATCCTGTATTAACAGCTAGTGGGACATTTGGCTATGGACAAGAGTTTGAGAGTTTTATAGATCCTTCACTTTTAGGTGGTATAATAATGAAAGGGACCACTTGGGAGCCTCGAGAAGGGAATCCCGCTCCTAGAATGGCAGAGACGAGTGCAGGCATGTTAAATGCAGTCGGCTTACAAAACAAAGGAGTACACCATTTTATTGACAAAATACTACCAGCTATAACTAAATATGACACAAAAATAATAGTAAATGTAGCTGGTAATGATGTAGCAGACTATGTGAAGACAGCATCTTTATTAAATGATATCGAGCGTGTGGATGCTATAGAGCTTAATGTATCATGTCCTAATGTGAAAAAAGGTGGTATTCAATTTGGTACTAATGAAAATTTATTAAAAGAATTACTTAGTGCTGTTAGACATGTATATTATAAAACTTTAATAGTGAAACTTTCTCCTAATGTGACAAAGATAGAAGATTTCGCTAAAATATCAGAGTCAGAAGGTGCTGATGCTATCACCGTAGCTAATACTTTTTTAGGAATGGCAATAGATATTAATACATATAAACCTAAATTGTCTAATATTACGGGTGGTCTGTCTGGACCAGCTATCAAGCCTATTATTATGCGTATGGTATATCAATGTTATCAAGTAGTGAAAATACCAATAATAGCTAGCGGGGGTATAATGCATTGGCAAGATGCTATTGAATATTTTTTAGCTGGAGCTACTGCTATTCAGGTAGGAACTGCTAATTTTATAAACCCTTCTGCGAGTATAGAAATATTACAAGGTATCAATGATTATTTAGATAATAATAATATAGAGTCTATTAAAAATATTATTGGTAAAGTAAAAATTTAGTGGATGTCAATATTAATAATAATCAGCTATACTAACATAAATCTTGTTAAAAAAAATTTATTTTAAAAAGATATTGTTTTATTAATAGTGCAAATAAAACTTAAGCTAAATGAATTGATGATGGAGGGATGCTTGTTTTTGTGAGAACGAGAAAAGTTTAGTAACTTATAGAAAGTAATAAGTTGAATATTTGTAATTTTCGTAAATTATTATCAATGTTTCCCTCTAATTTCTATTTTTATAGAGTTGTTTTTAGTAAAATCAATATTAATTTAACAAATTTGTAAAAAATATAAAAAGATGCTACCAAAAGAAATAAAAGTAATAATCTTTGATTTAGGAAGTGTTTTATTAAAAGTTGACTATCAAAGAACTATCGATTCATTTAAAAAATTAGGTATGACCTACCCGAAACATTATTTTAATGTAGAATATAATGATCCTATATTAGATAAATTCGAAAAAGGATTATTATCAGAGAATGAATTTATTAAAAAAATTGAAATGAAAATTTCTAAAGTTTGCTCAAAAAAAGAAATTATAGATGCATGGAACGCTATGATAGTTGAATTTCCAGAAGAAAACTGGCTATTATTAAATGAGTTAAAAACGAAATATAAACTTTTTTTAATGAGCAATACTAATATTATACATTATAATTATTGTCAAAATTTGGTACAAAAAAAATTTGGTGTTTCTTCTCTTGATTGTATTTTTGATAAAGCTTATTATTCTTTTGTTGTTAATATGTGTAAACCAGATATAAATTTTTTTAAATTAATATTGGATGAACAAAAATTAATTACAAAAGAAATAATCTTTTTTGATGATAATAAAGAAAATATAAAAACAGCTGAAAAATTAGGAATAAAATCTATTAGGGTCCAACCAAATAGTTCATTAACAAAATATTTTGATTTATAACTAATGTATGACAAAGTATAATTTATATTTTCTAATTTTATTCAATTGTTTGGCATCTACATTTGTCGGATTAAATTTTTTAAAATCCAACGTAAGATTAATTTATTGGATTTGGCACTTAATTAAGTGACAAGAGAACAAACTGTGAGTAGCCTCAATGAGTCAGCGACATTTCGTTGTCATACAAACCTTGAAAAGCCTGGATGCTTTCAAAACGATTAGGTCATGGTTAATATTTGTCTGGTGCTGAAATAAGGTTACAGGTTAATATTATTAACACACCATTCTATGGAGCAACTGAAGTTTTATCAACTAAATTTAAACTGCCTGTTTTTTTTTGCTGAAATCATAATTGAAAAACATTTTGAATATTGCAGTAAATATCAATATATGATGGAAATGAAAAGATAAGTGATGGTGAGCTGACACAGAGATTTGTAAAAATTTTAGAAGAAGCCTTTAAATGACACTAAGCAGATTATCTCTGATCGCATAAAAGGTGGAAATAAGTTATAAAATATTGATTTATTCTTCTTGTCCATGTAGAGCTTTGTCATAGTCTGGAGGATCAAGCATTTCCCAGTATCCAGGTTTAGGTTTAACTTCTAAAAAATTGTACCAAAATGCTTCCTTTGTCATACTATCATAATGGATAGATTTATTCCAATATTTTACTGTCATAAAAACACTATAAAAAATCATCAATGTCAATAATAAGGAAAAACAAATTTTTAATAATTTATTTCTTTTTTCATAAATATACTTCATAAAAGAGCCCATTGGAATAGCTAAAAAAGCGTAAGAATCTATCATCGCTCTATGTCCAAAACTTCCGCCCCACCACCAACACCACCAAGAAAATATTATCCACATATTAATAAAAGTAAAAATGACTATTGCCATCAAACCTTCTTTTTCTTTATATTTATGCATAAATGGCAACCCGATCAAGGACAATACCATTATAGGAGAATATACTAGCCATCCCTTACGATAACTAAATAAACTTTTTAAAAATTTAGGTTTTGTGAAAAAAAATCCTTCTTCACCATAACTATAGTAAAATATCTGCCCTGTTTGCTGATACCAATAAATAAATTGTGGTATCCAAACTGCAATGAAGCATAACATCATTATTATTACTTTTGGATATTCTCGCAGAAATAATAAAGCTCTTTCTTTTAATCCTTTAAAAGATGTTACTCCCCACAATGCAAAAATTATTAAAACAATAATATTTGTTGGCCTGATTAATGTAATTAATCCNNAAGCCCAATTAATATAGTAAATTTCCAATTTCTATCATCATGCCACCGCATAGTAGCCCACAAAAAAATAGAAAATAAAACAAAACTATAACTGTGTGACAATGTACTTTCATATACAACATAATAATATAAATTAGTACCGACAACTATAGCTAAAATAACTAAAGCAGTTATGTATTTATTAAAATATCGCAATAATACTTTTCTCAAAAATAAAAGCCCTATTAAAAAATAAATTAAAGTGCCAAACTGTAAACAAATCTTGTATGGTTCAGAGAAACCACCTGCATCGTAATTAGTATTCATCGCTATCAAATGGCCAATAAAGAACCAAGGAGCATATAAATAGCTCAATCCCATGCTGGTTTTAATCACATAATTACCATTAGGTGATGTAGAAGGCCAAAATACAAACTCATGTTCACCAGTATAATTATCAATAAATTTTAAACTCAAATCTTTATAAATAAAAGTAGCAGGTAGATAAGCATAGTATGAAACCACATCCCAGTAAAGAAGTTCTTTTTTTTGCCACATTTTCACATGGAGCATATTTATACACATCAATGTAATTATAAAAAAAATTACAATTTTATCAATGTGAAACTCGATTTTATTTATTTTGAAACTTTTAACATTCATCATTTGAATCTAAAAAGTCCATATTTCAAAATTACCCATAATATACCAAAAGCGTGTCTATTTTTCAATTTTTTGCCTGTATTAATAGTCCGAGGAATGTATTGCACGGGAACCTCAGCAACTTTAGTAGGATTTATACGCATAGTTTTTATGATAAGCTCAGCTTCAAAACCAAAACCGTTTTCTTTTAAACTTATTTTGTCAAGCAAATTTTTTTTGAAAAGTTTATATCCACAAGCCACATCAGAAATTTTAACATTTATCAAAAAAGAAGTTAGTAAAGTAAATAATCTATTTCCCATATATCTACTAAAAGATGGCAAAGGACGCACTATACCAGGCAAATATCTACTACCATTCACAAAATCTATGTTCAATTCATTCAGAGCATTTAACATTTTAGGTATATCATTAGGATCTAATTCTAAATCTGCATCTTGAATTAAAATCAAATCACCATTAGCTGCTTTAATTCCTTGTCTGACGACATACCCTTTACCTCTATTTACTGGATTTGAAATTAATTTAATTTGAAAAGTATTATTACTAATAAATTCAGAAACTACATTATGAGAAGTATCAGTGCTACAGTCATCGACAATGATTATTTCCACATTACTAATAAATGAGGGATAAGACAAAGAAATTAATTTATCTAAAAGAATAGTGATAGTATTTTCTTCATTAAAAAGGGGGATTATAATAGAGAGATTCATAAAAAATATTTTGAGAGAGGAATTTTTTTTCAAAAATATGAAAAAAATAAATATTGTATCTTTCATTATTGAGTTATGTAGTCTAAAAACTATTAAGATAGCTATTTGTATATCTATTTTTATAGAATATTTTATATATTTTAATAGATTTTTGTAATTCAGTAAAAGCAGGATACTTAGATTCTTTGTTACATAAAAGATGATTTCGATATATTTATCATGTATTTAAGTTATGATTGATTACATTTGTAATAAATTTATATCTAAAAAAATTAAATAAATTATTAAAACTTATTAAATCAAAAATAGCTGATGTGAAAACATCAGCTATTTTTGATTTAATTTTATATATCTTATTAGCTGGTAGCAGCTTCAAGTTTTTTCATTAATGCAAAAATCAACAAACCTGATGCCACACAAACACCTACAAATATTAACCACAATTGCCATAGTTCTATTCTTTCCCAGAAATAAGTACCTAAGAATAAAAGTTTATTACCAACTGCAGTTGTCAATAACCAACCACCTTGCATTAAACCTTGAAATCTTTGAGGAGCAACTTTAGACACAAAAGATAATCCCATAGGGCTCAGAAATAATTCAGCAATAGTTAACATTAGATATGTAGAAATCAACCAGTATGGCGTTACTCTTTCATAATCTGTAATGGATGATTGAGCTATTTCACTAGGAGAAGTTAAATTGGCAGAAGCAAATATCATAATAGTATATGCGAAAGCAGCTATAAACATGCCAATACCTATTTTTTTAGGCGTAGATGGTTCTTTTCCTTTATTTCTAAGCCAGCTAAAAAGACCATTAATTGGAAAAGTAAGAGCTACAATGAATAGAGGATTAAAAGATTGGAAAAGTTCGGGAGCGATAGGGATCATTTTACCTACATTTATCTGATAATAATAATAGGTTAAATAACCAAAGCCTAAAAAGAACGCGGCTGCAATAATTTTATTAACTAATTTTTTAGAAGTAAATATCATCACAATACCAGTTATTGCTAATATTATTGATAATAAAGATTTTAAATTAAAAAATAATGCAGCAAAGGCGTTAACCTCTTTGAAGACATAGTCCCTAGCAAAGAGTGTCAGAGTTAATCCATTTTGGTGAAAAGACATCCAGAAAAATATAACAACAAAGAATACAAAAACCAAAGAAGTTATTTTAGGTTTCTCTTCAGGAGTAGAAGATAATATTATATAAGTAATAAAACCACAGAATAAAGCAACAGCAAATCCTATGTCTACATTTTTCATTATAAACCAAAAGATACCTAAAACTGCTACGAATACTACTATTGCATAAATTAAATTTTTGATTGGAAATTTTTCAGTAGTGGGTTGTTCTTTATGTTCTTTAGCTTCTTGTTCTTTCTGTGCTTTCTGTATTTTTCTTGCATCAGGTAAGCTTTTTTGATAGAAAACAAAAATTAAAAGAGAAATAATCATAGCTATAGCAGCAATACCAAAAGCATAGTTATAACCTCTTGAGAAGACATCGATATATTGATGCGCAAAAGCAGAAAGATCAGTAACCACAGTACTAGAAACGCTATTAGCTAAATCTTGAAATTTAGCAATATCCAGACTTTGTCCATCAAGGTATGCATGACACATTGCAGGCAATGATGCATCGTGAATAAAGCCATTTATTTTTAAGAACCAATTTCTAATACCAGTAGCTGCAAAAGGAGCAAAAAAAGCACCAATATTGATACCCATATAAAACAATAAATAACCAGTATCTCGCAGTGGTTCATACTTAGGATCATCATAGAGCTGTCCTACGATGGCTTGTAAATTACCTTTAAAAAGTCCGTTGCCTAAAGCGATTACCATTAAACCAGTAATAGCAATAGCTAAAGTAGTACCTGGTACGGCCATCATCACATAACCTAATAACATAACAATGAGGCCCAATAGAACAACTAATTTGTAACGTTTTGTTGTGTCTGCAATAATACCACCAACTAACGCAAGAGCATAAATAGCGAAATAAAACCAACTGTAAATACTGCCAGCACTTTCAGCCGACATACCAAATTTGGCTTGTAAAAATAAAACTAAAATGGCCATCATAGTATAGAAGCCAAATCGCTCTCCCATATTAGAGAAAAAAGCGATTACTAAACCTTTAGGATGATTTTTAAACATACATTTATTTTTTTTTATTTATTTGTTTCTAAATAAGGATTTTCCATTTTAACTACCTGAGCCATCATATTTGCCTCCATTACAATCTTTTCCCCTACATAAGCTTTGCCTATCATGTTTACAATTCCTCGCCTTATCGGGGAGGCTAGCTCTAGGTAAAAAACAACTGTATCTCCAGGTACTACTTTATGTCTAAATTTCACATCTTTAATCGACAAAAAGTATGTTATGTAATTTTCAGGATCAGGCAAATCAGATAATATCATCATACCACCAGTCTGAGCCATAGCTTCGATTAATAAGACTCCCGGCATCACTGCTTGTTTTGGGAAATGACCCAAAAAATGTGTCTCATTATAAGTAACATTTTTGATGCCAATAATATAATTTTTGCCTTTTTCTATAATTTTATCAACTAGAAGAAAAGGATAACGATGTGGCATATAACGTTTAATAGCTTCTATATCATAAAGAGGCTCCTTATTATAAATGTCAAAGTTTGATACAGGAGATTTTTTAGCCTCTTTTTTTAATTGTTCTCGTATTATTTTAGCAAACTCCACATTTGATTTATGTCCAGGTTTATTAGCTATTACATGGCCATTAAACCTATAACCTACCAATGCTAAATCGCCAACAACATCTAGTAATTTATGCCTGGCGGGCTCATTAGAATAATAATAATCTGTATTATTTAAAATACCTTTATCTATAATTGTAACATTATGGATATTAAAATAATCTTTATAAAAATCTAATTTTTCTTGTGGTATTTGTTTATCAACTATTACTAACCCACTATTTAGATCTCCACCTTTTATTAATCCATGTTGGATGAGTTCGTCTAATTCTGATAAAAAAATGAAAGTTCTAGCATGAGAAATTTCTTTTTCAAATTCATTCATATCATTTAAAGTAGCGTATTGGGGAGGTAAAATATCTTTATTATAATCTATCATTACAGTCAATCTATAATTATCATCAGGTGTTAGCCAGTATTCAGCACTTTTTTCTTCATCATAATAAGATAATGTGGTGGAGATGTTATAAATTTTTCTATTTTCATTTTGTTCAATAATCTCAGATTGATTTTTGATAGCATTTATAAATCCATAAGAATTTCCTTCTAGTATAGGTACTTCTTCATTATCCATTTCTATAATAATATTATCAATATCTAGTGCTATAATAGCAGCTAATAGATGTTCGACAGTGCGTATTACAACTCCATCACGTGACAGATTTGTTCCCCTAATAGTATCCGAAGCATAATCAGCTAATGCAGGAATAGTATTATTCATATCAATATCTATTCTTTTAAAAACAATTCCAGTGTTTTCATCGTTAGGTTTTAGAGTCAATTTTACATTTTTCCCTATATGTACACCTTTGCCCTCAATAAAAACCTCATTTTTTAGTGTCTTTTGTTTTATCATTTTTTATTAAGTTTGATATTAATTTATCCAAATTATAAACTTTATTTCTTATTTCAGCTAATTCTTTAAAAGCAATAAAATTTCTTTTAAATGCCTTAGCATCTATAGCAGGCGATCCCATTAGCATCTCATTATCACTCACGTTACTAGCTATACCAGATTGAGCTGCTATTTTATTATTATTTCTGATACTAATATGTTCAGAAATACCTACTTGACCACCAAACATATTATTATCTCCTATTTTAGTGGACCCAGCTATACCACATTGAGCGGCCATTGCATTATTTTTGCCTACAACTACATTATGAGCAATATGTATGAGATTGTCTAATTTAGTACCCTCTTTTATACGAGTAGATCCTAAAGTAGACCTGTCAATGGATACATTAGCTCCTATCTCTACGTTGTTTTCTATTATCACATTACCTATTTGAGGAATTTTTTCATAAGTACCATCTTCTTTTGGGAAAAATCCAAAACCATCAGAGCCAATTATGGCTCCTGAATGTATTATACAGTTATCACCCACCTCACAATCTTCTAATATTACTACTTGTGGATAGATATAACAGTTTTTTCCTATATGCACATTTTCGCCAATGTATACTTGCTCTCTCAATATCGTATTATCACTAATGACCGAATTTTTACAAACAACACTATAATGACCTATAGAAACATTATTTCCAATAGTCGCTTCTTCATCTATATATGCAAATTTTGATATATCAGTATAATTTTTTCTCTTTTTTTTAGCTTCATCAATTATATTTAATATTTTTAGAAAAGATAAATATGGATTATTAACTCTTATCAAAGTAACATTAACAGGATCTATTAAGGCTAAATCTTTTGAAATTATAAGTGCACTGGCTTGTGTATCATAAATACATTTTTCATACTTAGGATCAAAAATAAAAGCAATATCACCTTTTTTAGCCTCTTCGATTCTTGCTACATTTCTTATCTCTATTGTATCATCCCCTTCTATTTCGCCTTCTAAAAGCTGGGATATTTGACTAATTGTAAACTTCATATATTAAAAAAAAATTTAATTAAAAAATTAATAAAGCTTATTTTGTAATTCTGGAGTTGCTATGGGTTTAATAGCAAAATTAAAAATTGCAAATATTAAAAATGTGAAAAACAATGTGCCTATAATTTCATACCTAAAAAATGGAATCGCCATAATATAACAATTTATTAACCCATGCCAGCTGTATCCATACCACCCCCCCAACCACACGCCAAAATTGGATAATACAAAAAATGTAAAAGAAGCAGTTATTGAAGATAAAAATACTGATGTTACCTTTATCTTTTTGATCATTTTAGCACCTATTAATGCTATCACAACAAAACTCAAATAGGTAAAAATCATAACTATGCTCTGATATAAACCTATAAAAAGATCACTAATAAATAGAGCAATAATAGGTAATATGAGGTACCACTTTTTATTTTTAAAAACATAACCACATAATAATGCTAGTGCTGCAATAGGTGTGAAATTTGGAATAAAATTAAAAAGTCTATATACCACTACTAATAATATAAGAAGTGCTAATAACAAAAAATGTAAAAAATCATTTTTTTTCATAGTTATTTTTTTGCAAACTTATAAAAAAAATTTTATTTAAAAAACGAGAAAAATTTTTTGTTGTTAAAAAATAAAATAAAAATTAGAAAAAACTAAATAATATATCAATGTTTACAGCAATCATTTTATTATATATTAATTATTTATAATATGAGGCATAAGACAAAGTATGATTATTAGGTTTCGAAAAAAAGCTTCCTGCAAATTCATCTTTGTTTTACTTTACGTAGTTTATACTACCATCAAATAATATTTATTTAATTTTACAAAAA
>LFSZ01000107.1 GCA_001512885.1 Rikenellaceae bacterium DTU001
AAAGCAAATAATATTTTTGATCCTTCTAAAGCTACTGTAATGAAATAGATTGTAATCATTAATAAAAAAATAAGGCTACTGTAAAAAGTTTTTACAGTAGCCTTAACTTTTAAAGCTCTTTCACACCAAAACTAAACAAAATAAATTTTTAAAAATTAGAAATATTTATTTTTCTTATAATATCATTATTTTTTTGTAACGATCTAAAATTTTATTGCCCACAATAAACGTTATAGAACCAAAGTTTATTAATAAATTTGCTTATATTTAATAACTAAATATATGTATATTGTGCTTTATGTCTACATCTATGTATAATATGGCTATAATAAAATATAATCTATCTAAATCATAGTAATTGATGAAAATTTAAATTTATTTTTAATTTGTAAAAAATTGATTATCTTTACAAAAAACAAAATATAAAAATAAGGATTGTAATGAATGCTGAAACTATTGGAACAAGCAATATTACGAGAGAAGAGATTTATTATATACTAAAGTCTGTCTTTGGTTATGATAATTTCAAACTATATCAAGAGCAAATTATCTGTAGTCTACTCGCGGGTAGAGATACATTTGTAGTGATGCCTACAGGAGGAGGGAAATCTCTAACATATCAATTACCTGCACTTTTGTGTGATGGTACAGCGATCATTATTTCACCATTATTAGCCTTGATGAAAAATCAAGTAGACATTATTAGAAATATACATACAGATGACAAAGTAGCTCATATGCTAAATAGTACTCTGCCTCGTAGAGAGCTAAAACAAATTTTTGATGATTTAGCAAATGGCAAAACAAAAATGCTTTTTATAGCTCCAGAGTCTTTAAAAAAAGAATCATATATAGATTTTTTTAAAAATTTAAAAATTTCTTTTTATGCTGTAGATGAGGCGCATTGTATTTCTGAATGGGGACACGACTTTAGACCAGAGTATCGTATGATTAGACCTATGATAGAATCTATTGGGCAAGATGTGCCAGTAATATCACTAACTGCTACAGCTACTCCTAAGGTGCAAGAAGATATCATTAAAAATTTAAAATTGAAGAATCCCAATATTTTTATTTCTAGTTTTAATAGACCAAATCTTTATTATGAAGTAAGGCCTAAAACTAAAAATATTAACAAGGAATTGATACAAATAATAAGAGAAAGGGAAGGGAAAAGCGGCATAATTTACTGTATGATGAGGAAAACTACTGAAAAAATTGCAGAATTTTTACAAGCTAATGGTTTCAATGCCTTACCCTATCATGCTGGTCTCAGTGGTGCTATTAGACGACAAACTCAGGATCTTTTTCTCAGACAAGAGATAGATATTATTGTAGCTACTATTGCTTTTGGTATGGGAATTGATAAGCCAGATATTAGATACGTAATACATTATGATATGCCTAAAAGTTTAGAGGCTTATTATCAAGAGACAGGTCGTGCCGGTAGAGACGGTGGAGAAGGTGACTGCATCGCTTTCTATAACGAGGATGATCTAATTAGATTTGATAAGATGGAACAGAACAATCGTGGTGTAGCAGAAAAAGAAATTGCAGGTCTCATAATGTATGAAACTATCTCCTATGCTGAAAGTACTATCTGTAGACGCAAATTACTTTTACACTATTTCGGTGAAGATTACACAGAAGATAATTGTCACTGTTGTGATAATTGTTTATATCCTAAAATGCAATTTGATGCTAAAAATGAAGTTTTGACAGTTTTAAATGTTATAGATGAAACTAAAGAACTATATAAAGCTAAAATGATTGTTAAAATACTATTAGGTAAAGAAAAAGATAAAGCTACTTTAAAACAATTTAAAGCTGAAAAACTTAAAAGTTATGGTGCTGGTGCTGATTATGATGAAAAATTTTGGAATTCAATTATTAGACAAATATTAATTTTGAATTTTTTAGAGAAAGATATCAATAATTATGGTGTCTTAAAAATAACAGAAAAAGGAAGAGAATTTTTAACAAAACCGAAAAGTATTATGCTAACAAGAGATAGAGACTTTTCAGAAGGTAATGAAGAATTAGATGATGAAATAAAAATGAAAGGTGGGTCCGGAGCAGATGCTATTTTGCTCAAAATGTTAAAAGACCTTCGCAATAAGATTGCAAAGCAACATAATCTACCACCTTTTGTCATCTTTCAAGATCCTTCATTAGAAGAAATGACCATTCAATATCCTATTACATTAGATGAGTTGCAAAATATTACTGGCGTTGGTGTCGGTAAAGCTCAAAAGTATGGTCAACCATTTGTAGACCTTATAAAACGCTATGTAGAAGAAAATGAAATAGAACGTCCTAATGATATTATAATTCGCACCTCCCCTAATGCTTCAAATTTAAAAATTTTTATTATTCAAAGTATTGATCGCAAAATACCACTAGATGAAATAGCATATGCTAAAAATCTAAATTTTGATGAACTACTAGATCAAATAGACAAAATAGTAGCAAGTGGTATTCGTATTGATATTGATTACTTCATAGACGATGTCATAGATCCTTATCATCAAGAAGAAATATATGAGTACTTTAGATCTGCTAGCACAGATGACATTAAACAAGCATTAGAAGAATTAGGTGAAAATGAATACTCAGAAGAGGAAGTACGTTTAATGCGTATTAAATTTATTTCTGAAATGGGTAATTAAAATAAAAATGACTTTTTAACGTTTTAAAAAATAAATTAATTATGGAAGAAGAAAAAAATTTAGATCCGAATTATGAATCATCTACACCATCTGAAAGTATAGATAGTAATTTAACAAACAACAATGCATATACTAAAAAATATAATAATTTTTTTATATGGTGGTGCGTTATACTTTCTATATTGGTATTATTTTTGTTGATTATTCAATTTGTCCCTACTAAAAAAATATCAGCCCCTGTATCTACTGGTTATGTAAATGGCAAAATAGCACATATAAATATAGATACTATTATGACTAAATATCCCTTAGTGGATACCCTACAAAATAGATTACAAAGACAAATTACTTCTTTGGAAACAGATCTAATAAATAGGCAAAGTAGACTTCAAAAAAACATGGAGGCATATCAAAAAGATATTCAGGCAGGTAAAATAATTACCAAAGATGAGGCTGGTAGACGAGAAGAACAACTCGTAAAAGAACAACAACAACTCATGTCTATCAGAGATCAATATGATATTCAAATTCAAAATTTACAAATGACTATGCAATCTGAAATTTTAGACAGTATCAAAAATGCTATAAAATACTTACCTGCAGAATTGGAATTTGATTATGTACTCGGTTATTCACATGAAGGTGCTATTTTTTATGCTAATCCTAGTTTAGATATTACTAATGAAGTATTAAAAATTTTAAATAAAAGACTGAAAAAATGAAAATATTAACAAAATTTATTTTTGTTTTTATTACTATAATCTCTTTTACTGGATGTAAAAAAGATTTAACCCAAGTAATTGAAGAGTTTTACCCTGATGGTAATCCTAAAATTGTGTATTATTTAGATAAAAATAATAATAAAGTAAAAGTAGAAGAATACTATCCTAATGGTAAACTAAAATATGTAGGTGGGTTAAATAACGGCTTGAGACATGGTATATGGAAATATTATCACCCAAACGGAAAACTATGGTCTGAAGGCGAATATAATAATGGGACACGTGAAGGAAAAAGTCTGGTTTACTTTGAAAATGGCAATCTACGCATAAAAGGCAGCTATAAAGGGGGTAAGCCATATGGCAAATGGTATTTTTATGATGAAAATGGTAAATTAATTGAAACGAAAGATTTCCATTAATACTATAAACATTAATGAGAGATAATGTATTTCTATTAGTAGGTCTAGGTAATATAGGTTATGAATACGAGCACACTAGACATAATGTAGGTTTTGATGTATTAGATTATTTTGTAAAAAAATATTCCTCAGCTTTTAAGCAAGATAGATATGCATATAGAGCTGATATAAAGATAAAAAATAAATTTTTTATTTGTATAAAACCCACTACATATATGAATCTAAGTGGTAGAGCAGTTGATTATTGGGTAAAAATGCTTGAAATACCTCTAGATAATACAATGATTATTTTGGATGATATAGAATTACCGTTAGGTAAAATACGTATCAAAGCTAAGGGCAGTGCGGGCTCTCACAAGGGCTTAGCTAACATAATTGATGTTTTGCATACTACGCAAATCCCACGAATGCGCATTGGTATTGATGATAAATTCACTCCAGGTAAACAAATAGATTATGTTTTAGAAAAATGGCCCCTTAGAGAATGGGAAATAATTAATAAGGTTTTTCCTATAGCTTCTGATGCTATTTATACATGGGCATTCGAAGGAATCGATAAAGCTATGAATGAATATAACAATTTAGTGATTACTTGATTGTTAATTCTTATTTATGGAATATTAATTTAATAAATTTATACTAAAAACACTGTACATATGGCTAAAATGTTAGATCTAACAAAAGGTGACGAACGAAAAACGATAGTAAAATATGCGGTACCACTCATCGTAGGTAGTGTATTACAAAATTTGTATTCACTAATAAATAGTGTAATAGTAGGTAATTATTTGGGTAAAGAAGCCTTGGCGGCAGTAGGTATATCTTTTCCTATTATTTTTGCTGTGACATCATTGATTATTGGTTTTACTATTGGATTGTCTATTGTTATTGGTCAATATTTTGGTAGTAAACAATATGATAATTTGAAAAAAAGTATTAGCACTAGTTATATATCTTTAGTAGTTTTTGCTATAATAATGACTACGTTTTCTATATTAACAGGTAAATATTTATTAAAATTATTAGGAGCTCAAGAAGATATTATAGCCCAAGCCACATCGTATTTTAATGTATTTTGTTTGGGATTTCTTTTTGCCTTTCCATTTAATGCAACTAATGCGGTTTTGCGTGGTATAGGAGATTCTATAACACCTGTTTATTTCTTAGTATTTAGTATTGTGGTCAATTTTGTACTCAATTATGTTTTTGTTGTTGTTTTAAATTATGGGCTAACTTCTACGGCTTGGGCAAGTGTGATAGGACAGATTTTAGCTCTAATCTTAATGATAGTTTATATAAACAAAAAGCACCCTTTCATTTCTATCAAATTAAAAGAAATGAAGTTTGATTCGAAAATTTTCAAATATATTATGAAAATTAGCTTGCCAAGTGGTATTCAACAATTTGTAATTGCTATTAATGCTGTGGTTTTGATGAGCTTAGTTGCATCTTTTGGTACTGATGCTATAGCTGGTTATTCAGTAGCTACTAGGATAGATGCTATAGCTAGTATACCAGCATTTATATTTTCATCGGCGTTAGCCAATTTTGTAGCACAGAATGCAGGGGCATTAGAATTTAAAAGAATAAAAAACGGCTTAAAAGCTACTTTACGCATAACAGTTTCTATGACTATTATTATTTCTGTTTTGATTATTATTTTTAGTAAAACTATCATGAGCTTATTTACCAAAGATATAGCTGTAATAGAAATAGGTAGTGAGTATTTGAGAACGCTTAATTACTTTTATGTATTATATGCAATGATGTTTGCTTATCAATCAGTATTCAGAGGTAGCGGAGATACCATGATAAGTATGTTGATCACATTAGCTGCTATTTGGATAGTACGCATTCCCTTTTCGTATATGCTATCGAAGCATTTAGGTACACTAGGTATTTGGTTAGGAATACCTATAGGATGGTTTGTTGGTTTGATACTTTCGTACTCATACTATAAATCGCGTAGATGGGAATTGAAATTTGTCATGCAGATGAGAACTAGACATACTCCACCTCCAGAGATAGCTGATAATATTTGAGTAAAAAAGTAAGAAATAATTAAAATTTTATTCTATCAATCAATAATATTTTTTATTTTAAATTATTTTATCTAATTTTATAAAAAAGTATAGTGAGTTTAAATGATTATTATAAAATATTGGGAATAGATCCTGGCTCAAATGTAACAGGTTATGCAATTATAGGCATTGATGATGATAAATTAATAACTTTAGATATAGGATGTATATCAGTTAAAAGTGTAAAAGATCATTTTGAAAGGATAAAATTAATTCATAGAAATGTAAAAGAATTAATTATTTCTTACAATCCAAATGTTTTAGCAATAGAAGCTCCATATTATGGTAAAAATGTACAATCTATGTTAAAGTTAGGACGTGCTCAAGGAGTAGTAATAGCTGCAGCATTAGAGTATGGTATAGATGTATATGAATATGCACCTCGTAGAGTGAAAATCTCTGTTACTGGCAATGGTAGAGCCTCAAAAGAACAAGTAGCAGGTATGGTAAATAATATTTTAAAATTAGAAAATAATTCTTTATCTTTTGATGCTACTGATGCCGCTGCCATCGCACTCTGTCATTATTATTCTACATATTCGTCTATTATACCTGAAAACATGATGAATGGTAAAAAAAATAAATGGTTAAAATTTATTGAAGAAAATCCTGATAGAATTATTTAATACAATAGCAATAAATACAAAAATATGAAAGAAACAATCAAAAATTTAGTAAAAGCTTTTATAGGCGAAAGTCAGGCAAGAAATCGTTATACTTTTTATGCAAAAATAGCTAAAAATGAAGGTTATGAGCAAATAAGTGAGATTTTTACTATGACTGCTGATAATGAAAGAGAACATGCGAGTTGGCTTTTTAAAATGATAAATGAGCTCAAACAAGAAACTAATGAAAATATTGATGAAATTACGGTTGAAGCTAATGCTATTACAATTCTTGGCTCTACTATTGATAATCTAAAATCTGCTATTGCAGGTGAAGAATATGAATATAATAGTATGTACCCAGAGTATGCTAATATAGCTGATAAAGAAGGTTACTCTGCTATAGCTATTAGGCTTAGAGCTATTGCTGTAGCCGAAAAACATCATGCTGAACGTTATGCTAAAATATTGAATCAAGTAGAGGCTGGTACTTTTTTCAAAAAAGATATACCTGTGAGTTGGTTTTGTAGAGAGTGCGGTTATGTACATGTAGGCACAGAACCACCTCAAGTATGTCCAGCCTGTTCGCATCCTAGAAGTTTTTATCAATTGAAAGTAGAAGAATATTAAAAAAAAACAGTTGTTCTATTTTTTATATTGAGTGCATTAATAACATTTCAATGCTCTGAATTGCCTAGGTAAGCTTTTGACTGAGTTTGTAAGAGTTATAGCATAAGACACTTATACGATCAAACAATCTCATTATGATACATATCTAGATTGATAAATGTAGCTAATAATAAAGTAAATGCCCAGTAGGATGATCCGCCGTAGCTCAGAAAGGGAAGTGGAATACCGATGACTGGTATCAAACCGACAGTCATACCAATATTAATAACAATGTGAGTGAAAAAAATTGATGCTATGGCATAGCCATATACTCTAGAAAAAATAGATCTTTGTCTTTCGGCTAAAATAATTATACGCAATAAAAAAAATAAATAAAGAGCTATCACAACAAAAGCACCGACAAAGCCCCATTCTTCACCAATAGCGCAAAAAATAAAATCGGTAGTTTGCTCAGGGACAAATTTCATTTGTGTTTGTGTGCCTTGCAAAAAACCTTTACCTGTAAATCCACCAGAACCTATTGCTATCATAGATTGTCGCAAATTCCATGATGCCCCCTTGGGATCATCTTTGAGCCCTAGCATTACCTCTATTCGCTCTTGATGGTGTGGCATTAGCATATTATAGAAATAATTAACACCAATTATTAAAACTATACTTAATACATAAACCTGAACAAATTTTATTATAATATTTTTTTTCTTTCTAAAAATAAATATTAATGCCAAGGTTAAACCAGTTAAAATCAATAAAAATGTAAATTGTTTAACTAAAAATGAAAGGATAAAAACTATAATAAACCAAAAACCAATAAAAATAACATATGTAGGTAATCCTTCGCGATAGAGAGCAAAGATAAAAGCAAAAAATACTAGCATAGTGCCTACATCTTTTTGAAAAAAAACAAGTAGGATCGGTATAAATATTACAAGCAATACTTTTCTAATAGTATTATTTATATTTATTTTAGCATCTGGATAGCTCCATATCTTAGATATTAATAATGCCGTAGTATATTTAGCAAATTCGGATGGTTGTAGTCTGATACCTTTGCCTAGATCTAACCAGGCTTTATTGCCCCCTACAATAGCTCCTATGACTAAAACTAAAAAAAGTAATAATATTACAATAGCATAAAATATCTCGGCAGCATTAGAAAATAAATGTGGATTAGAATAAATAATTAATATAAATAAAATCCATCCCGTTAATATCCATACAAATTGCTTTACATGTACATATTGAAATGAAAAACTAAAAAAACTGATACCATCTTGATAAGAAGCTGAATAAATATTTACTAATCCAATGATAGATAAGATAAGATATATAAAAATTAAAGTAAAGTCTGGAGGGAAACGTCTTTTAATATTTTTTTGCATAAGTAATTTTTTAAAATCACAACTAACAACTTACAAAGTTAAATATATATAATACAAAATTCCAAATACACCATCTTTTTATTTGGTTCTGTTTTCATCTTTGTATTTTATCCCAAACTTCATTGATTTACATATAAAAGTGCAAATTTGTACTATCCTATTCATCTATTATATCATAATATCTCAATCGATACCACCCTATTTCTATATATGGTAATTTAGTTAGTTCCTTCCAATGTAAGATTTCTTTTTTATCACCAACCACAAAAGTTTGATCTTTGTTAGCTATAACTGGATTATTCAAATAAAAGGCTGAGGATTTTACTTTATCTTGCAAATCATAGCTATTATTATTTTTACAATAATAATAATTACAAAACATGTCAATTTTTGTATTAATGTCAGGCAGCTGTGCTGAATCTGGTTTTATGATTAAATAATGAAATTTTTCTTGTTCTTTTTGACCTATAACAGCATATTTATTATTTAATATCTCAAAAGATGGATTTTCTCTAATGCGCTTAGCTATTGAGAGATTATAGTTAATGCCAAACAAAATTACTGTAATTATCAATGATGGATATATTTTAATATTTTTATAATAAATCTGCAAAACTATTAAAATAATTATTATTCCAATCAAAAAAGCTGACAATGGATCTATGTATATATTTGATAAAGTAGAATATGGCAAATCAGATATAAAGCGTATAAAAAGTATAAACAACTTGACTAATAGAGCAAATATTTTTTTTATTAATAATCCAACAAAAGGAATAAATGATAAAATAATCGCAAAAAAACCTATATATATTAGAATTGATGCCATAGGCACTGCAATTAAATTAGCTATTAAAAAATAAGTAGGAAATTGATGAAAATAATAAATAGTAAGGGGCAAGGTGCCTAATTGTGCGGCCATTGTAACTGATAAAGAGCCTATCACCCATTTTAGCCATTTTTTATTTGTTTTACAAATATTCATTAATGGTGCATTGAAAAAAAATATGCCCAATACTGCTGTAAATGAAAGCTGGAACCCCAAAGAATATAATTGTAATGGATTAGCAATTAAAATAAACAATGCAGCTGTAGCTAATGAATTGTAATTATTAACTGGTCTATTAAAAAGTACACCTATTTGTAACAATGTAAGCATAATAGCGGCTCGTACTACTGACGGCATAGCTCCTACCATTAATGTATATAGCCATAGAGTAATAAGTGCTAATGGAATTGTGATTTTGTTTCGATATTTAAAAGGAATAATGAATGATAATAATAAATATATTCCACCATAAATGATGCCTACATGTAGTCCTGATAGAGCTAATAGATGTACTACGCCTGCTTGTTGAAAGTCTTTAATTATCTCTGCATCCATAGCATCTTTATAACCTAAAAGCATTGCAGCTATTAAATTTGCTGATGCGGGATCTGATATATTAGTATATATGATTTCTACTATCTTATTGCGTACTCGAGAGAGTTGTTCTAAAAATGTACTTTCTCTAGGTAGAAGAAAAAAATCATAATCGTTTATAAAGCCTGTATGATAGACTTGCTGATTTGCTAAATACTGTGCATAGTTAAATTCATAAGGATATTTAGGTAAATTAGGTGATTGTAGTGAATTTATAAAAATTATAGAATGATCATTATCTTGCAAACTATCGATTGGTAAATTTAGATATATTAATACCTTACCATTAGTATTTACCCACTGAGAGTCTATTAGCATTTTTTTTAAATTTACAGTAGCTTTAGTTCTCGTCTGTGATGAGGCTTTTATATCTGTTATATCGCCAAAATAATATGAGGTTTTATCCAAATGATTCGCATAAAAATCTTCTTTTGTTCTTTCATCGAATGTGTAGCTTCTGAAATATCCTAATGCAATAAAAGATAAAAATATAGTGAGTGCAAGATACCAAGTATGTAATGATATTTTATTAGAATAATAAAAATAAAATCCAAATGAGAGTACTAGTAAAAACGTTGTAAGTAGTGTAACTATATAAAAAAAATTATGAGATGGTAAATGATTGTAAATAATAATACCAATAATATAAAATAATGTAATACGGACAATAGGTGCTTTTGCCCAATTCATATAGCTCAAAGATTAAAATATGATATTTTTGTATTTGGATAATAAAATTCTAAAATTTCATTAAAATTTTTCCCTTCCTTTGCCATTTCTATTGCTCCTTCTTGACTCAGTCCTACTCCATGTCCATAGCCTCGTCCTTTGAAAATAACTTTGTCGCCCTCATCTTGTATATTAAAATACGTAGATTTTAAATTAAAATCTTCTCGTATTTTTCTTAAGGTTAAAGTATCTATAAAATATTTTTTTCTAATAGGTTGATAAAAATTTGTGGCATTTTCAAAATTTTTATTTGTAGAATCTATACCATGTTTAGCTAGATACGACAACCATTGATCTTTTGATATGGTATATGTCCAAGTACTATTTTTAGATTTGGTACTATATTCATCTTTTATGGTAATGAGATATGGTAGTGATTTGCCCCAATAATTTTCTGAACTATTTGTTAGACCTCCACTATTAGAGTGATATACTGCTAATATCGGCAAATTATCATTATCTACTAAAATCATTCCTTTAGTTTCTTTGCAGGCAGAGATTATTGTCTGGTTGTTGCATTTCCCCTTATATAATTGGCAATGTGTAGTACAGCACAAGTCATATTTATCATTTATATGCTTTTTTTCTATATTTATCATATATGTGGTATATGTGCGTACAACTATTGATTTAGCTTTATAAAATTCATAAGGTAAATTAGGATATGTTTCTGATAATATCACTGAGGCTACATATTTGTCTATGTCTAATTGATTTATAAAATTAATACTTGTATTATTTTTAGGATAAAATATAGCGTTGTCTTCATATTCTATTAATTTGTTATTAATAATTGTAGAAAATATTCCATTTGTACTTGTGCTTATTAATAAGATACTATCGCCTTTTATATTTTTTATGCCAGTTCTCGCACTTAGTTTATTATAATTATTTTCTAAAATAATGGTGTCATTTTTCTTTAAAATAATACTATCATTACCATTAGTAAGGGCATAATCACCCTCTGAGATTTTGATTTTAATGTTTTTTAAATCATTTCTAATGCCTATTTTTACTAAAATTTGTGCAGATATAGAAAAATTTAAAAGGGATAAATTTAAAAAAATCAAAAACAAATATTTTGCATTCATAGCTAATAATTCTCAGTTTATTTAATAAAAAAATTAATTGATTTGGCAAATATAGAAACTTTTTTTTTATTTTAAATGATTACTAGATAAATTTGTTCAATATATATCAAAGGAGCATGTCGAGACTATGGAATAGAGTAAAATTATATTGGTAAATAACTCTAAATTTTATTTTAAGTAAGGCCTTATAATAAATAATTATATATCTTTGCAAAAAAGATATTATGTATTTTGAAGAATTAATACCATTACAAGATTTTATAGACAAAGATAAGCAAGATTATCAAGTAGAGGATATAGTGAAATATGTAAAAAAGTTTGATATAAATCATTTAAATTTTCATTATATTGGAGATGATGGCAGAGTCAAAACATTAAATTTTATCATACAAGGCGAAGATCACTTAAGAGAGATTTTATCTACAGGAGAGAGGGTAGATGGTTCTAGTCTTTTCAAATATTTAGAAACTGGATCAAGCGATTTATATGTCATACCAAAGCTGCACTCTGCATTTTTGAATCCATTAGAGGTAGATCCTACTTTAGGTTTCTTTTGTAAATATTTTGATAAAGATGGTAATCCCACACTATTTTCTCCAGAAAATATTTTAATAAAAGCTGAAGAATCTTTAGTAAAAGAAACTGGCATAGAGATGCAGGGGATGGGTGAATTAGAATATTATGTAATATTTCCAAAAGATCCTCTTTATTTAGCTACTGATCAGAGGGGTTATCATGAGTCTGTACCTTTTGTGAAATTTGAAAATTTGCGTCGTGAAGCATTAAATTGTCTAAAAATAATGGGTGCATCTATTAAATATGCTCATAGTGAAGTGGGTAATTTTTCAGATGATACTTATTCTTATGAACAAAATGAAATCGAATTTCAACCTGTTGCATTAGAAGATGCAGCTATTCAGTTAATAATAGCAAAGTGGGTGTTGAGAGTACTTGGTTATAAATATGGTGTACAGGTGAGTTTTGCCCCTAAAATCACTGTAGGCAAGGCTGGTAGCGGTATGCATATACATATGAAATTATTAAAAAATGGTGAAAATGTCGTTTTTAATCAAAATGGTGAAGTAAGTGATATAAGCAAAAGAGCAATTGCAGGCATTATGGAGCTAGCACCTTCACTTACAGCTTTTGGTAATTGTGTACCAACAAGTTACCTTCGTCTAGAACCAAATCAAGAAGCTCCTACTAAAATATGTTGGGGCGAACGTAATAGAAGTGCGTTAGTAAGAGTGCCGCTGGGATGGAGCAAAAATGCTGTTGAAATGTTTAAAAATACTAATTATGGAAAAGATCCTGAAAAAGTAAATATATCTCAAAAACCAACTTTCGAATTTCGTGTCCCTGATGGATCTGCTGATATTTATTTATTAATAGCAGGATTAACTGTCGCTGTCAGAGAAGGTCTAAATAATCCAAATGCTTTAGATATAGCTGATAAATATAAAATAGAAGGTAATATTTTTAAAGAGGAATACAAAGATATAGCCAAAAAATTACCTAATTTACCTACTTCATGTGTAGAATCTAGTAAAAGACTAAAAGAACAAAAAGACATTTATAATAAATTTGATGTTTTCCCTGCAAAAGTTATTGAGCATCAGATCTCTAAATTAGAATCTTATAATGATGAAAATCTAAGTCAAAAAATCGCTGATACTCCTGAACCTGAAAGAACAAAAATGATAAAACAACTTGTTTATAAATACATAGATTGCTAATCAATGAATCAATAATGTTTTTTGATAAATTTTATAGCTATTTCGAGGCAACAAATTTTAATATAGTAATTAATTTTTATTTAGTAAAGTTAGTACTAATTTAATTATAAAAGATTTTTTGAAAAATTAATTATGCTATTGTAGTATACATTTCAATCTACACTTACTCTCTTTTTATCAAATTTATATGAAAATCCAATACCAAAGATCTCTTTAAATTGGATTCTTGGACCTTTTTTATCTACTATACCATCATTATTAGAGTCTATTTCTATCATTACATCATCATCATATATCAAACGTGTAGATATCGAAACTGTAATATATTTATTGATTTTCATAGATATTAATAATTCCCAATCAATATCAATGTTTTGAGGTTTATATAGATAATTTGAGAATAAGTCAATTTTGCTTTTTAATGTTACATTTGTTAGTATTTCTTTGTCAAAAGCTAGTCTTATATATCCACCTATTTCTGATCTACTATTTTTGCCTTTTTTGAGCAAATTACCATGTTCATCATAAATAGCTGGTTCTACTCCAAAAGCTCCATTATTGGCTAATGACTGATTATACACAAAAGTAAATTTTCCTGTGATAGGAGATATAAAAGCAGTGAGAAAATCAAATGGTTTGTAATCGATTCCTGCAGCCAGATATAGATATGCTGGAGACATAAAATCCGAAATTATCAAAGAGTCATTCGGATAATTGTAGCCAGGGGTCATCTGTGTTTTGAAATCGAGTAATGATGATATATATAGATTTTTAGAAAATTCTCTCCCATACTTAGAAAATAATTCTATTTTGTCGTCAGTTTTTTTTAACTTTTTTTTGCCTTCAATAAACATTCCATACATAAGGTCTAATGAATTGTCCCAAGAATTTTTATTTTTCAAATAATTAGCATTAATATTAAAAATGCCATGACCAGATATAGAGTTCTCACCGCCAGATGCCCAATTAATTAGAGCTGTTTGAGAAAAATTAATAGAAGCTAAACCATTAAAACTCCAACCATTTAGACTATCTTTATTCTTTTTTTTGAGCTCTTTTTCTAATTCAGTTATTTGGCCAGATAAATTATTGAAACTAATTATTATTATTAAAATAATTAACTTTTTTTTCATCTTAGTAGTATTTGCTTTATTTACAAATGTAGAAAAATTTTTAAAAAACTTATGATAAGGATAAGTTTTTATTGATTTTATAGCTTTATATAAAATTATTTATGTTTTTACATTTGCTAGATATATTTAAATTTATAAACTAATATACAAATAGTAATTTTTGAAATGTTTTAGTATTATTACACGGAATAAATCTAACTAAAAATGTACCTTTATCTAAAATTTTATAAGTTATTTCAGTTTCTATCAATTCCTCAAAAATTAAATCTCCTATCATAGAATAAATCTGAATAAAACCACTAGTGGGGACGATTATTTTAAATTCATCATTAGTAGGATTAGGATAAATTTGCAAATAATTAGTATTATCAAAATCATTAATATTGCTCTGCCCTGGCTCACTTATTGCAAAAGCATAATCTCCTGCTTTAGCATTTACTGTGGTTAGATATCCTGCCACTTGATTACCAGTTTTAGTAAAATTAACGATTTGCCAGGGTTCAGTACTGTTTTTTCTATATACTAAAACTAATGAGTCTACTGATGCAGCCGTAGGTAATAAATAAAAATCAGATGGATCTATATTTATTGGGTAAGAGCGATTATAGGAAATTTTTAAATTTACCTTATTATTATCTAAATATGGCAAATGTATGGTCCAGTAATGATTAGGGGATATCCTATGAATAGGATGATTTTTTAAAATTTGATGTGGTCCTATGAAATGATGTTCTACAAAAACAAGTAATGAATCTTCTAAATAAGTGGGCGTAATAATTACATTAGTATTGGGGATTGAATGATTGCTGATAGATTTCAAAAAAGCATAACCATTAATAATAGCATCTGCAGTTTTCTGTTTAGGATCTATCCATACGTCTATTGGTGCTATAGCATGATGGAAACCAATAAAATAATTTTGTAAGCCGGTATTTATTTTCAGTGAATCCATTTCTTTATTTGCTCCCCATAGCCATACTTCGATAGAATCATGTTCTGTCAAATAATCCCCTCCATACCTATGCTGTGAAGTATAGAGTTGAATAAAATTTATTTCATTATTATGCGAAACATTGAAAGAATCTATTCTGTAATGTGGCGTCCCTGAATGATACAAATAATTTTGGAAAAAATCATTTAAAACAATATTTGTGTATTGTTCGAAACTTTCCTGTATATCTATACACGATGCATTAGACCATGCAAATTGTTCTAAAAAATATTTAGTAGCACCGAAAAATAATGAATCTCCCAAATAATTTCTCAATGTATTCACTATTAGAGCACCTTTATCATACACAGTGGTGCCATAAGTAATATTTTGAGGTATATCGCAGAGTGGATAAAAGCCACCATCTACTTTATGAGCCTTTTTTAATACATCAGATAATAAATTTTTAATTAATAAATTTGCTTCTTCTTTTCCATACAATTTTTCTTTGTATAAAATTTCTGAAAATCTTGCCCATCCTTCATTTATCCACATTTCTTCAGCAGATTCACAGGTTGCCAAATTACCAAACCAATGATGAGATAATTCGTGTGCATATAAAGATTCATAAGCTAAATTACCATTTATACAAGCTATAGGATATGCTATATTCATTGCATGCTCCATGGCTCCCCCACTAAAAGGTACACCTACAAAACCTATACGACTCCACTTGTAAGGTCCATAATATTTTTCAAAAATATGAAATATTGATTTTAAATTTTGAAAGCTACCTGGTACTTTTGCTAATGAGCTATTAGGCACATAAATCTCTATTGGTACAATGTTATTAATTCCCTGTACTGTGTCCTTCCATACCACATAAGGACCCACTGAAACTGAAGCTAAATATGCTGGGATAGGATGTGGATTGTGCCAATGCCATTGTATAGTAGATAAATTTATAAAAGTAGAATCTATCAAAATACCTCCACATACTGCTTTTTTGCTAATTTCGGTGGTTATGTAATAGTCATAAGTGGCTTTGTCAGTGAAATTATCAATGCATGGAAACCATGAACGCCCCATATTATGTGGTATATTGTCTATGCCAATACCCATATTAAATGCATAATCACCAGAAAAATAAAATCCTCCCCAACCTCCAATATCGAGTGTGGGATGACCATGATAAAAAATCGTAATATCTACTGTATCTACAAACAAACCACTAATATTGAGTGTGCTGTCATTGTAATTATATAAACATAAAGTATTTTCACATTTCACTGAATCTATTTCTAAGCTCAATAAATCAAAGCTGATTTCAGAGATTTCATTTATTCCTACATCTAATGTTATTGTGGTTTTACAAAAAATTAATTGATCATCAAAATCAATAGAATCTATGTAAATATTATAATGTAATGCATCAATTTGAGAAAATAATTTAATAGTAAATAAAAAAAATAGAACAAAAAAATTTTTTTTCATAATTATCATTTTATTACAAAATTAGAACAAATTAATTAATTTTTTTACCTTATAATTATTGTTAAAAGTAGATTCAAATTTTTTATATTATTTTTTAATCTTATCTTTGCAAACTAAATATTGAAAAAATTGGAATAATATGAGCTTTAAAATTGTTGTGTTAGCTAAGCAAGTGCCAGACACTGCTAATGTAACGCAAGATGCTATGAAAGAGGATGGTACAGTAAATCGTGCTGTATTACCCGTTATTTTTAATCCAGATGATTTACATGCTTTGGAAATGGCATTGAGTGTTAAAGATAAAATTAAAGGAAGTGAAGTAATACTTCTAACTATGGGACCTGTGCGTGCTACTGAAATCATAAGAGAAGCATTATTTCGTGGTGCAGATAGGGGATATTTATTGACTGATAGGCGATTTGCAGGTAGTGATACATTAGCTACCAGCTATGCTCTATCTATGGCTATCAAAAAACTTTGGCCTGTAGATTTAGTTTTTACTGGTAGACAAGCTATAGACGGTGATACTGCACAAGTAGGCCCTCAAACTGCTGAAAAATTAGGATTATCTCAAATAACTTATGCTGAAAAGCTTATTGATATTGATGATTCGAGTATTACTATCAAACGCAGACTTGGCAGAGGTATAGAAATCATAAAAGCACCATTGCCATGTTTGATCACAGTGAATCAAAGTGCCCCACGTTGTAGATTTAGAAATGCTAAATTGGTAATGAAATACAAAAGAGCTGCATCTATTTCTGAACTCCAAGAACGTAATGAAGATTATTACCAACTATTCGAAAATAAACCTTATTTGAAAATAGATGAGTGGGGTGTAGAAGATATCAATGCTGATGTTAATTGGTTAGGGCTCAGTGGTTCGCCTACTAAAGTTAAAAAAATAGAAAATGTTGTCTTTAAAGCTAAAGAAAATCTAATACTTTCTGATAATGATAATGATATAGACAACCTTATGAAAACACTCATTAATAGCCATATTATAGGTTAAACTTCAAATAAAATCTTAGAGTTATGAATAGTATTTTTGTTTATTGTGAATTAACAGAAGAAAAAAATATAGCTGATGTCAGCTTAGAACTTTGTTCAAAAGGTAGAAAATTAGCTAATCAACTTGATGTACAGTTAGAGGCTATAGTAATAGGTGATGTAGATGAAGGTATTGCTAGTCAATTATCACCCTATGGTGTAGATGTTGTACATTTAGCCCAAGATAACAGGCTTTTTCCTTATCAAACATTACCTCATGCAGCTATTATGATCGATCTTATTAAAAACGAAAAACCTCAAATAGCTATTATAGGTGCTACTCCAATTGGTAGAGATTTGGCTCCTAGAGTGGCATCTGCATTACGTTGTGGACTTACAGCAGATTGTACAGAACTGGCTATTGGTTCTCATGTAGAGCCTAAAACTCAAAAAGAATACAAAAATCTGCTACTTCAGATTAGGCCAGCTTTTGGCGGTAATATAATAGCTACCATCATAAATCCTGAAACCCGACCACAGATGGCTACTGTTCGCGAAGGCGTAATGAAAAAAGAAATAGTTTCTACTACTTATAATACTAAAATTAGTAAAGTCGATATCGGTAAAATCTTGAAACCTGAGCATTTTATATTACAAATCATCGAGCGCCATGTAGAAGCTCAGAAAATTAATATTAAAAATGCTAACATTATTGTAGCTGGTGGCTATGGTATGGGTAGCAAAGAAAATTTTCAAATGTTATTTGAATTTGCTAAGCTCATAGGAGCAGAAGTAGGTGCTTCGAGAGCAGCTGTAGATGCTGGATTCACAGAGTCAGAACGTCAAATTGGACAAACAGGAGTCACAGTTAGACCTAAACTCTATATAGCTTGTGGTATTTCTGGTGCTGTACAGCATAGGGCTGGTATGGCAGAGAGTGCTACAATTATCTCAATAAATACTGATCCAAAGGCTCCTATTAATGAAATCGCTGATTACGTTATAATAGGAGATGTCAATTCAGTAATACCTAAAATGATTAAATTTTATAAACAAAATATTAAATAATTGTGTTATGGAAAATTTCTTTTTAGATAATAAATCCCTTAAATTTCATCTTAATCATCATCTAATGGAAAAAATAGTTCGTATCAAAGAAGATGATTTTTCAGAAAAAGATATTTATGATTATGCACCTCAAGACGTAGAGGATGCCATAGATAATTATGAAAAAGTGTTAGAAATTATTGGTGAAATAGCTGGCGAAGTGATAGCCAACAATGCAGAAATAGTTGATGCTGAAGGTCCACAACTAATTAATAATGAAGTACATTATCATCCCGCTACTCAAGAAAACTATAATTCACTGATGGAGGCTGATGTGATGGGAATGACTTTGCCGAGAAAATATCAAGGCTTAAATTTTCCAATATTACCTTTTGTAATGAGTAATGAGATCATAGCTAGAGCTGATGCAAGTTTTTCAAATATATGGGGTTTGCAAGATTGTGCTGAAACTATAAATGAATTTGCTAGTGAAGAAATTAAAGATCAATATTTGCCACTTTTTTCTCAAGGTAAAACTGGAGCTATGGCATTAACAGAACCTGATGCTGGTAGCGATCTGCAAGCCGTACAATTAAAAGCTACCTATGATGAGAAAAAAGAAAAATGGTATCTAAATGGTGTAAAGCGCTTCATTACAAATGGTGATGCAGATATTTCTCTCGTTTTAGCAAGATCAGAAGAAGGAACCACTGATGGACGTGGCCTTTCACTTTTTTTATATGATCGTAGTGATAAGGCTGTTACTGTTAGAAGAATAGAAAATAAAATGGGAATTCATGGTAGTCCTACCTGTGAATTAGTTTTCAAAAATGCTCCTGCCCGCCTCATTGGACAAAGAAAATTAGGCCTTATCAAATATGTGATGTCTCTAATGAATGCTGCTAGACTTGGTGTAGCAGCTCAGTCCGTTGGTATAGCTGAGGCTGCTTATAGAGAAGGATATAAATATGCTCTAGAAAGATATCAATTTGGTAAGCCCATTATTCAATTCCCTGCTGTTTATGAGATGCTCAATCTGATGAAAGCTAAACTAGATGGAGCTCGAACATTGATGTACGAAACTACTAGATTTGTTGATATTTATAAAGGGTTAAATTATCTTTCCGAAAAAAGACCTCTCAATCAAAATGAAAGAGATGAACTAAAAAAATATCAAAAACTATCTGAATATTACACTCCTCTTGTCAAACTTTTTGCTAGTGAATATGCTAATCAGGTTACATATGATGCTATGCAAATACATGGTGGATCAGGTTATATGAAAGACTATCCTATCGAAAGACTCTATCGAGATGCAAGAATTACTAATATCTATGAAGGTACCTCTCAGCTACAAGTAGTAGCCGCTATCAGAGGCATTACTAATAATACTTTTCGTGAAAAATTAAATGATTATAATTCTCAAATCACGCACCCTGAATTACAAAATCTGAAGTCTTCATTAATAAAAATGACTTCTCAATACGATCATGTTTATTCGAAAATAAAAGATACTGCTGATCAAGAATTATTAGATTTTCATGCTCGCAGACTTGTAGAGATGATGGGTAATATTATTATTAGTTATTTATTATTATTAGATACTCAGAGAGATATTCAATATCTAAGTTCTGCTCAGACTTTTATTAAGTATGCTAATGCACAAAACACTCAACATGCGGGCCTAATTACAACAATGGATGATGAAGACGTGTGTGCTTGCAAAAATAATTTTGGCATTGAATGAGGTTGTGTTAAAGAAGCTATTAAAATCTAATAGATGAATGCTTTAGCCATTCATAGTTAATAAAAATTCTTCATTATTTTGAGTATAGCGCATTCTCTCTTGTATAAAAAGCATAGCTTCCTGAGTATTCATATCAGCGAGATGATTTCTTAGTATCCAAACTCTTTGCAAGATATCCTTGGGAACTAGAAGGTCATCGCGTCTAGTACTAGAAGCCACAATATCTATTGCAGGAAAAATACGTTTGTTAGCCAATTTGCGATCTAATTGTAATTCCATATTACCAGTCCCTTTGAATTCTTCGAAGATTACCTCATCCATTTTAGAACCTGTATCGATGAGGGCAGTGGCAATAATAGTAAGTGAACCTCCATTTTCTATCTGGCGGGCAGCACCGAAAAATCTTTTGGGTTTTTGCAATGCATTGGATTCTACACCACCTGATAATATTTTACCACTAGGAGGTGCCATAGTATTATGTGCTCGAGCTAAACGTGTAATAGAGTCTAAAAGTATCACCACATCGTGTCCGCACTCTACCATTCGTTTAGCTTTTTCTAATACTAATTGTGATATTTTTACTTGTTTTTCGGCAGGCTCATCAAAGGTAGATGCTATCACCTCAGCTTTAACACTTCTAATCATGTCTGTAACTTCTTCAGGCCTTTCGTCTATCAAAAGAATTATTAAATAAGCTTCTGGATGATTATATGCAATCGCATTAGCAATTTCTTTCAAAATCATAGTTTTTCCAGTTTTTGGTTGAGAAACAATAAGCCCTCGTTGCCCTTTGCCAATCGGGCAAAACAAATCTATGATGCGACTAGTTAAAGTCTCATGAGGATGACCAGTTAGATTAAATTTTTTATATGGAAAAAGTGGAGTCATATAATCAAATGGCACTCTATCTTTAACATATTGAGGCTCTAAGCCGTTTACTTTTAATACTTTTACTAATGGAAAATATTTTTCTTTTTCCCTTGGTGGTCTTATAGTCCCCTCAATAGTATCGCCCAACTTTAGCCCTAAAGATCTAATTAGTGTATTGCTTACATATACATCATCTGGAGAATTGTAATAATGAAAATCCGAACTTCTCAAAAAACCAAAACCTTCTGGTAAGATATCTAATACACCTTCTACTTCTATGATACCTTCATTTTCCCAAAAATAAATCTTTTTTGTCTTAGTATTACTCTCTTCTGCTATTTCCATTTCACTGTCAACATTTTTTTCTATATCTGTGGCTTCATCCTTATATAATTTGTCAATTACCATTTCATCATCTGCCAAGTCAGAAATTTCTAATGCATCTGTATCGATTATTTTTGATTCTTCAATAGGTTTATTATCTTTATCTGTCTTTTTATTATCAACACTTTGTGTGTGTTGTTTTTCTTTTTTACTAACATTACTTGCCTTAGGTTGTGTAGATTTACCTGTATCTTCGTTTATATCGACTTTAGTAGTTTTTATTCTTTTTCTTTTAGTTTTAGTATTTTGTTCGTCATTATTTTCTGTAAAATTACTTTCTTTATCTTTTTCATTTTCGTTAAGTTGTTCTATTATTTTTAATATATCTTTTTCTTTGAAATCAGGATTATCTTTTATTAAAGAAATCAATTCTGATTTTTTATACTTCCTCGGATTACTAATTTTTAGATTTTTAGCAATAAGTACTAACTGATTAAATTTTAAATCGTTTAAATCCATATATTTTTAAAATTAATTATTTATAATTTTTTAAAGTTAAAATTTTAAACTTGATATTAAAAGGTTCTTATTTTATATATTTTTTTATGATTTAGTAATATTTTTTTAAAAAAATTATAAGCTCTTTGTTTTCTGCAAAATCAATTAAAGTGATTTATTTTATGCAAAGATAAATATTTAATTTTATATGACAAAATTAAATAAATTTCCTAACAAGCATTTAAACAACAATTTTTTATAAAATTTATTATAATAAAGCCCGTACAGTGATGCTGCCTACATGAGTCATGCTACTGTGTTGCATTATTCTACCTTCGTATTGCAAAGAAATTTGTATTAGTTTATTTAAAGTTCTTTGCCATTGTATTTGGATCAATCCATTATTTCCTTGTTTATATCCTTCTAGCATAAGGTATTCCATAGTAGGATCTGACAAATTTTTTGCAATATTATATATCCAACCAAATTTCCCCATAAATGTTCCTGCTTTTATCGAAAAGATACGTGGTTCTATGTATAATTCTATTTTGTTATTTTTAATATTTTGCTCTTTATCGAATACATACGAATACCTAGGTCCTACACGTATCTGATATTTGGTTTCTAAATATTGTAGTTCTAATTTTTCTGTATATCCAGCGAAACTATAAGAAGTGCTAGATCTGAATACTGATTTATTAGATTGATATGTATATTCACTTATAGATTGTAAATTCCACTTTTTAGCTATTGGAATATAAAATTGTAAAGAATGATTTAATTTTTTTTGCTCTATATTACCTACTATTAATGTTTGAAGTATTTTTTGCTTATAAAATTCATATCTTACAGAAAGATTTATTTTTTGAGGATGATATTCTAATATACTTCTAAACCTCTCGCTAGAATTGATTAATGAGTCCGGCTTTTTGTTAATTCCTAAAAAATTAAAATTAATAGTATTTTGATTTATATCAAAAAATGATTGCAAGCTAAAATTCTTTAAAAATACCGGGAATTTTTTTATTAGTTGAGGTGAAAATCTAAAATTGAAACTACATGTTTGATGATACGAGCTGATGTAATCCTGTGTAGGGATAGTAAGCAATATATATTGAGCTTGATCATTAAAGTTAGCTATGTGAAATTCATCTAACTCTTGCAATCCATTATTATTAGCATCTATCCAGTAGTGTGAGCCTTGCCCTATCGGTACTTCGATATAAGTATAATCTATTCGTGGTGACTGTCTCTGAGACAAAATATATCGTAGTTGCATATTAAAAGATTTATTTTTAGTGTATAAATTAACCTCATTATCACTGGTAAAATAATTTTTTTTAACTGTATCACTTGTTTGCATAACGAAATAATTATTTTGTCTTAGACTCCATATTATTTTTTTTATTTCTAATTGATAGCCAGTTTTATGTTGCTTACGAATCAATGGCATTTTTTCATTGTAATATTCGTAGTATAATTTCAAAAATGTTTGTGTACTATCTCCCCAGCCTATATAAGGTGAGAAAGAATAATATTCCTGTGAATTATTTAGCATTATTTTGTTTTTGTAAATAGGATGATATTCTATTTTATTATCTATACCTAGCCACAGAGTTTTAATGTTAAAGCCAATGTTAGAACTATGCTTTAGATAATCAATCTGATATGATGGCAAATGTGTATGCGAATAATCATTAGTAGTTACGAAATGAAATTTTTGCCAATAATATCTTGCATTTGCATTTGCTATGATAGAATATTCATTTTTTGATTTATTAAAAAACGAAGTTTTTATATGTGCAAAATTATTTTTTTCGTTTTTAAAATTATAAATTAATCCATTCCATAATTCCATCTTTTCAGAGGTATATAATTCCCTATTGAAAATTTTATTTTCTTCGGGATTGTATAGAGGTTCTAATGAGGTAAATTGTGATTGCACACCCTGAGAAAAAAAAGTTAGAGTATGCTCAGATGATGGTTTACCTATTAATTCAAATTTATATGCTAATCCTTGACTTTTATTATCTTGTTCACTAAATGTATTTATATCATTTTGTGAGTATCCGATTGTTATCCGCGTTTCTAAGTTTTCTGAAGGTTTATAAAAAAAATAAGATTCTATTAAATTGATACGTTTGGGAGCATTTAGTATGCGAATTGGCTCATATTCACCTTGAGGTATTCCATTTATTGGCGCTATCCATTCATATATTTTACCATTTATAGCATAATTGCTCACTATATAATTTCCTTTGTTTTTGCCTACATATGTGAAATCAACTTTATAGAGTTGTGTAGTACTATCTCGTGAGTAAACAAACACTGAGTCATAGTCTAGCGTATCTATAATAGCATACGTAATATTTTGATCTTTGTAATTAGTAGCTCTAAATGATGGAATTTTAACAGGTACATTGGCGCCAGCTTCAGCTAGTATCACCTTGTCACTATCAGATAAACTTAGTAACAAGGGTTGAGCTTTTATATCTCCCTCAGAAAAATAATTGATTCCCCACTGCCATTTGTCTCCAGAGATTTCTGTATATAAACCATAAGAAGCTTGAGCATAATTATAGTCGGTATATAAAAACTCTATTACGATATGCATGGATGTGCGTATGAAAATTTTAGGCATAAAAGTGATTTCTGCGGTATTATAATCTATTACATAGTCTGCGTCATAGCCACGTTTGAGTAAAATGCCATCTAAATAAACTTTTTCAGATCCTGCTATTACTTGTATATAGTTAGCCTCTATAGTTTGTAGTTTGTATGGTCCAGAGACACCGTCTATGGGTTTCAACTCTATTCTAGAAAATTTCCCTTTGTTTATAGCTACCACCCCTCCATAATTGAAAGAATGTTTTTCAGTTTTACTAATATTAGAAAAACTAGTTCCTTGAAGCTTACGTGAATATTTAGATAGCACTGCATTTTCGGGACTATGAATATTGAAATCGCCGAGTGTAAACTTGAAATTATCTTTTTTTAATGTTATGTATACTCTATCTATTTCTTGCAATCTGGCACTAGTGCCTTCGGGTTGTACAGGTAAATTTTTATCATTTAGATTGCCTTCTATTTGAAAAGGGGCTATCTCACCATAAAATTGCAAATCTAATGCAGACTGTACTGAGCTCTGTCCTCTACTGCTCATCATTATACTACGAGATATATAACCATTTGTATATATTTCTCCTCTTTCTTCTGGATGAATTTCAGGTACAATAACATGAAAAGGTGATAGCTCCTCGCTTTGCAATGTATCTTTGTAGATAATAGATAAAAGAGTAGTAGATATTTTTTTTTTAATATATCTTAATCGGCATCTATATGTAAAAGGTAAATGAATAGACGTGTCAATATTTATATAGATTTTTTGATTTTCGATGTCCAATATTTGATTATTAATCAATTTATTTGTATCTATTAACAATTTTATATATAATATTTCGGAGTTATTAATATCTATAGTGTCTTGGTATGAATGAATGATAAATGTCGTATCTATTATGTTTTGAGAGAAAATATTAATGTGAATAAGAAATAAAATAATAAAAACACAATATTTATACACTTACAAGATGATATTTGATTTAGTAAATAATTAGTAAAAATAATAATAAATGTAAAAATGGGTAAAAAGAAAAAAAACTTTCAACTAAATACTAAAAATAACTTATCAATACTTATAATTATTTACTCTATAAAAAATAAATTAAAAAAAATAATGAGCAAAAACAATATCACAATTGCTTAGAATATGACATAATAATGATATTGTCTATGATTTTTTCAATAATTATATTGCAAAAATACCTAGTTCAATAAAGCGATATAAAATTTACAACCAACGAACTAAATAAAAGTCTTGTTTATGAGCTAATAAAGGATGATTGGGTCTCATTCTGATAGAAAAATTATAAACGCCACTTTGCTCCATAGGCATCGAGCATTCATAAATAGTTTTAGTGTCATCACAACCAATAAAATCAAAAGTTCTAGTAAATTCAATATCTACAATGCGTCCTTCTACTTTTTTGCCAAAAATAAGTTCGATAACTACATCATCAGGTTTAAGTTCTTTGAGATCCATGACTAATTTAGCAGTAAATTTTTCTCCAAGTGGTAGGGGCCCTTTGCTGCTGTCATACATTTCCATATCTATGATATGTATTTCATCCCAGTTTCTTAGCACTTTTCTTTTCCATGAAATAAATTCAAACAAAACTTTATGATCATCATTAGTCAGTGTGTAGTAATAGTTATTTAAATTATCATAAAATTTATCATCATATTCTAAAAGCATGCGTTTAGTGATAAAATGAGGAGCAATGTAAAAATAAGCATTTTTCATCATTTCTACCCATTTTTGTGGTATACCTATATTATCTCTATCATAAAATGTAGGTGCTATCTCGTCTTCGATGATGCTATAAATGATTTCTGCATCTAATTCATCTTGAAGTTTTGTGTCATCATAAGTGTTTTCTTGCCTCAGTGCCCATCCAGCTCCAGGTACGTAACCTTCTGCCCACCATCCATCTAATACACTAAAATTTAAAGTACCATTCATAACAGCTTTCATACCAGAGGTACCACTAGCTTCCAAAGGTCTAGTAGGAGTATTTAACCATACATCTACACCTTTTACAAGTAATTTAGCTAATTCAGTATCATAATTTTCAATAAAAATAATTTTACCGATAAATTCAGGCATACGCGATACTTCTATGATTCGCTTGATCAGATCTTCGCCAGCTTTATCAGAAGGATGAGCTTTGCCACTAAAAATAAAGCGAACAGGATAATGTGGGTTATTAACAATATCAGCCAAACGTTTTAAATTAATAAATAAAAGATGAGCTCTTTTATAAGTAGCAAACCTGCGAGCAAAGCCAAAAGTAAGAATTTCAGGAGTTTTATTTAATTCTTCTAAAGTACGAATGATTTGTGTAGGTGATTCTTGTCTTTGAGGCATCTCGATGCCCAATCTTTCTATTATAGAATCATAAAGTTCATTTTTTTGTTTTAGCTTTAGATTCCATATAGTAGCCGGTTTCAGATTATCTATAAATTTCCAGTAATTATGGTTCTCGTGCATATGTTCGAAAAAGTCGCTACCAGCACAATCTAGAAATAATTTTTGCCAGTCACTAGTCATCCAAGTTTTAGGATGCACTGCATTTGTAACATAATCAAAAAATAACTCACTTTCGAAAAATCCTTTATATAAATCTTTGAACATAGAACAGGTAACTCGCTTATGAATTTTGCTAACAGCATTGACGTATGTAGAGGTTTTAATAGCTAAATGAGTAACTGAAAATTTAGTTTCTAAACGATGTTCTCTGCCAAAATCCATAAATTCTTCCCATGTAATATCTAATGATTCTGGAATATGAGCAAAATAAGTACGCATGAGATCTTCGGAAAATTTATCATGTCCCGCTGGTATTGGAGTATGAGTAGTAAATATAGAAGTTTTTTTAACCAACTCTAATGCATGTTGCATAGAAAAATGTTTTTCTTTAATATAATATCTCAATCTAGCAATATTAGCAAAAGCAGCGTGCCCCTCATTCAAATGAAATACCGTAGGCTTTATCCCCATTGCTCTCATAGCATCTATAGAACCGAAACCAAGAAGATATTCTTGTTTTAATCTCATTTCCCACTCGGCATCGTATAGTCTAGCAGTTATTTCTTTATCTTCATCTAGGTTTTCTTCTATATCAGTATCCAATAAATATAGAGCTATTCTCCCCACTTTTACTTGCCAGATTTTAGCATAAACATTTCTCCCTGGCAAAGGTAAATGTATTTTTAGCCACTGGCCATCATTATTTCTTACAGCGGTAATAGGTAAATTAGTAAATTTTTGTGGTATATATTGTACGATTTGCTCTCCTAGGCGAGATAGTTTTTGTTTGAAATAGCCGTATCTAAATAATAGACCGAAGGCTACTATAGGGAAATTACTATCACTAGCTTCCTTTAGATAATCACCTGCTAAAATACCCAAACCACCACTATAAATTTTCAAAAAAGCATGAATACCGTATTCCATACATAGATATGCTACTAATTTATCATTTTCTTTATATGGAGATATGCTCATATAGTCAGTGAACCTTTTGTATATGGAATTTAATTTTTCTATAAAATCTTGATCTTTTGATAAATTTATTATCTCTTCATAAGACATCATCTCTAACATAGCAATTGGATTATTCTCAGATTTAATCCAATATACAGGATTAATATTTTTTAATAATTCTATGGCTTCTTCATCCCATGTCCACCAAAGATTTTGTATCATATCTACTAGAGGTAAAAGCGAAGCTGGATATTCAGGTTTTACATATACTTTGCGCCATTCTGCTATCTCAATTTCTTTTGGACTAGTAACTACATAATCCTTTATTGTTTTGAAATAATAAAGATCTAATCTCTTTTCTGATTCTCTAATAGCAGAATCGTAAAGATCAAAATAATTGCAAATAAAATTATTCCAATGAGCTAACTTAGCTACTTGCCAACATTTATCTCTTAATGATTTTCTTTGCTCTTCGCTAAGTTGTAATTGTTCAAAGACATAGCTAACTATATTTTTTACTACATCATCATCATTATAATCATTCCTTTCGATTATCCTTATATATTGAGAAGTATCAATATTTAGAGATTTAACCCAGTTACCATATCCAGAGAGACTCGTAGAGAGAGTAGGAATGCCATAAGCGGTACTCTCCATAGGAGTGTAACCCCAAGGTTCATAATAAGATGGGAAAAGTGTAAGGTCAAAGCCCATCAAAAATTCATAATAAGGAATATTCAAAAGTCCATCATGCCCATCTAAATACGAAGGAATAAATAAAACTTTAACTGGATTATCATCTTGATTTATTAGTCCTTCAGCTTTGAAAGCGTTTGTTATAGGATCATGATCTTCATTACTTAGGTAGTGTGATGTTAGATATTTTTTAATGGCTACTGAGTTATTATTGTAAGCATCTAGCACATCATGAATAGGTCCTTGTATGCCAGCAGGTACAGCGATACAAGCATAGATAGTTCTGTTAGGATTTTGATTTTTTATTTTTCCTAAAGATTTTATAAATAGGTCTATGCCTTTGTTACGCATTTCGTATCTACCTGATAACAATATTAAAAAGGGATTAGGATCTTCTGCACCGCTAGTAGCTTTAAATAATCTAATAATTTTTTCGCGAGAAGCGGCTTTAATTTTTTCATATTCATCCCCTTGGGGTACTAGATCTATATCAAAGCTATTAGGTGTTATAACGTTAGGTTCTTTATCTAAAAAGTATTTACATTCTTTAGCAGTCACAGGAGATACAGTAGAAAATGCATCAGCACATCTGGCAGCACAGTATTCCATTGAAAATTTAGAAATTATATTAAACTTTTGAGCCATATGCTGTGGATCATAATTAGTCATTTCACTATATAATGGGAGTCCATTACCAGCAATAGTCCTTCCCATAATGGTAGCGTGTGTTGTAAAAGCGGTGCCCACTTGAGGTACTTTATCCTCTAGATATAAAATACCAGCACCAGTAAGCCATTCATGAAAATTGGCAACTATTTTATCCTGAGCTGTAATATGATATTCATAAAAGTGATGAATCACTCTACCTGCCTCATAACCAAACAAAGCTGGTTCTATATAATCCCAGCCTCCATATAAAGAGTCTAACTTGTATTTTAGCCATAGATCTGTAAAAATCTTATTTCTTTGTTCAAATAAATGCCTAAAGTCTACTAGAATAGTTATGGGACTGCCCTTTATTTTCCATCTTCCGATTCTGATTCGTAATCCATCTTCTCGTGCTTTCAATACCCATTTATGATACAAACCTTCATCAGGTTCAAACATATAACCATTAGCTGCATCTTTTACTATATCAGGACCTATAAGTATATATTGTGAACCTAGCAAATCCACTAATTTATAAGCCTTAGTGGATAAGACTGTAAATATGCCACCCACTTTATTACAAACTTCCCAACTAACTTCGAATAAAAAATTTGGCATCAATTTCTTTTCTTCCATGTTGATATTTTTTACATTATTTACAAATTATTTACAAATATAATATTAAAAGTTATCTAAAAAATCATTTCAACTAATACATGTCTGAATTATAAATAGTTTAAGCTAAAATATAACGCCATTAGACATAATTATATATTATTTTGTCCTATAAATTTATTAATCATTTTTCTGGCTCTATGAAGTTTCCCTTTTACGGTACCTAGAGGTAAATTGAGTTCTTCGGCTATCTCTTCATATTTTTTATCTTCGAAATAAAATTTTTCTACTAAAATCCTATAATGAGGTTTTAACATAGAAACGTAATCTCTCACAGCTTCTTTTTCTTCTTGTCGAATAACAATATTATCGGGTTCATGTTTTTTATCCTCAGCTATGTCATTTAAAAAACTACTTGCATCATCATTGATAAAATCTTTTTTGCAATTGTGTAAAACATTTTTTTTACAATTGCGAATGTAATCAATTGTATTATTTTTTGCAATAGTGTATAACCAAGTACTAAAAGCGTAATCGAAGGAATAAAGAGACAAATTTGTAAATGCTTTATAAAAGGTTTCCATTAATATATCTTCTGCTGCTACCCTGTCACCTACCATTTTTATAATAAAAAAATATAATCCATCCTTATAATTATTCATCAATGTGGCAAAAGCCATACTATCACCATTCTTTGCGTTAATAACAAGTTCATTTATCTTTTTTTTATCTTTTAGCATCATATTTTTTTTAGAAAAATACTATTTCCATTTAGTTTCTTTATTAAAAATACTGATAATAAAGAAACTAAAAAGAAATATTGAATTTAAAAAATCTAAAATTGGCGCCATCCATATTAGATTTTTTTCTTTTAAGTTTTTATTTATTTTATTTAAAACTAACACTTGAATAATAGCTTTTATTATAAATATACTAATAGCAAAGATATAAAATTTTTGAATTATTATTTGTAAAATTATCAACACAGGAAATGCTATCTGTAGGCAATGTATCAAAGTTAAATATATCTGAGGAACAATTTTGTAATAAGATGAACTCTTAAAATGTCTTTTTTTCTGAATAAAATATTTGTTCAAGCTTTTAGGAGCCTTTGATATAGTATGGGCTTTGTGATCTATACAAATAGATACATTATCTTTATTAGCGGCATCTTTTATAAATAAATCATCATCGCCTGTCATTAGATTCATATGATTAGTAAATCCTTTTACCCTAAAAAAAAGTTCCTTTTTATAAGACAAGTTACGCCCGACGCCCATATAAGGAAACCCCCATATAGCGGCAGAAAAGTACATAACAGAATGAAAAAAAGTATCCCAACGAATAAGTGTATTGAGAAATCCTTTTGTCTTCTCATATTTGCCATAACCTAAGACTATCTCAGTCTTGTCTGAATATGCCTCCATCATAGTCATCAACCAAAGATCTGATGCAGGTTTACAATCAGCATCTGTCAATAATAAATAATCGAATTTAGTATTTTTTATTCCTATTGATAATGGGAATTTTTTCCCTTTATAAATTTCAAACATTTTATTATCTAATCTCAGATAATTTAGATTAGAGTATTTATATTTTAGTTCACAAATAATATCTTCGCTGTTATCAGTCGAATTATCATCCACCACTAGCACTTCGAATTGATTAGGATATCTTTGCTCACATATGAGGGGTAGATGATTTTTTAGATTAAATCCTTCTTCTTTAGCAACAATAACAATACTAACAGGAGGATATTTTTTATTAACGGTTTTTTTGTAAAATGCTAATCGGATAAAGATAACTAAATAATAAAGTAATAAAAGAAAAAAAACTATTAAAAGGCTTATAGTCAGTGGATTATGTAAATATATCGTCATCATGTCACCACAAAATTACAAATAGATAATGAAATACCAAGATAGATTTTTATTCAAAAAAAAATATAAACTAAAATAAATGATGTTAAAAAAAATATTTCAAAGTTTAATTTGAAAAAAAATTATTCAAAAATAAATTCATCGAAAACTTCTTGATAGGCAGATAATAAAGAAGATTTAGAAATAAAACCTTTATATTTTCCATTATCTACAACAGGTATATTCCAAATATTTTTGGCTCTGACTTTTTCAATTATAGAATCCACAGATTCATTAATATCGATTACTATTTCTGGTTTTTTCATTATATCTTTGATATAAACTTTATCATATTTATCTGGTTCAAATATAATTTTTTTAATATCTTTAAAATGAATCAGCCCAACTAGATTACTAGAGTTATCGATAACAGGGAAAACATTTCTATCGCAATTTTTGATAGCATCGACTAAGTCGGCTAATTTTTGATTTACAGTAAGAGGATAAAATTCAGTTTCTATCAGTTCATCTTTATCTAATAAAGTAAAAACATTCTTTTCTTTGTCATGAGTAAGTAATTCTCCACGTTCAGCTAGAGGTTTAGTATAAATAGAATAAGGTTCCACTAGTCTAGTAGTGCCATAGGCAATAGTAGCAGTTATAATAAGCGGGATAAAAAGATTATAACCACCTGTAAGCTCTGCTATCAAAAATATTGCAGCTAGTGGTGTCTGTATTACGCCAGCCATTACACCAGCCATACCTACAAGTGTAAAATTATTAATATTTAAACTTGTATTAAATATAAGATTCATCATCAAAGCAAAAGCAGTACCACCTACAGCACCTGTAAATAGAGCTGGAGCAAATACACCACCTACACCTCCAGCACCAGTAGTGAGAGCTGTAGCTATTACTTTCATAAAAAATAATATTATTAATAATATTAAAAATCCTACTTGAGAATTAAAATATGGATAAATGATAGAAGAAGAAAATAGTTGTTCAATTTTCCCACTTAAAATACTCTCCATGCTATTGTATCCTTCACCATATAAAGGTGGAAATAAATATATTAACAATCCTAATAATCCCCCACCTATCAATATTTTGAAAGATTTCTTTTTTATTTTAGATAATTTTTTTTCTACAAAACTGAAAGTACGTAAGAAATAAATAGATAGTAAACCAGCAAATATGCCAAGTAAAAAAAAGAATAAAGTATTAGAATAATTATAATTAGTAAAAACTGCAAAATAAAATTCTGCTTTTTGACCTAAAAAAAATGTAGCTACTATAGTAGCTGTAACACAACTGAGCACTACAGGAATCAAAAATCCAGCAGTGATATCCATAGCTAATACTTCAATAGAAAAAATTAAACCAGCAATTGGAGCTTTGAAAATAGCAGCTATAGCTGCAGACATTCCTGCACTGATAAATAGAAGTTTATATTTATATGAATAATTAAAAAATTTAGCCGTATTTGAACCTATAGCAGCACCAGTAGTTACTATAGGTCCCTCCATACCGATAGAACCACCAAAAGCAGCAGTGATAACACAAGCTACTATATTTGAATAAATATTATGTGGATGAATATCTCCCTTATTTTTTGTTATAGATTGCAAAACCCGTGTAACCCCGTGGTCTAATTTTTCTTTAATTATATTATCTGTAAAAATCACAGTTAATATAATACCAATAATGGGTAGAAAAAAATAAAGTAACGAAAAATGTCCTACACGTGTAATATCTTGTACCCAAGCCGTAAGGTTATATACACCATTTTTTAATAGTACTGCTGCTAGCCCAGTTATTATACCAATAATAATAGCTGGAATAATAGCTTGATTGATAACAGCTCTATAGCCAATTTTTAGAAAATCGAATGTGGGTCGCTTCTTTTTCTTAATCATTACCTCATTTTCATTTCCAAAAATAACAAAAATTTAATATATCAAAATAAGCTTAGAAAGTTTAAATAAGGATAAAAGTACAAATTTAGAATTATATTTATTATGTTAGTAAATTACAATAATAGATAATCTTAGTAAGAGAGTGGGTGAGAAGTAGAAAAGGTAAAATTGTATGTGGAAATTTAATTTTTTTTATATGTTAGCAAACGTGAGATAAAAATAATGGATATAATCATTGATAAAAATAAAAAATCACGAAAGTGCTTGATTGAAAATTTTAGCTTGTAAATAATAATGATAAAATATTTGGGGATCTAAAGTTATAAAAAATTGAATAGGGTTAACGGGATTATTTTTGATCCTAATCTCATAATGTAGATGTATTCCAAAAGAAATCCCAGTATTACCTACATAACCTATCAACTCACCTGCAGATACTTTGCGTCCAGTTGCTACTTTCTTTTCTAATAAATGTGCATAAACAGTAGATATATTGTTGCCATGATCTATAATAATAGTTTCACCATAGCCAAACATTGATTTATCTGGATTTCTAACTACTCCACTAGCAGTTGCATACACAGGAGTACGTAATGGAGCCGCAAAATCAATGCCAGTATGAAAAAAAGTATTTTTGAGAATTGGATGTATTCGTTCTCCAAATCCACTTGCTATCTCGTAGTTTTCTTTTAATGGCATGCGAATTGGTAATTTCATTAAATCATTAATATTTTCTGGTAAATAATGAAATAGAAAATTATAATAATAATATTGAATATTTGATTTTTGCTTTATTTTAGTCAAATTTTCATCAATAATTTTTAACATATCAGATAAAGATTTTGCACTTGTTATTTTTGAAGTATTCATCTCTTTATCTTCGTCAATATAATCTGTATTAAAAATGTTTTTGAATATAATATTATTTTTTATAGATAGAGTATCTAATAATATTTCTATTTGTTTTTGATTATTTTGTATTTCTTCATATATTTTTTCTAATTGTGCTAATTCATAAGCTTTTTTCTCCTCCTCTTTTGATGGAAAAATGTAAATAGCTATTAATGTAAATATAAAACCTAATGCTAAAGCTGTAGCTATGACTCCTAATACAATAGATATATAACGTTTAGTAGTTTTATATGGTTTTAAATATAAATTTTCCCAATGTAAGCTTTGGTAGTATGATTTATTTTTTTTCATTTGTATTTTTGATATTAAAATATATCATTTGACAAAAATCTTAAATATTTTAAATTGAAATTATTGCAAAAATAAAAAAAAATTAATTAAGTGTTTTTATTATTATAATATAGCATTGAGATATTTATATTAATGCTTTGTATGTTTGTGAGTTTACTGCATTTTCATTAGTACCTATATTTTTTATATACTCTATTAGTCATTATCCTCATTACAAATATATCACAAGTTTTTTCTTAAATATTTTATGACTCTCATATTTAATTTACAAAATTATTTATTTTCACAACTACTTGATTTTTAATTTTTAGAATAGTTATGATAAATATATCCAGACATTGACTAAAAAACGGGTCTTACAATTGCTTTGAACATTTCAAAAATTTCGAAGCTAATCAAAAAAAGATACTAAACCACTTATATACTTCTGCCTATCTAGTTTTGTTGGTGCAAAATACAAAATTGAAATTCAATTTTAATGATTAATAATGTTTACTTAACCCTTGTATTTCTTTGATAAATCAAAAATTGCATAATTTTTGTTACAATTATATTACTAATTGTAGTAGTATTAGTTAAATACTTATTTCAATTATTCTTTATAATTTCGAAAAAAATTTGTTTCATGGATCATCCATTATATTTGTATAATAGTTTGACTAGGAAATTAGATCGTTTTGTGCCTATTAATGAGCCATTTGTAGGGCTTTATGTATGTGGTCCCACAGTATATGGTGATCCACATCTAGGTCATGCACGTCCAGCCATCATTTTTGATGTTTTGTTTAGATATTTGAAAGAACTTGGTTACAAAGTTAGATATGTACGAAATATAACAGACGTAGGTCATTTAGAAAATGATGCTGATGATGGGGAAGATAAAATCCAGAAAAAAGCGAGATTAGAACAGTTAGAACCCATGGAAATAGTAAATTATTATACTCGTAGATATCATCAAGCCTTAGATTTATTAAATATCATGCCTCCATCTATTGAGCCATTTGCTTCAGGACATATACCAGAGCAGATAGAATTAATTCAAGAAATTTTAGATAATGGATATGCATATCTATCTAATGGCTCTGTATATTTCGATGTTATTAAATATCAAAATGATACTAATTTATATGGTATTTTGAGTGGACGTAAATTAGAAGATTTATTAGCACATACAAGAGAACTTCAGGGCAAAGAAGAGAAAAAGAGCCCTTATGACTTTGCACTATGGAAAAAAGCCACACCTCAGCATATAATGCAATGGAATTCTCCTTGGAGTAAAGGATTTCCAGGTTGGCATTTAGAATGCTCTGTGATGGGTGCTAAATATTTAGGTATTCCTTTTGATATTCATGGTGGAGGTATAGACTTACAATTTCCACATCATGAGTGTGAAATTGCGCAGGCTGTCGCTGCTAAAGGTGTACAACCAGTAAAATACTGGGTACATAATAATTTGATTACCATTAATGGACAAAAAATGAGCAAAAGTCTTAATAATTTCATAACTCTCGAAGAACTTTTTGCTGGCAATCATCCAGCTCTCGAAAATGCTTTTTCGCCTATGGTAATTAGATTTTTTATTTTGCAAGCACATTATCGTAGCCCATTAGATTTTTCTAATGAAGCACTCAAGGCAGCTGAAGGCGGACTCAATAGATTAACAAAAGCTTTTATGAAAATCGAAAAATTATCTCCTAATACTGATAAAACTGATTTGCCACTCTTAAATCTTAAAAATAATATTTTATCAGCTCTCAATGATGATTTAAATACTCCTATAGCTATTGCTAATCTATTCGAAGCTGTTAAACACATTAATTTGGCTAGTGAGCAAAAGATTAATCTATCTTCTGATGATATTGAGATACTATATTGGATGAAAAATACTATAATAGAAAATATTTTAGGTATTAAATTAGAAAGTTCTCAAAATGTTAAAGATATTGCACCATTTATAGATCTAATATTAGATATTAGGTGGCAACTAAAACAACAAAAAAATTATGCACTTGCAGATGATATTAGAAATAGATTGATTGAGTTAGGAATTAAAATTTATGATTTAAAAGATAAATATACATGGGAAATAGAAGATTGATCCACATATTGTTGTGTTTATTATTGATATTTTGTTTGATACTTTCTGAAAGTTGTAAAAGAAAAGCTAAAGTAACTGGAGAAATAGAAGAAAAAACAGAAATCATAGTTCCTGATTTTAATTGTGATAGCGCTTATACTTATGTAGCTAAGCAGGTAGATTTCGGCCCCAGAGTTCCTGGGACACAATCTCATAAATTGTGTGGTGACTGGCTGGTATCTATGCTCGACAAATATGCAGATACTGTCTATGTACAACCATTCAAAGCTCGTATATACACTGGAGAAGTAAAAGAAGGTCGCAATATTTTTGCTCAGTTTAATCCAGATATTCAAAAGCGCATCTTATTATGTGCTCATTGGGATAGTAGACCTTATGCTGATTATGATCCAGATCCTAAAAATCATAATTTGCCCATACCTGGAGCTAATGATGGTGCTTCTGGTGTAGGTGTTTTATTAGAATTGGCACGTATCATCCATAAACAAAATATTTCGATTGGCATAGATATAGCTTTTTGGGATTTAGAAGATTGGGGCGAACCACAAAATGTGAATAATTATGGAGGTGAATATTGGTGTTTAGGTAGTCAATATTGGTGTAAAAATAAAGTGCCGATGTTTTATAATGCTAATTATGGTATTTTATTAGATATGGTAGGTGCTACTGATGCTACTTTTTATTTTGAAAGTATTTCTTATCAATATGCCTCATCAATATTAAAAAAAACTTGGGATATTGCTTCTAAATTAGGTTATAGTAAATATTTTATACCAGATTATTCTAACCCTATCACTGATGATCATTTGTATTTGAATACAATAGCACAGATACCTACCATTAATATTGTTCATCAGGATAAAACAAGCCCAACTGGTTTTTTCCCTTACTGGCATACTATGGAAGATGATATAGACAAAATAGATAAAAATACTTTAAAAGTTGTAGGTAACGTTTTAACTTATTTGATTTATAATGAAAAATAATGCGTGCAGTTATACAGCGAGTATCTAAGGCTTCTGTAAAAGTGGGTAATCAAATTATAGCCTCTATCAGTCAAGGATTATTAATATTAATAGGATTCGAGGAGCTGGAGACTAAAGAAGATTTTAAATGGTTAACAAATAAAATTATTAATTTACGTATCTTCAACGATACTAAAGGATTAATGAATCTTTCAGTATCAGACATTGATGGAGATATATTAGTTGTCAGTCAATTTACTTTGCATGCTTGGACAAAAAAAGGAAATAGACCCTCATTTGCTCGTGCAGCACCTTTTCAGGTGAGTGAAAATTATTATAAACAATTTATTGAAATCCTTCAAAATGTCTTTCATAAACCTATAGCCTGTGGTGTATTCGGGGCTTATATGCAGGTAGAACTTATAAATGATGGGCCTGTTACGATAATAATAGATACTAAAAATAAGAATTTTTGATAAGTTTGTTAATGAATTTTTTTATGGCTCTATTTTAAAAAAAAATATAAATAATTTACTTTTTTTAGTTAGTTATTTTAAAATTATATATATTTGTTAAAATTTGGAATTTTATTTAACAAAATATTTATGATTGATCAAAAAAATATAGGTTTATTCTTTGGGACATTTAATCCACCACATATCGGACATACCTTAATAGCAAACTATTTTTACATTACAAATGATTTTGATGAAATATGGCTTATTGTTTCCCCCCAAAATCCTTTTAAGAAAAATTCAAATTTATTAGATGCAAATTTAAGATTAAAAATGGTAGAGTTGGCTATAGAAGATGCTCATTTTCTTAAAGCTAGTGATGTAGAATTTGATTTACCGAAACCCAGCTATACTTATAAAACCTTAGAAACACTTACTACGAGATTTCCTCATTACAATTTTTCTATAATAATAGGCAGTGATAATGCTGTATCATTAGATAAATGGGAAAATTATCAATATCTTATTGATAATTTCACTATATATGTTTACCCTAGAAATGGCTTTTTATCATCAAATATTTTTAAACATAAAAATATCTTTATAGATTCTAATGCTCCATATATAGATATTTGTAGTAAATGGATTAGAGAGCAATTATCACAAAATAAAGATCTTCGTTTTTTTCTAAGAAAATCTGTTTATGATTTTATAATAGAAAATAAATTATATGTAAGTTAAAATTATAAAATTAATATTTATTATTTAATTTTACAAATAAATTTAATAAATGAGGCAATATATATCATTTATAATTAGCCTTATTATTTCTACAATTTTATATTCTCAAGTGAGAAGCTATACTAATGAATTTCTCTATCTGGGTATAGATGCTAGATCTATGGCTATGAGTAATACTGCTATTGCTAGCACATACAATGCGAATGCTGGTTATTGGAATCCTGCTCTACTAGTTTTCGCTCCTGCATATCCTCAATTTAGTCTAATGCACGCAGAATATTTTGCTGGTATAGCTAATTATAATTCATTTGCTATTAGTTTTCATAATAAAGATAGTTTAGCATTTGCATTTTCCTATTTACGTTTTGCAGTAGACGACATACCAAATACGACACAACTAATAGACAACAATGGGCAGGTGCATTATGATAAAATCACTTCATTCACAGCTGCTGATAATGCCCTTCTATTTAGTATTAGCAAAAAGATTAATCACACATTGCAGATAGGAGGTACTTTAAAAATCATTAGAAGAGTAATAGGTGATTTCGCTGGTGCATGGGGCTTTGGACTAGATGTGGGTGTTTCTTTTATGAGTGATAGATGGAGGGGAGGTTTAGTAGTGCGAGATATTACTTCTACCCCTACTTTTTGGTCTTTTTCATTAAATGATAAAATGAAAGAAGTTTTTACTCTCACTGGTAATGAAATACCTACTAATAGTTTAGAATTAGGTATTCCTCGTTTAGCCATGGGTATCTGTTATGTGCAACCTCTATTAAATAATTTTTTAATTCAACCCGAGCTTTCCCTACTATTTACTTTTGACGGACAACGTAATACTTTGATAAGCAATAAATTTTTTAGCATAGATCCATCACTAGGTTTTGAGATAAGCTTTAAACAAATGATATTTCTCAGAGGTGGCATTGGCAGCTTACAAAAAGAAAATTTCCCTACTGGCAAAAAATGGACATTCCAGCCTAATATAGGTATAGGCATCGCTATAAAAGATATCTTGCAAATAGACTATGCTTATACAGATATCGGTGATAATAGTATTGCTCTGTATTCTAATATCATATCGTTAATTTATCACATCAAAAAAAATAGTAACACAGCTTTATGAAACAGTTTAAATATTTTTACTTAATAATTTTTATAATTACTAATAAATTATTTGCGCAACCTTTTGGTAATGAGTGGATAAATTACAATAAATTTTATTACAAAATAAAAATCAGTTCCGAAGGCATATATCGGATAGATTATAATACCTTAGTATCTGCAGGTATTCCAGTAAATATAATAGACCCTCGCTTATTTCAAATTTTTCATAATGGTATTGAACAATATATCTATGTACATGGCGAAGAGGATGGTATATTTGATAATGACGATTTTATAGAATTTTATGCTAAAGGTAATGATGGTAGCTTCGATAAAAAACTATATAAAAATTCAGAACATCAAGCTAATGATAATTACAGCTTATTCAATGATACGTCTGCATATTTTCTCACATGGAGTTCATCTTTAAATAATAAGAGAGTAGCAAATTATAAAAATACAGAGTATCTTTCTTATTTTCCTGAATCGCATGTCTACTATACAAATCGAATAGATTACACAAGCTATTATTATCCTGGACCAGTAGACGCTTCTGGGTTATCAGATTTTGATTATACCGAAGCAGAAGGATGGTTTGATGGTACTATGAGCATAAATCCTTCTCAGCCGGGTGTTCCTCAAAATTATAATAAGCAAATACAAACACCTCTCCCATATAATGCGGGAGGTCCATCAGAGATCAAAATAATGATCACTGGACAATCATCAGCACTCGATTATCCACATCATCTAAAAATTAATTTTTTATCTAATAATATTGACACGACTTTTATAGGATATAAGAATGTTTTTATCTCACGAAATTTTTTATCTAGCTCTCTATCATCTAATCTAAATATTAATTTTACCTTGCCCAATGATCTAGGTGCTCCTTCTGATCGTATAGCACTATCATATATTGAAGTTTCTTATCCTAGATTAACAAATTATAATAATTCTTATTCTCTCAAATATCGAATAAAAGATAATGGACAAAATGTCAGATACATACATTTTACTAATGTCTATGGCAATAATAATGATACTCTTATTAGTTATGATTTGACAAATAACAATAGAATCTTTTCTACTAAAAATAATAACAATGTAGACATTTGCATAGCAATGAATGGTAATGACGTAGAAATTTATAGCACTATAGAAAGTAATGTAAAAAAAATTACTCAGTTAACTGCTATAAACGGAACAGGTAAATTCACTGATTATTTATCATTAGGCCTTATTAAGGCAGATTATCTTATCATTACCCATCCAATTTTAATCAATAGCGCAAATAACTATGCAAATTATAGGTCTATAACAGGATATTCACCATTAGTAATAAATGTAGAAGAGCTATATGATCAATTTGCCTATGGCATTGGCAAACATCCACTGGGAATCAGGAACTTTTTATTGTTTGCCATTACAAAAGCTGAGGTTCCGATAAAAGGAGTATTTTTAATAGGTAAACCATATAAAGCAGGGGAAGGTAACTACAATTATAGAAAAAAGCCTGATATCTATGCTCAAACCTTAGTTCCATCAATTGGTAATCCACCATCTGATCAATTATTTTTATCTGGTATAGTAGATACTTTGTATCAACCAGCAATACCAATAGGTCGCTTAGCAGCTCGCAATCCTAATGATGTGGATGTTTATTTGCAAAAAGTTATTGATTTCGAAAATGAAATGAAACTACCCTATAATCCTAACTTACCCATAGATCAAGAATGGAGAAAAAAGGTATTACATTTTGCAGGAGGCTCCAATCAAGTAGAAATGCATCAATTTTTATCTTATCTTAATCAATATAAAAATAAAATTGAAAACCCTTATTTCGGAGGTAATGTATGGACATTTACTAAAACTAGTACTGATCCCATAATACAAAGTCTTAGTGATAGTATTAGAAATTTAGTAGATAGAGGCGTGATAATGATGAATTTTTTCGGTCATGCTGCAGGATTAGGCTTTGATATTAGTATAGATAATCCAAATACTTATAATAATTACAAACGGTATCCTTTTGTTTTAGCTAATTCTTGTTTTGTAGGTGATTTATTTCAAGTAGATGCCACTACCAGCGAACAATTTGTTTTAATACCTAATAAAGGTATGATAGGTTTTTTGGGTACTAATACTGCGTCGTATACTTCTTATTTACATTTATTTAGTAATCAGTTGATTAATCATTTATCAATAGAATCCTATGGCAAAAGTATAGGAGAAATAGTTAAAAATACTATAAGAGATATACAAGTACCAAATAATTTTTATAATAAAGTTATTTGTTACGATTTTATCTTGCATTGTGATCCAGTTATCAGACTTTCTATCGATAGTTTGCCAGATTATATGGTTACTAATCAGACTATTTACACTCAACCAGAAATTATCAGTAACGAAATAGATTCTTTCAAATTTTGTGTAACTGCACATAACTTGGGCAAAGCGATTTATGACTCGGTTTTTGTAGAAATAATTCGCACTTATCCAGATAATACAACGGAAACTTATATAAAACGAATCAGAACACCTTTTTTTAAAGATACAATTATATTTACAATACCCACCAACCCTCTTATTAGCATAGGCATGAATAAATTTAAGATAATAATAGATTCGTATAATGATATATTAGAAAAAAATGAAAATAATAATACTACTGAATATATTCTTTGGGTTAATTCTTATGATGCAGTACCAATATATCCTTATGAATTTGCTGTAATTCCAGACACTTTTGTAACGCTAATAGCCTCTTCGAGTAATCCATTTCCATTAATGAATAAATATATTTTTGAGATAGACACTACTATTTATTTCAATAGTCCTTTTAAACTACAAAGTCCTATCATTGAACAAACTGGCGGTATTATACAATGGACATTGCCATTTACGATGCTCCAAATGCCTGATAGCATAGTTTATTATTGGAGAGTAAAAACTCTAACCTCATCATATTGGCGTAATAGTTCATTTCAATTTATAAAAAATAAAAGAGGTTGGGGACAAGCACATTTCTTTCAATTCGAAAATAATGATTTCGTTTATATGACTACTCATCGCCCTACAAGAACATTTAATTATATAAATACAATAGTTAATATAAAAGCTCAAACCGGCTATTATCCATATATTCCTTGGCATGAGGAATGGTATAAAATGAATAATGTTTTAAAAGGGCAATGGTCTTGCACAGGTGATGGAGGACATGGTATGAAATTTGCAGTTTTTGATACTATATCTATTACTCCCTGGGCTAATACCGACCCAGACAATGATGGACTCGGTCCTTATGATGCTCTTAATTGCAGAAATTACATTTATTATGATTTTGATTTCTATACTACCGATAGTATATGGTGGCAACGTATGACAAACTTTATAAATGCAGTGCCAGATGGTAATTATATTTTAGCTTTTAGTCATAGAAATCATAATGCTGAAAATTACCCAGAAGACCTCTATCAAGCCTTTGAAAGTTTTGGCTCTGCAATGATCCGCTCTTTACCTAATAATAGACCGTATATGATTTTTGGAAGGAAAGGTTACCCTATAGGAACTGCAGACGAAATAATTGGTACTGAGATATCTAGTATTATTAATCATTCTTGGAACCTAACTACAAAATGGAAAGAAGGATCAATGTCTTCACCATTAATAGGACCTGCTCTACAATGGAATAGTATTCATTGGCGTGTACGTAGCTTAGAAGATGGACCGATCACTGATACAGTTCGACTTTTTGTTCTTGGTATAAAAGAAAATGGAACCATAGATACTTTATTTGCTAATATCAGACCTATATCTGATTCATTAGATATTTATAACCTCGATCAACAAATACCAGCCAATACCTACCCGTATTTGAAATTACTAATGAAATCTAGTGATGATGCTATGCATACTGCTCCACAACCTATACGTTGGCAGGTATTATACACACCGGTTCCCGAAACAGCTATTTTAAGTTTTACTAAGGAATATGAATTTTACAAAGATACTTTGCAAGAAGGCGAAATAGGCAAACTAAAAATTTCAACTAAAAACATTAGTTCTCAAGATTTTCAAGATTCTTTATGGGTAAAATACTGGATTAAAACTAATATAAATGAAGAGATAAATATAACACTTAGAAAAACTAGACTTCATCCTGCCAATGATGTATTGACTGATAGTATAAAATTTTCAACCATAGGTTTGAAGGGATTTAATCAGTTATGGGTTGAATTTAATCCAATAAACCCAAATACTGGTGATTATTTTGAAATAGAACAGACTCATATTAATAATATTGCAAGTATCCCTTTTTATGTAAATACAGACAAAATAAATCCATTATTAGATGTTACGTTTGATGGTATCCATATTCTTAATGGTGATATAGTAAGTGCCGAGCCACATATAAAAATCACTGTAAGAGATGAAAACAAATTTTTAATATTAGATGACACTAGTGCTGTTACTATTTTTTTAAAAAAACCAAATGCTTCTGAGTATGAAAGGATATATTTTGTAAAATCAAATACTTATCAATTAATTTTCACTCCCTCATCAGATGCTAATAGCAATGTGTGCTATATAGATTGGTATGCTAAATTTGAAGTAGATGGAATATATGAATTACAGATACAAGCTCATGATCGTAGTGGTAATCCGAGTGGCATAATAGATTATAAAATCAAATTTGAAATAATTCAAAAACCAGCCATAACATATCTAACGAATTGGCCAAATCCTTTTAGCACCAAGACACATTTCGTTTTTACTATTACTGGCAGTCATATTCCTGAGTATTTTACCATTCAGATAATGACTATTTCGGGCAAAATAGTTAAGGAAATTACAAGGGAAGAGCTTGGTCATATACATATCGGAAGGAATATAACATCATATACATGGGATGGTAGAGATATGTATGGTAATTTATTAGCAAATGGGGTATATTTTTATAGAGTTGTAACTCGCTTACATGGCGATCCAATCGAACATATTCAAACGGAATTAGATCAATATATAACTAAAGGATTTGGTAAAATGGTGATAATCAGATAATTATACTATAGGGGTTTGTGTTTTAAATCTAAGGGGGAAGGGAATCTTCTAAGAATAATTTTTGTTTTACTTTACGTATTTTATACCACCATCAAATAATTTTTATTTAATTTTACAAAAAAATAATTATGGATAATTTCAATTTATTAGATTATCAGGCTCTACCCAAAGAACAAAAACGCCGATTTCTAGATAATCTATATCAATTTTTATTAGAAAACAACTACACGGCTGTAGATTATCAGAAGCTAAAAATACAAAGCACAGCCCCCATCTGTCCTAGATGCGAAAGCGAAAATGTAATAAAAGCTGGAGTACGTGACGACAAACAAGTGTACAAATGCAAAGATTGTGGCCGACAATACCGCGAAACAGCTAGAACCTTCGTATATCGCATGCGAAAAGCTGATAAAATGCTCGAATACCTAAAATGCATGCTAGAAGGCAAAAGTC
>LFSZ01000117.1 GCA_001512885.1 Rikenellaceae bacterium DTU001
GAAAATAATATTGATTTTTATGGAATAATAGAATTCGAGCAGTTACTGATGAGATATTCAGAAAAAGGTAGGAAATACAAAAATAGAGAAGAATACGAGGAAGCTAAGAAAAAGAAGCAGAGAAAGGTAGCTGTGATGGCTACAAAAGATAGGAGTGGTAATATGCTATTCAACTTAACTGGCTTCGACAAAGTAAAACGAGCACAAATAGAGCAAATATTGAATACTAAAATATCCAGCAATAGCGTAATATGTAGCAATCATAATGAAGAATTGAAAAAAACGAAAGTACAAGAACAGAGAAAACTAGAGATAGTAATAGGTAGATCAAAGAAACGAGGCATATACAGCGTATCTACGATAAACAAACATACCAAGACATTTGTAGGCTTGATAAATAAGAAATTCAGAGGGGTAGCGACTAAGTATTTGCAGAGCTACATTATGTGGTATGTGATAACGCACAAGTATTTGCGAAAAAGATTAATCGAGGACATTGGCAGGATGCTCAATCTCGCATCATCAGACAGGCGGGCGTGGTTTTTATACAGGGACTTGAGAGCTAAGCCAATATTAAATTTAACATAAAAAAATTTTATCTTTCTCATTCACTTCTTTTGCACATATACTAAAAAATATCATTCCCTCACCAGTATTTTTAAATTTTATTACTACTTATTATTAATTGATTACATACATAGATAATTACCTTTGCATTCTACTAGATTTTTTGTAAAAAATTAAATTTACGTGTAACTTATAAATTATTATATTACTTACGCTTGGAACATGAAATATTATATACAACTATGCCAAAAACTATCATAATTGTATTAATTAAAATTTTTGTATTTGTATAATTTATTTCTAGATAATACATCGTCCTAAACGATTAATTTATTTTTTATAAATTTGCTTAATCAAATATTCTTTTTTTTTTATGAAAAAAAACATTTTATTAATTACATTTTTATTTCTATACATTAATACATATTCTCAGCAAAATATCAATTATATAAACAATGTAGTAATTTTGAAAATCAAAAAAGATATTAAATCAGATGATATATTCGAGTTTTTTTTCTCAAAATTAAAGAAAAACTTTACTGATATAAATATTTTATCAATTACACCTATTTTTCCAAATATTTCTCGAGAAAGTTCTAATGATAAATTAGGCGTAGATTTATCCAGAATATATAAGATTAATTACTCCCCAGCCTATGATCCACATAGTATAGCAGACATTTTGATGAATACTGGCACTGTAGAGTATGCTGAACCATATTACATTCCTGATCTTTTATATATTCCTAATGATCCATTTAATAATAATCAATATTATCTAAATCTTATAAAAGCTTATGAAGCTTGGGATATAGAGATTGGTGATACTAGCATAGTCATAGGTATAGTAGATACCGGATTTGATTTCACACATCCTGATTTAGTTCATTCTGTAGCTTACAATTATAATGATACTATCGATGGTATAGATAATGATAATGATGGTTACATTGATAACTACCGAGGTTGGGATTATGGAGAGATGGATAATGATCCTACATACATGGCAAATGCTCATGGTGTACATGTATCTGGTATAGCTGGAGCTGTTACTGATAATGGTTTTGGTATGAGCAGTGTGGGTTTTAACTGTAAAATTTTACCTATAAAAGCCATGAATGACAATGGTCAAATGGTTGGTGCTTACGAAGGCATAATTTATGCTGTAGAGCATGGGTGTAATGTGATTAACTGCAGCTGGGGAAGCCCATACTTTGCTGGCCATTTTCCATTAGAAGTAATCAAGTATTGTACCCTTATAAAAAATGCTATAATTGTAGCAGCTGCAGGTAATCAAAATGATGAGATACGTTATTATCCAGCTGCTTTTCCTAATGTAGTGGGTGTATCGGCCACTAATCACCTAGATCATAAATGGCAAAATTCTTCTTATTATTATGATATAGATATATCTGCACCAGGGCAAAATATATTTTCTACATGGCCTAATGCAGGTTTTATATCTTCTAGTGGTACATCTATGTCTGCACCTATTGTGTCGGCTGCTTCAGCTCTTGTATGGAGTCATTATCCGCAGCTCAATAACCTAGATATAATAGAAGTTTTGCGCACTACTGCTGATATCATAGATACAATTCCCGAAAATGTATTTTATGCTAATAAATTAGGTACTGGCAGATTAAATGTTTACAGAGCTCTAACAGATACATTTTTACCATCCATTAGATTAGTAGATTACTCTATTAATTCTAATAATATTACTATCAATGATACATTTGCTATAAATTTTACTATTCAGAGTTTTTTAAAAAATTCTTATAACGTAAAAATTAACTTGAAGTCATTAAATTCTGATTTGCATTTGATTGACAGCATTTTTACTTTTGATAGCTTAATACATAATGAACCTCTACAGTTAGTAGCAAGATTTTACATTGATGATACCGCCATTGATCCTACTACATTTGTTGTTTTAGCTTATTTACATAACAATAGTTTTAACAATGTAGATCCTATTTATATAAATTATACACCTAATATATTAGATTTAAAGAATGATAAAATAAAAGTTTCATTTACTAATAATGGAAGGATAGGTTACTATGATGGACGTTATTATTTGTATGGTAATGGGATTAAATATCAAAATTCAGCTCCGCTATCAAGTGTAGTGGGTATAATAGCAGGTACAGCAGAGGGTAAAATATCCGACAATGTCTATGGTATTAATAATGAACTAAAAAATGATTTTAAGGTAAAAAGTGAAATTTATACTTATACAAATGATGTGAATTATACTCAAGAAATTGTTTGTCAATACAATGATTCAATGAGTTTTTTACCTATTGGCATAAATATAATACAGAGTGCTTATTGCTTTACACAAGGTATAGATCAAGATTTTTTTATTATTACTTATTCTTTGAAAAATAATACTTTAGATGATATTGATAATCTCTATTTCGGTATATATGCAGACTGGGATATAATGAATAGTGGTAACAAGGTAGAAAAAGACCATTCTATTCGAGGTGCTATAACTTTTGATATAGATTCCAATTATTTTGCTGGCATAGGTTTACTTTCAGATTTGGCTTATGGAGTGTATGCTTTAGATAATGATGGAGATGTTGGATCTGTAAATATTTATGATGGTTTTACTGATGCAGAGAAAAAAATTTGTTTGACTACTGAGCGTTCCATGGCAGGTATTCAAAATTATGGTAATGATGTTTCTGTATTAGTAAAAACTGGACCTCTCACTATACCTTTCGATGATTCATTAATTATTTCTTTTGCCTTTGTTTTTTCTAAAAATTATTATCAATTAATAAGTAATTATCAAAAGGCATTGAATATTTTTAATGATATTAATAATCATTATACCTTGTTGCCATCGCCTATCATTTACCCAAATCCAGCAAATGAAGTAATAAATATAGAATTTTATGACAATAATGCCACCATGAGTATCTATGATGAGCGAGGAGCTTTAGTTTTAAGTAAAAAACTAATAGATAATATAGAAAAAATATCTATAAAAGATTTATCTCCAGGTATATATTTTATAAAAATCAAAACAGAGAATCAAGAATGGGAAATGAAACTCTCCATCCAATAACATTGCCAGATTGGTATTATGAAATTAAAGAGCCACCAACTGAAAAAAATTGGCAAGTATTTTTGCTGATAAATGATAAATATTTTCATCCTATTGCGATAGCTCAATCGATCATTTATGCTAAAAGTTTCGGAGCACAATTAACATTATGCGCCCCACCAGAATATGAAAAAGAAAATTTAAAAAAATTAATTAATTATTTAACAAATAATTTTAATCTTTTTGTTACTGGCTTGCAATTAGATATACCTATGAAAGAGTGGCTTTTGCAAGCTGGCAATAAATATGAGGCTATATTTTATATAGCTAGTTATGAAGATAATAAAACTAGCTTAGGTATTAATATTTCTAAAACTTTATATTTTTTTCGCAATAGCCGTGTGCCTTTGATATTGATTCCTCATAATGCTAATTTGATGCCATTAAATAAAGTAGCATTATCAATGAATTTCGAAAAAGAAGAAAAAGAAAAAATATTGTGGGGCTCTTATTTTGCTAGAATTGCTAATAGTAAAATTATTATTTATAAACCTAAAGTTAAAGATAAAAACTATAAACTCGGTATGATGAGTAATTATACAAGCCTCACACAACTCTATGATAAGTTACATCTTAATTATACTATCGTAGATACAGATTTTACTGTTTATACTATTGAAGAAAGCAGCATCTCATTAGCTACTCTTGATCAGGCAAGCATATTCCTAATAATGGTAAATAAATACTGGGGAATAATAGATTACATTTTAGGACCTACTGAGAAAAATTTAATAAAAAAATCTCAAATTCCCATAATGTGTATTCCTAAAAGAGATGATCTATACGTATTGTGTAGTTGATATTTTTTAAATTTCAAATATTTTAATATTGAAAAATAAATATAATATTCACTTGCTTTTTATCTATGATTTGAGGTCTCAAGCGGATTCGAACCGCTGTACACGGTTTTGCAGACCGTTGCCTAACCACTCGGCCATGAGACCATTTTTTTGCAAAGTTAAAAAAAAATTTTTATAATAAAATGTTTTTAATGAAATTTTATTAATTTTGTATAATATTAAATGATTAAAAAAAAACATATGAACAAAGAAATAGGACTGGTTTTGAGTAGTGGAGGTGCTCGTGGTGCTGCTCAAATAGGAGTTATTAAAGCTCTTGAAAAACAAGATTACAAGATCAAATCTCTATCAGGATCATCTATTGGCAGTATCATATTAGGCATGTATGCTAGAGGAGAACTATTAGAATTTGAAAAATGGATAACTTCATTCACAGAAGATGAAATAGTAAATATGCTTGGTTTTACTTTAAAAAAAAATGGTATTTTAAAAGTAGATGGTTTTTTTGAAATTTTAAATGAAAAATTTCCAGATAAAAATATTGAAGATTTAAAAATACCATGTGCAATAGTAGCTACAGATATTATAAATAACGAATCCGTTGTTTTTAATAAAGGCAGCTTATACAAAGCTATTAGGGCATCTATTTCTATACCATCGCTTATTATCCCCGTTTATTATAATGACACAATATTAGTAGATGGCGGTGTGCTAGAGCCTATACCTATAAATGCTTTGCCATATTCTGATATTTTAGATGTTTACGTCATAAATCTATATGCAAAGGAAGAAGGCAAATCTATTATTAAAGAACAAATAAAAGATGTATCAGATACCAAACAAGAAAAGAAAAGCAGACGATATAAAGCTTTTATTAATCAAATAGAAAACTTCTTATCTCGAGCAAATATTAGAAATATTCTTGATTATATAACTAGTCCTGCTACAAGTATAGATAATATTGGATATTTGAATTTGCTAAATACATCTACTTCGGCTATGGTAGAACGTATAGCTAACCTTACTATTCAAGCTTACAAACCCGATATTGTAATTGACATTCCTAAAGATATATGTAAAACCTTAGATTTTGGAAATATAAAAGAACTAATTAATTTTGGTGAGCAAAGAACTTATGAAACCCTAGAAAAACTAAAATCTAATAAAACAAAAGGCTTAAATGACTAATAATTTGTCTTTAATTTTATAAAAAATTAAAAAAATTAAAGTAAATGAATAAGCCTACAAAAAATAAAATTCATTCTAATAATAAAACCAAAGCTGGAAACAATAAAAAAATCATTTCTAGTAAAAGCAATAATATTTCAACTACCAAAAACAATTTATTCGATAAGCCCATCTCTATATATTTGCTCCTATTTATCTCTTGCTTACTAGTATATTTTAATTCATTTCATAATGAATTGATTTATAACTGGGATGATGCTGGATATATACTTAAAAATCCATATATCGATAGCCTGAGTTGGCAAAATATCAAAGATATTTTTTCTAATTTTTACTTTAGTAATTATCAACCTTTTACATTAATTGTTTATGCCATAATTTATAAATTTGTAGGTACTAAAGTGTTTCTTTATCACTTAGTGCAATTCATTTTTCATGTTTTCAATACTTTTTTAGTTTATAAGTTTATCTCATTACTGCAAGAAAAAAAATGGATATCTATTGGTGTAGCTTTGCTTTTTGCTGTGCATCCTATGCACGTAGAGAGCGTAGCGTGGATATCTGAGATGAAAGACGTGCTATATACATTCTTTTTCTTATTAGCTCTGATTACTTATCATTATTATGTAAATAAACCAGATAAAAAAACTAAATGGTACATCTGGACCATAATTTTATTTCTATTTAGCCTTTTATCTAAGCCATCAGCGGTAATATTCTCTGTTGTATTATTAGCAATGGATTTATATTATGAGCGATTATGGAAATGGAGAACATGGGTAGAAAAAATACCATTTTTCTTATTATCATTAGCTTTTGGTATTATAACAATTTTAGCTCAAGAGGAAGCTATTCAAGAGTTAGGTCCTGTATTGAAAGGTTATGAACGTGTATTAATAGTTATTTATAGCTATATGCTTTATCTATGGAAATTCTTTTTGCCTATTAAATTGAGTGCTGCCTACCCATATCCTATAAAAGATGGAGGTGTTTTACCTACTGAATATTTTATTATTCCAGTTGCATTTATAGCACTTTGCATCATTATTTATCTATTGAGAAAAGATAAAAAAATTATCTGGGGTATTTTATTTTTTACTATAAATTTACTAATGGTAATACAAATAATACCTGTAGGTGGTATGATAGCTAGTGAGAGGTATACCTATATCCCATATATTGGTTTATCTTTTTCTGTATTAGCTCTAATGGATAAATATATTAAAAATGTAAAAATTAATCATATCTTACTTGGAATCGTTGCAATTATTTTTACTATACTTGCTCATCAGCGTACTTATTATTGGCGCAATGGCGACGTGCTTTTCAGTGATGTATTAGAAAAATACCCACGTTATGCTTATGGATATAATAATAGGGGCTTTTTATATTGGGATCATTATGCTATTGATATTTATAAAGATAACCCACAAATGAAAGAAAAATATGTAGAAAAAGCCTTACAAGATTTCACTAGAGCTATAAACCTCGATTATACTTATGCAGAACCCTTCCTCAATAGAGGTATTTTGTATTATAATACTGGCAAACCAGAGGAAGCACTTGCAGATTTTAATAGATTTTTAGAATTAAGATCAGAAAATCCAGATGGATTACTCAATAGAGCAAATACATTATCTACCCTTGGTAGATTTGATGAGGCTATACCTGATTATGATAAATATTTATTAATTAAAGATGATGATCCTAAAGCCTATATGTGGAGAGGAGTAGCTTATTTTAATATTCAAAATTACGACTCTGCTGTTAATGATTTTAATAAAAGCATTACCCTCGATCCAGATTATTATGAACCATATTATTGGCTTGGTGTTATATATTTTAATGAAGGTAATTATGATAATACTCTTAAATACTTAGATATGAGCATAGAAAGAAATCCTAACAATGCTAATGCTTATATCTGGAAAGGTTTATGCTATATGAACATGAAACAATATCAAAAAGCTATAGAACAATATTCTAAAGCAATAGAAATAGATCCTAATAATATCACTGCATATATTAATAGATTTAATGCTTACAAATTAATTGGCGATATAGCTAATGCACAAAAAGATTATGAAGTATTGCAAAGTTTTCAAAAATAAAGATAGTAAAGAAATATTTTACTTAAGATATTTTAATCTAATAAAAAAGATTAATTATTATTTATGTAAAAAGTAAATTATTGAACCTCGACAATCACTAAATAATATTGATTAATAAATGATTTTTTAGGTGTAAATATATGAACATTTTATTTGTTTTTTTGATAATATTATTTAGAAATGATTTAAAGTGAGAGGAAAGGGGGTTGGGTTAAATTTCAATTGTTTAATTTAATATTGGACTAATATAAAAATAATTGTTAATTTTACCAAAATTTATAATTATGAAAACTATATTAAAAGATCAAGAATT
>LFSZ01000082.1:0-18699 GCA_001512885.1 Rikenellaceae bacterium DTU001
GTAGTTAATTAAAACAATGCATAGCGGTTAAAGCAGGACTAACCATCCAAAGTCGAGTATGTGAAAGTGAAAATCGACATTAAATAAAAGATTAGCAGAGAATAATACTGAAAATCGAAAGAGTAAGCTAAGAATTTATTAACCCACAAAAATTTTAAATAAATGAAAAAAATAATTTTTAGTTTGTTAGGTATAGCAGTTATCGTTATTATTGCAATTACTTCTTGCCAAAAGCCAGATGAAGTAATAAATCCTAATCTTAACAAATTGAGTTTTGAATCATTTGATATAAATCCTGACATTATAACATTAAGTGAGGGGATTGATCAAAAAAGCACAAAAGCATTACAAGTATGTGCAGCATCAGACATTGCTAGTGCTGGTTACAGTGCTGTTATTGCAAAAATGGACTTAAAAACAATACTAAATATTATTTTTTCATCAATTATTGGGGGTTTGGTGGCAGAGCTGACAGTAAATCGGATTTATAAGAATAAGAAAAAGAAAAAAAATAAAAGCTAANNTGTAAAACTTGAGATTTAACTGTCTAAAAATAAATAAAATTTATTTTTATTACTCTTTTTTTTAATCTTTAACCCATATAAAACGTTATAGAACTATATTTTTATTATTGACTAGACGTCTAATTCAATTTTATTAATTTATCTTTGCAAAAAAAATGCGAAAAATAGGAGTAATAGGAGCAGGACATTTAGGAAAAATTCATATCAATTGCATAAAAGAAATATCAGGGTATGATCTAGTAGGTTTTTATGATGTTAATCCATTGGTAGCAAGTGATGTACAACAAAAATATAATATACCGGCCTTTGAAAATTTTGAAGAACTTTTAGAAAAAGTGGATGTAATAGATATTGTAACGCCTACAGTATCCCATTTCGAATATGCTAAAAAGTCTTTAGAAGCTAAAAAGCATGTTTTTATCGAGAAACCCATAGTTACTACTTTAGAAGAAGCTAAAGAACTAATGAAAATCAGTAAAAATGCTGGTGTACAAATACAAATAGGACATGTAGAAAGATTTAATCCAGCTTTTTTAGCTACCCGTTCATATATTAATGAGCCTAAATTTATCGAAGCTCACAGATTATCTTATTACAATCCGCGTGGTACAGATGTACCTGTGGTTTTGGATCTAATGATCCACGATATAGATATTCTGCTGACTATTATCGATTCACCTATTAAAGGTATATATGCTAATGGAGTGCCTGTATTAACGCAAAATATAGATATAGCCAATGCTAGAATAGAATTCGAAGATGGTAGCGTAGCTAATTTAACTGCTAGTAGAATATCAATGAAAAAAATGCGGAAAATGAGACTCTTTCAACAAGATAGTTACATCAGTATGGATTTCCTAAATAAACAATCTGAAGTTATCAAAATAGAAGATAATATTAAAAATGATACTAATGACAACGTCTTTTCATTTCCTATACAACTAAATAACGATAATTTAAAATATGTAGTAGTGAAAAAAATCAATCTACCAGAAATAAACGCTATCAAAACAGAATTAGAAAAATTTTTAGAAAGCATAGAATTAGGTATTAAACCAGAAGTAACCATTGATGATGGCTATAAAGTATTAGATGTAGCTTATAAAATAATTAATGAAATACAGTATAACTTGTCTAACCTTATTTAATTATTTTTTGTAATAAAATTGATATTTTATAGTTAATATATTAATGAAACTTTAATAAAATTATTTATGATTTTTTAAGTTTTAATAGCAAAATGTTGATTTTTAAATAATTATAAATGGTAAAAATACTATATACATTTAATAATTGGTCATTGATGATTAGTAAACAAAAAAATAACTCTATTAGTATGCAAATAAACATAGCTAATTTGAAATTACAAATAATAAGTTTTAATAAATTATTAAAATCTTAAATTATTGTATGAAAAATCTTATCTCTTTAATTTTTTTAATTTTTTTTGTAGTATTTTTCACATCTTGTGAATGGTTAGATCCTGATGAAAAATTACCTTGTTATATAAAAATAGATAGCGTGAAGCTCAATGTGAGACCCGGCGAAGGATCAGCTTCACATGCTATCAATACAGTATGGGTATATGTAGATGGACAGCGAAGTGGAGTATATGAATTACCAGCCAAATTTCCCTTATTATTTGAAGGAAGTAATGAAGTGATTATCATGCCTGGCATCAAACTAAATGGCATATCTACCACCAGAGCAGTATATCCATTTTATGATGATTATAAGGTAAATATAAATTTATCACCACTTGAAGAGATAGAATTAGTACCAGTATACCATTATGTAGAAGGTATAAAATTTCATTTTATTGAAGATTTCGAAACACCAGGTTCTATTTTTACTAGCCATTCTACCAGTGATACCTTTATGATAAATACTGACGATGCAACTGAAGTATTCGAAGGTAATTTTTCTGGTAAGATATCTTTGACTGATGATAGAGATACAGCTATTATCACTACTATTAATAGCTATAAATTAGCTCCGGGCTTAATGCACTTTTTAGAGCTTAATTATAAAAGTACCGAAAATTTAACAGTGGGTATCATGACCTATACTAACACTGGACCACTTACTTATCCTTATGTAATATTAAAACCTACTGATATATGGAAAAAAATATATATAAATCTGTCGCCATTAGCAAGTAGATATGGACAAAATAGTAATTTTATTATCTTCTTTGCTACATATAAAACTAGTACAAATAGTGAAGGTAAAATATTATTAGATAATATAAAATTAATATCATCAGAATGATTGAGCCAAATAAAATGAAACCACCATTAAATAAAATGCATCATACTACTAGATATCTACTATTAGATCTAATATCAAGTATTATTGGTTGGTTGTTTTTGTCTTTTTATCGAAAAAATTTAATGTATCAGGGGATTTATGACTTCAGCACTTTGTCTAATATGATTTTCAATGATATTAATTTCTACAAAGGAGTTATAATCATACCTTTTATTTTCATTGGTATATTTGCTTTATCTGATTCATATCGAGAAGTATATCGCAAAAGTCGTTTAAAGGTTTTATTTAATACTGTTTTACAATGCTTGATAGGAGTTACAATTATATTTTTTATAGTAGTACTCGATGATTATCCTTATTATCATTACAAATATTTGTATAATGTGTATTTTTCATATTTCGGAGTGAGTATAGCTCTGACATATATATTACGCTTATCTCTGATGACATGGACCAAAAATGGTATTAAAAAAAAGAAAATAGTATTCAATACATTAATAATAGGTAATAATAATTTAGCAGAAAAAATTTATCAATCCATATTAAAAAATAGTTATGATACTGGTCAACACGTAGTAGGATACATCAAGATCAATGGAGGCAAAGATACTTTGCACGAAATAGTACCTTGTCTAAGTAAATTAGATGATATAGGAGATATTATTCTAAAATATTATATCGAAGATATTTATATAGTATTAGAACCAGCTGATTATGACAAAATTTCAAATGTTCTCTCTATTAGGGAAATATTCAATGTAAACATATATATAGTATCAGATGTAAAAAATATTTTAGTAACTAGTAGTGTAAAGATACATCCCTTTTCTAATATTGCATATATAGAAGTGCCGAAATACTTATTGTCTACATGGCAAAGCATATTAAAAAGAACAATTGATATTTTTATCTCTACCTTGGCACTTATATTACTTTCGCCATTATTGGTCTTCATAGCGATAAAGGTTAAAAAAAGTTCCCCTGGTCCAATTATTTACAAGCAAGAGCGCATAGGAAGGTACGGTATACCATTTAATATCTATAAATTTCGCAGTATGTATATTGATGCAGAAGCTAATGGCCCTGCATTGAGCTGTAAAGACGATGACAGAGTTACCCCATGGGGTAAAGTGATGCGAAAATATAGATTTGATGAATTGCCACAATTTTTCAATGTTATTAAAGGTGATATGTCATTAGTAGGTCCTAGGCCCGAAAGACAATATTACATTGATCAAATAGTAAAAATAGTTCCTTATTACCGCTTACTACTAAAATTAAAACCTGGCATCACCTCTTGGGGACAAGTAAAGTATGGCTATGCAGAAAATGTAGATCAGATGGTCGAAAGACTTTATTATGACCTTTTATATTTAGATAATATTTCTTTGTTTAGTGATTTTAAAATTCTGATTTTAACTATCATTATCATTTTTAAAGGAGAAGGCAAATAATTTAGGAAAAAATCGTTCGCTAAATAAATAAACCAAATATCCTAAAAGTGCACCTAATATTGTTCCCATAAACACATCTATTGGATAATGTACTCCCAAGTAAACTCTACTATATATCACAGTGAATACATACAAACCGAAAAGTACTATAGCTAAAAGTGTTTTTTTCCATTTTTTATTAGCAAAACGCTTTAATAATAACCATGCTAAAGTAGCAAACCCCATACAATTAGTAGCATGTGATGATACAAAGCTGTATTTGCCACCACATTTATTTTTAACCAAAATCACTGAATTTTTTATCTCAGGTTCATGGCAGGGGCGTAATCGTTTAACATTATTTTTTATAAAAACTGAAGATTGATCTGTAAATAATAATAAAATGAAAAATAATAATATATATGCCCAAGCTTTTTTTTTGTAAAATTTTATTAATAATATTAGTACAATTACATACAAAGGCACCCAAAAATATTGCTGTGATACTAAATATAGAATAACATCTAAAAATTCCGACCTGGCATGATTGATAAGCAATAATAATGCTTTGTCCCAACCTAAAATAACTTCGAGCATAAAAGTAAAATTATATAAATTTTTTGCAAATTTAATATAAAACTATTTGATAATTTTGATAATTTTGTAAAAACTATTTATTTTCAATTTCAAATTTCATTGTATTTTTGTATAAATATTTTTTAGCAATGTTTAAAAATAAAATAATAAATGAAGGGATAACTTTTGATGATGTTTTACTGATGCCAGCATATAGTGAAGTATTGCCACGAGAAGTAGATACTACTACTTATTTGACTAGAGATATCAAGATAAATATACCACTTATTTCTGCTGCTATGGACACAGTTACTGAAGCTAAAATGGCTATCTCTATGGCTCAGGAGGGTGGTATCGGTGTAATACACAAAAATCTATCAATAGAAGATCAAGCCAAAGAAGTCAAAAAAGTCAAACGAGCAGAAAATGGAATGATCATCGATCCTATTACTATATTTGCACATAATACTGTGGAAGATGCTTTGAAATTAATGTGCGAAAATCATATTGGTGGTATTCCAGTAGTCGATGAAAACAATAAATTAATTGGTATTGTCACAAACAGAGATTTACGTTTCGAAAATAATTATTCTAAACCTATCTCTGAGGTTATGACAAAAGAAAATCTAATCACTGTAAGTGAGTTTACTGACTTTACAACAGCTGAAGCTATTTTGCAAAAATATAAAATAGAAAAATTACCCGTTATTGATAATAATGGTACATTAATTGGTTTGATTACTTACAAAGATATAATGAAGGTTCGTGAGAGACCCAATTCTTGTAAAGATGAACTTGGTAGATTGCGTGTGGCTGCTGCTGTAGGCATTAGTAGTAATACATTAGAAAGAGTAGAAGCATTGCTTTCTGTAAATGCGGATGCTATAGTGGTAGATACTGCTCACGGACAATCCGCTATAGTGTTAGAAACTATTAAAAAAATCAAATCTACCTTTAAAAATATCCAATTGATTGCTGGAAATGTTGCTACCACCGAAGGAGCTTTAGCTTTAGCAGAAGCCGGAGCTGATTGTGTAAAAGTAGGTATCGGACCCGGTTCTATTTGCACTACTCGAGTAATAGCTGGAGTAGGAGTACCTCAATTGTCTGCCATTATTTATGCTGCCAATGCATTGAAAGATAAGGGTATACCTATTATAGCTGATGGTGGTATTAGATATACAGGTGATATTGTTAAAGCTCTGGCTGCTGGGGCTAATAGTGTGATGATAGGTAGTCTATTCGCTGGAGTAGAAGAAGCACCTGGAGAAACTATTATACTCGAAGGACGTAAATATAAGGTCTATAGAGGTATGGGAAGCATCGAAGCTATGCAACAAGGGTCTAAAGATCGATATTTTCAAGATATGGAAGAAGATATTAAAAAACTTGTGCCTGAAGGTATAGTAGGTAGAGTCCCATATAAAGGCAATATATCCGAAGTGATTTTTCAGATGATGGGGGGCTTGAGAGCAGGTATGGGATACTGTGGAGCTAAAAATATTAATGATCTTAGAAAAGCTAAATTTATTCGTATTACTAATGCAGGAGTTATAGAATCACACCCCCACGATGTTACTATTATTAGGGAAGCTCCCAACTATTCTCGTTAATTATTAAAAATTTTTTAAATTATGAAAAAGTATATTGGTATTGTAATTTTTTCTTTGTTATTGTCCATGACATTAATGGGACAAAATGAAAAAATTCTTTTAATAATCGAAAATCAAGAAGTTCCAGTTTCAGAATTTCTGGAAGTTTATGGTAAAAACAATAGAAATCCTGATTTCTCAAAAGCTAGTATCGATGAATATTTAGACTTATTTATTAATTACAAACTCAAACTAATGGAAGTACAGAGACTGAGATTAGACACTCAAAAAACTTTTATTAATGAATTTCAAAGGTATAGGGACCAATTAACTCAAACTTACCTGATAGACAAAAAAACTATTGATAATCTATTACAAGAAGCTTATAATCGTATGCAGCATGACGTGAGAGCTAGTCATATCCTTGTAAAGATTACCCCTTATGCTAATCCTAAAGATACTTTAAAAGCCTATAACAAGGCATTAGACATTAGAAAAAAATTATTAAGTGGTATGGACTTTGCTAAATTAGCTGTAGAGATGAGTGATGATAATAGTGCTCGAGAGCAAACAGCTACTGATGGTAGAATAATCCCTGGTAATGGTGGAGATCTTGGATATTTTAATGTCTTTAATATGATTTATGATTTTGAAACTGCTGCATATAATCTAAAAATTGGCGAGATTTCTACACCAGTGCGTACTCAAGTTGGATATCATATTGTTAAATTGAATGATAAACGTCCTGCTTTGTATAGATTTAAAGTAGCCCACATTTTGCTAATGTATCCCCCAGATGCTGATGAGACTACAAAAGAACTAATAAAATTAAGAGCAGATAGTATTTATCAAAATTTAGTAAGAGGAGAAAATTTTTCAGAGTTAGCTAAAAAATATAGTGATGACAAGGGTTCAGCTATTAATGGCGGAGAATTACCATGGTTATCCCCTTTTAGATTAGTACCTGCTTTTGTAGAGCCTATTTATGATCATAAACCAGGCGATATCATACCGCCCGTCAAAACTTTTTATGGATGGCATATTATCAAACTTATAGATAAACAGACACCTCCCGATTTTTCTCAAGCAAAGCAAGAGCTTTTAGTCAAACTAAATAGAGACCCACGTATGGAGATTGCTCAGAAAGTAATAATAGATAGTTTACGAGAAGTTTATAAAATTACTTACGATAAAAAATCATTAACAAATATAGCTAAAGCTATTAACAAAGATTCTTTAATAAATAATAATTTTAAAGAATCACAAATTGCTAATTTAGATAATATTCTTGTAAAGATTGATGATTATTCTATTGCTGTTAGCGAATTTGCAACTTTTATTAAAAGTAATCAAAGCTTATTTAGCAATACAGACGATGTGCACGTATTTGTCAATAAAATGTTTGATAAATTTTTAGATAAAAAAATATTAGAAATAGAAAAAGAAAATTTAGAACTCAAAAATCCTAAATTTGCCGAACAAATTAATGAATATAAAGAAGGTATTCTGATATTCAACTTGATGGATCAGAATATATGGAGCAAAGCTATGAAAGATACTGCAGGACTAAAAGCATATTATGAAACCATTAAACATAATTATTTAACAGAAGAAAAAGCTGTATTAGCAGTATTCAAATGTAATAATCAAAAAATTGCCGATAAAGTTTATAAATCTTTACAAAAAGGATTAAAAAAATCTAATCTAAATCCCAACGATATTTTGACTAAAATAAATAAAAAAGATAGTATTGTTGATTACGATACTATGGTAGTAGAAACGAATAAATTAGCTGATCTTGGAATAGAAAAAGTAGTAAATACCCTAGCATCTAAAACTAAAGATGATATATACGAAATTTATTGGTTAAAACAGATCATCCCTCCTCAGCCTAAGAGCTTAAATGAAATTAGAGGTTTGATAATTTCTGAATATCAAACTTATTTAGAAAGAAATTGGATCAATGAACTCAGAAATAGATACCAATGGCAAATCAATGAAGATGTATTGAGATCTTTATATAAGGATTGAAATAATGAAAAAAATTTTTTTAGCTTTATTCATAATTGTTGCTTCTTTTATTTCACTTTTTTCTCAGAGCCAACCACCTCAAGTATTAGACAAAATCATTGCTATTGTAGGCAATAAAATAATATTAAAAAGTGAAATAGAGATGTATGTGCAGCAAATGCTTCTCTCGGGGGAAATAGATAAATCGATAAGAACTGATGAGTTGTCTTGTGAAATATTAGAAGAGATGCTATTGCAGAAACTTTTGCTCATGCAAGCAGAGATAGACTCTATAGAAGTGTCAGATGAGCAGCTAGATAATGAACTAGATAGACGTATTAGATATTTCACAACATTATTTGGCAATATACAAGAATTAGAAAAATACTATGAAAAAACTGTTTTAGAACTTAAAGAAGAGCTACGTGAACCTCTTAGAGAACAACTACTAATAATGACTATGAATGATAAATTATTATCTAATGTGAATATTACACCTAGTGAGGTAGAGAAATATTATAAAAAATTACCCGAAGACTCTATACCTATCATACCTGCACAATGGGAATTGGGTGTAATAGCTATCAAACCTACATTGAGCCAGGAAGAGAAAAATATATTGATTTCTAAATTGCAAGATATAAAAAAAAGGATAGAGGATGGTGCAGACTTCGAAGTAATGGCTCGCTTATACAGTGAAGATCCCGCAACTGCTAAAAATGGTGGGGCTACAGGATATTTTACAAAGGGAATAATGGAACCTAGTTTCGAAAATACTGCTTTTTCGCTTACTAAACCAGGTGAGATATCACCTATAATCGAAACTTCCTATGGATTTCATCTTTTACAATTGATAGATCGCAAAGGAGAACAAGTAAATGTGAGGCATATTCTTATTCGCAAACAACCTTCTAATCAATCTATACAGTTAGCTAATAAAAAAGCAGATAGTATCTATAATTTATTGATCAATAATGAAATCACTTTTGAAGAAGCAGCTAAAAAATATTCATATCTCGAGGGCGAACTAACTCAGGGAGGTTTGATTTTATCTAGTAGTGGTGGATTTACTTTAACATCTAATGATATAGATCCTAAATATTTTCCTATATTAGATACTATGAAAAATTCTAAATATTCTAAACCTTTTCTTTATTTAGAAGCTGACGGCAGCCCCACATATCGGATATTATGGTTAAAAAATTATATTCCCCCACATAAGGCATCACTCAAGACAGATTATTTTCTAATACAATTACAAGCTTTAGAAGAGAAAAAAAGGCAAGCCTTAGAAAAATGGGTTACAGATAGACTAAAAGACGTTTACGTTAAAATAGATATAGAATATCATGGTTGTGATTTCAAACATCCTTGGATTAAAAAATATTAACTTATGAGATTTAATAGCGATACTGAAGCTGCTAAAAGTTTAGTAGAATTTTATGAAAATTTAAAAAATGAAACCGCTAAAGTAATAGTAGGACAACAAGATGTAATAGACAAGCTATTAATAGCTTTATTTACACAAAATCATGCTTTATTAATAGGTGTTCCTGGATTAGCAAAAACCCTGCTCATAACTACTATTGCTCAAATACTGGGGTTATCCTTTAATAGAATTCAATTTACACCAGATTTGATGCCATCAGATATATTAGGTACAGAGGTATTAGATGAGCATAAAAATTTTCATTTCATAAAAGGTCCTATTTTTGCTAATATAATACTGGCTGATGAAATAAACAGAACCCCTCCCAAAACACAATCAGCTCTGTTAGAAGCTATGCAAGAACGCTCTGTATCTATTGCTGGAAATACTTTTACTTTAGATCGTCCTTTCTTTGTTTTAGCTACTCAGAATCCCATAGAGCAAGAAGGTACATATCCATTACCAGAAGCCCAACTAGACCGATTTATGTTTTCTATTTGGTTAGATTATCCATCTATAGACGAAGAAATCGAAATAGTGAAACGTACTACCTTCGTAGATATGCCTACAGTTAATAATATAATCGATAAAGACACTTTATTAGAATATCAAAAATTAGTACGAAAAATAAATGTTCCTGACCATGTTTATGAATTTGCTGTTAAGATCACAGCAATGACTAGGCCAGTTTATGAAGATAGTCATCCTATGGCAAAGGAATATGTGGCATGGGGCGGTGGACCACGAGCTAGTCAATTTATGATCTTGGGAGCTAAATGTCATGCTCTGCTAAATGGTAAATTTGCTCCTGACAACGAAGACGTAAAAGCTGTAGCAGATAGTGTGTTTAGACATCGATTAGTTCTCAATTATAGAGCCGAAGCCGAAGGCGTTAATACAACTGATATTATACATGAAATCATCAAAGATATTGAAAAAACTAAAGTGAAATTTTAAACCCAGATTTTTGAATGTGAATTTTGAAAAATACCATCTATTTAATTTTCTAACTAATAACATTTTTTTAATATAAAAAACTAAATAATTAGATTTAAAATTTTCAGTTAATTTTTTACTTTTAAATTTGCATAAATTTTTTAAATTTTCAAAATGAAGTTTTATAATTTAATTTTAATTTTATTATTAATATCATTAACGTCGTGTAGTAGTTATTATTATCCCAATTTATTAATGACAAATCTGACAGAAAATGATTTCAGAGATCTCAAAGAGCTACAAGTAGCACCTTCACAAACTATAAAAAAGGGAGATCAGTTCAATATCTTAGTATATCCTAATAATGGAGAAGCACTTTTAATCTATGAAAGCGACATTAGAAGGATCAATCAAGAAGTTAGCAATATAATTTATTATGTTAACGAACATGGTTTTATTAGTTTGCCTCTGATCGGTAATATATTTGTAGAAGGATTGACATTGGAAACTCTAAAAGATACATTGACAAAGTTATACTCTTCATATATTACAGATCCTTACATTTTTTTAGGTTGGGCCAATAAAAAAGTATATGTTTTTTCACAAGGTAGTGGTAGTGGTACTGCTGTCCCATTTTCTAATTCATACATCACACTACTAGATGCTATTACTAGTACAGGCGGGATAGGAAACGAAGCCTATTCTAATAAAATAATAATAGCCAGAGCTACTGATACAAACAAAGAAGACTTTGCTTTTTATAAAATTAATCTGCAAGATAAAGAAAATTTATATTTAGGTAACATATATTTGAGAGATGGAGATATGATATATGTACTACCAAAGAAAAAATTTGTAGATAAAGCTCTAGCAGAGATAAACCCGTATATTTCTTTATTTAATACATTACTTATAATTATTCAGTTTTTCATTCTCTAAAATTTTTTTATATGTCACTAGATGATAGATTAAAAATACTAAGATTGGAATTAGATGAATTAGATACTAAAATTTTTAATTTACTAATAAAGCGATACGAACTATGTAAAGAAATTGGCAAACTAAAGCACTCACTTAATATCCCTCTATATCAGCAAGAGAGATATAATGAGAAAAAAAATAAAATTATTACTAAAGCTAAAAAAGCAAATCTACCTCCAGATTATTTAGAAGAAATATATGAGCTGATTCACAAGTTTTGCATTAAAGTACAATCCATGGAATAGCTAACTTTCAAAAAAAAAAATTGAAATGAAAAATTGTCTTTTTAAAGTTTGCCATGCGATTAATTATATAATAACACGTAAAAATCCTATTAAAATTCATTCACCTTTTCTTTATAATATGTATTTGAATGCATATAAAACGAATTATGATATACCTAATGAACTTTTAGATTATGAAAATAAATTAAAACACTCAAATGAGCCATTACGATTTCAGTCTTTAGGTGCTAATAAAAGATTCATTGAAACAACTATAAGTTATTGGCATAGAAAAATTTCTTGTTCATTAAACAAACGCTTATTTATCATAGGATTAGCTCAATATTTTAAAACAAATAAAATATTAGAGTTAGGTGGAGGCTTTGGTTTTACTTCTGCTCTATTAGCAATGTCTAACACCGATTTAGAGGTTTATACCATAGAAGGGGTAGATGATCTCTGTAAGCAATTATTAAAATTAAAAAATAGATTAAAAATTGACAATTTACACGTTTATAATCTCGAATTTGATGAAGCGATAGATGAATTTATTAGTAAAAATATTAAATTTGAAATAATAATAATAGATGGCTCACATACTTATGAAGCTACTTTAAATTTAATAAATAAAATTACTAAAATAATCGCACCATTGTCAATAGTAATATTAGATGATATCAATTATTCATATTCAATGTATAGTGCCTGGAAAAATATTAAAAAAATTGATTTTTTTGAAGTTAAAATAGAAAGATACAATTATGGGCTTTTGATAAAAAATAGTAACCTTAGCCAACAATTTTTAAAAATATAAATGGTCTTAAATGACATAAATCTGATAATTAAAAACCTGCTAAAGATTAATTTATAATATTTTATTGGTTCTATAACGTTTATTGAGTAATAAAATTTTAGATTATTACAAAAAAATAACTATTTTTTAATTATTTAGGTTATTTTTTTACCACAAAGGGCACCAATTTATTACACAAAGTCCACAAAGTCCCATTTGTAGCCCTTTTAATTCCATCCTTCTCTGTGTTCTTGGTGCCTTCTTTGAGAACTTTGTGGTTGATATTTAACAGTCTTATAATTAATAAACCAATTATTAACAAATTTTTTGTAGAATTACTCTTTTTATAATCTTTAATCCATATAAAACGTTATAGAACCATTTTATTAAATAAACATTTACCTCATCATCATATATTTCTGCTTAAAGGTCTGCCCTATCTTAAAGCTTAAATCAAAAAAAACTATTTTACTATCAGCATTACGTTCAATATTTTTGATAGCTTCATCTACATAACATGCAAAATCAGCTATAGTGTCATCATCAATAAATTTTTTAAAATCATGCACAAATTTCTCATCCAACTCATTGAGTATCAACTGAGTAGGAATATTATGATTGATGAGCCAAATAGCATCTAGATAATTCAAACACTGCGAAAGGGTTATTTTTTGAATATCACGACCTAAAGAATTAAACTCAATAGCTAAATCGAGTAGTTCGTGAGCTTTTAACTGAAAAGACAACCGCATCCATTTAATAAAAAAATCACTAATCGCAATAGGCATTTTATCTGTATGGATATTGTCTACTATGCGAGGTAAATTATTACCATAGGTAAAAACCAATCTCTTAGCCTCATCCTTTTCAATATCAAAAAAATCATTAAGTATCTCCAAAGACTCTTCTGGAGTAGGTGTAGGTATCTGAATTATCTGCATGCGAGATCTGATGGTACTCAATACCTGCTCTAGGTGATCTGTAATGCCTACAAAAAGCGTTTTAGCAGGTGGCTCTTCGATTATTTTTAATAGCTTAGGTGCAGCAGCATGAAAAAGTCTTTCCATTTCCCAAATAATGAAAATCTTATATTTACCCTCGTAACTACTATCTTGTGCTATATTTACAATCTTATCACAATCCTCTGCAGATATTATTGCTTGACTATTAGCAGAATCTATGAAACGTATCCAACTATTTAGATCTATTATACCTCGATACGATCTTAGATATTCTATCCATTCCTGGAAGTAATCATCTGAGCAAGTTTTATTTTTTCTTTTAATTATTGGAAAAAAATAATGAACATCGAGATGTGTAAATTCTTTAACTTTTTTGCAACTCGAGCACAGATCACATGCTTCTAGATATCCTTCATTATTTAATTGAGGGTTTGAGCATTGAAACAATTGAGCTAGGGATTTCGCTAAAAAAAAAGCATTCTCACTCATTCGCTGTGACAATAAAATAGCATGGGGCAAACGCTGCTCTGCATATTGCCTGCTAATATTATCAAAAATCTTTCTATGCCAAGTTAATATTTTTTGAGACATTAATTTTTAGTTAAAATTTTTAAAAATTACTAATAGCAAAAGTAATAAAAAAATAACAAAAGTTTCATAGTATAGATTTATCTCTGAGCTATTATTTGAAAATAAGTAGTTGATAAATCAGTTAAAAAAAAAATTATTTAAACGCAGTTTCACTCAATCCTTTGCCTGTTAGCTTTAACTCTTCGAAATATGAAGGAACTCCTCTGCCTAAAAATTTATCTACATACAATTTAGCTAAATACTGACTAAGCATAAACCCATGTCCACGCATACCAACAAATAAACCATTTTCTGGATCAATAATCATGCGAGGTTCAGTATAATAACCGCTCCATATACTCTGAAATTGTACAGAACTGAGCATTGGTATCCAATCACAAAAGACCTCAGAAATGATAGACATAAATTCTCTAGTATTGAGTTTGATATCCTTTGATGACTCCATAGAATCTACTGCTGGTGAAGCACAGCCAATGATTTGTCCAGTTTCATATAGTTGTTGACCATAGACAGCACTGAAACCTTTGAAGTTTCGTCTATCTATTAACATATCCAAGCTATTACCATTTTTACCTAAATAAGGTAGTCTACGAGTAATAAAAGCTTGATGTCGCACTGGATAAAGACCTGGATATAGATCTAACATATTAGCATATTTCTCAGCTTCACCACCAAGGGCATTTACGAAATGATCGGTTTGAAATTCTATATAAGAACCATCTCTCATTTTAACAATAGCAAAGTATTTATTATTTTTTTTATTTACAGAAATCAGAATAGCTTCTTCATAAATAGTACCGCCATTTTCGAGACCAATTCTACGAATGAGATCTACTGTTTTGCCAGGATTAGCTTGCCAGCATTCGCGACTAATGAAAGCAGCCAAATAAGTATCTAGTGTAGGATTAAAATAAGGACTTATCTCATTTTTGAAATCTTTAGGTTTTACTTCATAAACATCTGACCAGCCCTTAGAAGCTTCCAGAGATTTATATGTTTCCTGGTCATGAGCAAAATTGACATAAACTGTTGGTTTGAAATTAATATTTTTATATTCATTAAGCTCTTGAAATATTTCAAGATTATGTCGAGCAATATCAGATAATTCGGGTATAGAAAAAGCTGGTCGTCCCCCTGCTATATTACGCCAAGAAGAACCTTTTTCATAATTTATCAAAACAGGACTCATACCAGCCTCTGCAAAATATCTAAACAAAGAACTACCTGCCATACCACCACCAGCTATCAATACTTTTACTTCTCTATGTTCGATATCTTTTTTAGTACCAATAGGAATGATTTTATCTTTTATAGTGCGAGGATACAATTCGCCAAGCAAAATTTGATTAGACAATGGTCCACGAGGAGTAGCATCACCTACAAGTGTGATACCATCACTATATAGTCTCTGTCTTAATCGTCTAATACAACGCTTACCTCTACAAGGCCCCATTCCCAGTCTAGTATTATGTTTTATATCCATCACAGATACAAATTTTCTATCTCCTACGAAATCTTTAATTTCTTGATACTTTACATCTTCGCAATGACACACGTAAGGATCATCGAAACTAATAGTATCATTATAATCTTTTAAAACTAAAGGTTCGGGATATTGATTTTTTGGAATCAACCCCCTAATATTTGTGATATTATCATCAAATAAATGCTCTACTCTCACTCGGGCCACATTAGTTTTGTTAGGTTTTATCATTATTTTTTCTATCACCCCTTCTCCTATTTTATTAGCATAATTATCTACCAAAAAGACCTGAGAATTTTCTTCTAAAAAATGCTCGGTAGGAATAAAAATCTTATTTTTATTAATATTAAAACCAATTATAGCTAAACCTGGACATTGATAAACACAGTCAAAGCAACCAGTACATTTATCATAATCTACCACTGGTACATTAGAAGTGCTAGATTTGGAAATAGCATTTTGAGGACAAGCAAAAACACAAGGATTGCAAGCAAAAGCATATAAACAATCGATAATGACAAAAGGTTTTGATTTTCGTTGCTCATCAGGTTGTGCGGGAGAGTCTAAGACTTTAAAAGGATGTTGCTGACTATCAATATATTCTTTAGATACAGCTAAATAATCATCATAATCATATCTAATATCCATATCAGCAAGTATTTCATAAGCGGCTTGTTTGCCTCGCAATACGGCACTAGTACCCTCTCCTATTCTTATCGCATCTCCTACTCCATGACATTTGGTACCAAAAATCTCCTTACCTAATACTAACAATTGATCATCTGGTATTAAACCAGTACAAATATTAATAAGTTCTATATTTTCAATTAATTTTTCAGTGCCAGATATGGGTTTAAATTGCTCATCAGCTTTAGCAATGACAGCACCTATAATAGCTGTATAATCATCATTGGGGATAGCTTTTACAAGTGTATAACCAGTAAGAATAGGAATACCAAGACGTCTAACTCTATTAGCCTGTACTGGAAACCCACCTTCGTTTTGCTGAGCTTCTATGATAGCTACTACGTCGGCTCCAGCTTGCGTTAATTGATAGGAAGTCAGATATCCAATGTTACCAGCTCCGACGGTCAAAACTTTTTTGCCTAGAAGCGTATGCTCTATATTCATCAATTTCTGTACTACAGCAGCCGTATACACGCCTGGCAAATCGTCATTTTCGAATACAGGTATGAATGGCACTGCTCCAGCACCTACAACCAAATATTCACATTTTACAAAAAATATATCTTCTGTTTTTATGTTTTTGACAGCTAATATTTTATTATCGAAAATATCCCAAACAACACTATCTAGTAATATATCACTATTATCATCTCCTGCAAGCATTTTAGCTATTTCGAAACCACGTTTACCACCATATTTACGTTGCTTTTCAAAAAAGAAAAATTGATGCGTTTGCATAAGAAATTGCCCTCCTATGCTTTCATTGCTATCGATTACTATATTGGGTACTCCAAAATCATTTAATATCTCTCGAACAGCCAATCCTGCTGGCCCAGCCCCTACGATCACTACTTCTGTATGATAAAGTTTATTAGGTAGATCGAGAGACAATTTCTTGGGTTCAGGTTTATAATCTTGAGGGATCTCAATAACCTCTTTTACCCCATCTACCTTGGTAATGCATATTCTACGCACTACCCCATCTACGAGCATCTCACATGCACTGCATTTGCCTATACCACATTCTAAGCTTCGAGGTCTGCCATCTATACTATGACTATGAATAGGAAATCCTGCTAAATGAAGTGCAGAAGCTATAGTATAACCCTTTCGCCCTATAACTCGTTGACCATTAAATAAAAACTCTACCGCCTCTGATTTAGGAACATCTAAAATGGGATGTCTAGTTATTTCGTTCATATTTATTAATTTTAATTTACAAAATTAATATAAGAATTGCAAAATGATATAAAACATAATTAATAAATCATATTGATATATATCAATAAATTAATTGATTTATATCAATATGATAAAAGATATTTGACTTTTGTTTTTTATACAACTAAAGTAATGCTCCACATGCATTACTCTGTACTGATAATTTGGGAATATTATCTCTCTCTCTTTTTTTAAATTATTCTTTTTTTTAATCTTAACCAATATAAAACGTTATAGAACCATTTTTTTTATTTAATAGGTTCTATTAAATAAATTTTTTTTTATTAAATATTTTAATTACCTTCGCACACAAAAATATGATTATTTATTAAATATTTTTCAATTTTAATAAAAATGAGGTTTAAATTAATAATAAATATAGATAAATCTAAAGGTAGAGATAAATTACCTATTAATTATCAATATGAATGCTCTGCAGTCATTTACAAAATTTTATCTAATTCTAATGAAAAATTTTCTCAATGGTTGCATGATAATGGCTATAATGCAGATAAAAAACTATTCAAGCTATTTACTTTTTCGAGACTAAAAATACCACAATATCGCATCATAAATGAGTATATTAGAATATTATCAGACCACATAGAATGGCAGATTTCATTCATTCCCGAGATTAGTACACGCGAATTTATTCAAGGTATTTTTAGAGAACAAGAATTTGAATTAGGAAACAGAAATGCTCGAATAAAATGTAGAATACAAAATATAGAGATGCTGCCACCACCAGAGTTTAGCGAAACTATGACATTTCAAACACTCTCTCCCATCTACCTCACACTCAAAAGAGATAATGGATCTGATGAATACATCTCACCCACTCATCCAATGGCTATGCCCATCATCAAACAAAATCTATTAGATAAATATAAAGCTTTTCAAGGTAAGGACTTCCCTGATCATGATTTTGCTTTCGATTTTAAAGTAATTAACGAACCTCGCTCTTCACTGATAACTATCAAAGCTGA
>LFSZ01000082.1:18723-21221 GCA_001512885.1 Rikenellaceae bacterium DTU001
GGAGTAGGGAGTAAAAACAGCATGGGGTTTGGGATGGTGGAGGTAGAAAAATGAAAAATTTAAAATAAATATTTAATTAATGAAGCAAATAATATCTTTAAATTATAGAAAAATTTGCATAAAATAAAAATCATATATACATTTGGAGAAAAATTATAATAATAAAAATTGAATAGAAAAAATAGTAAGATATGAGTTTAGATACCGTACTTCAGATAGGCAAAATTTATAGAGAGAATGAGAATGCATGGAAATATCATGAACAAATCAACCACGTAATGAAAAACTGTACAAAGCTATTTAAAAAATTTTTTTATATTTGCCCTAAAACTATTTTGATTTTCACGTTCATTTTTTTATATAATCCCTCAAAGTAATTATTCTGAAATATGATTAAAGAAATCTGCCAATTTGTGGAAATTATTGAAGAGCAAATCCCCAATATATTTGAGGAAGGAGTTAAACTCAAGGAAGGTGTTTACATAGCTCTGGACATTGGATTAGAGGATGGTAAATATGTGCTCAAAAATGTTGACGAAAACGGAAATATCCTTAAAGAAGATATTGGATTATATAAAAAAGATGAAGAAATAAATCCTTTTTTCGAAAAATGTCGGCTGATACTTCAATATTCAACGCCGGTTTCATCAGCCAAGATTTTTAATCCCAACAAGAAAATTTTTAATCTAACATGTAATCCTTATGCAATAGGGTTTACCAAAAAAATCATTAATAAAAATATTGAAAGTATCGGAAAGGATGGGATTTTAGAAGAATTAACACAGCAGTATTTCAAAAAGGCTGAAGTGTTCGTTGAAGAAGGAAAAGCTAAAATTTGGTTTGAAGGGTTTAAAAGCTATCTAAAAGAGAATTTTTGGGATTTATTGGAAAAGATTGATTATGCCAGTTTAAAAAATGATTATTCCATTATTTTCTTTTTAAAAAGTCTTACTATTGAAGACTTTAAAATTCCATATCAAAAGTATTTAAAGCAAAATGTATTCAACAAAGCCGATTATAACATATTATATGAGAATATAACATATGGGATTAGCGACAGTCTAAGTACATTTAACGACAAAAAACGTTTTTTGCAGCATCAATCTGCCAGTTTTAGATATAATTATCGTATACATGGCGGAGATGCCCAATTGGTGTGGAAATTCTATCAACTTAACCAAAATAAGCAATTGCCAAATCCATTACCTATTTTCGTTGACAGAAATGAAGCAGACTTGAATGCCAATGTTGTAAAGCTTTTCAATCACGACGGAGTTGTCGGCTATTCTGAGATAATTAGTTCTTTGCTGAATATAAAAGGAACAGATTTACAAAACTTTTATCTTTTATTCATCCATAAAGGGCGAATCGTTGATTTAGATTTTGTGCCTGTTTTTAAATACACTTTAAAAGACAAGGATGGCAACGACTTTATCGTAAAAGAACTCTTTGGTGCAGAACCTATTATTTATTTCAACAGCAAGGAACACAATGTGTTTGATTTTCAATTTATTATTGTAAATTATATCTTCAACAATCAGTTAATTCAGAAAACCAAAGCAGGTACTTTGTGGCTTAAATATTTTGAAGATATTGAAATAAAAACTGAGTATGGCTTAACCGAGACGATCTACAACCTCATTTACAAATATCGAAAAGCTTGGTATGATTTTATTTATAAATCAAAACAACAAGAAATCACGATAACAATGATAAATGAAATGTTTAAAGATTCTATTGTTGATGATTTAAGACATGATGAAGAATTTAAGAAAACTTCTCAAATACGAAAAAAACTCAGCCTTTGGTTTGGTTTACAACCTTTGTTTGATAACAATTTTAATAAAAGAAATAATATGGCAAATAAGACAGTTGAATTACAGACGAAGATTCGTGAAATTGCCCAAAACGAATCTTTACACATCTCAACCGATGATGAATTCGCATTTGCAGCTGGACAAATTATTTGGAAATTATTGATCCAGAGTGAATCAGCAAATAGATCACATGCACTACTCGAACCATTTCTACAAAAAACAGAACCTATTCTTTTTAAACAAGCAATTGCAAATACTTTCAATATGTACAAATACAAGTTTGTATTGTATCCAAACAAATACGAATTTGACAAACTTTTTAGTGAAGTCATGGGGTATGAGCCGGACATTAAAAACATGAAAGAACATCTGCCTATGATTTTGGCAGGTTACTTTTCTGAATCAGTTTTTAAAAAACAATAACCATTTAAAATAAAATCATTATGACTTATTCAAACAGAATTTATGGCGCAGCATTAATAAAAGCAATTAATTCAAATTACAATGCTGATTTTTCAGGTCAACCAAGAACACTTCCAAATGGAGTAGTTTACGCTACAGACAAAGCATTGAAATATGCCATCAAGAATTTTATAAAAGAAAACTATCCATTTGAGAAAGTATTCTATTTCAAACGATTCAACGAGGAGTTTATCCCATATAGCCTGGATGACGCTTTTG
>LFSZ01000034.1 GCA_001512885.1 Rikenellaceae bacterium DTU001
CTGGTGTTTTCTACAATTTTTTTCATGAATAATAATTTTTATAAAAATATAAAAATTATTTAACATATAAACTTGAAAAACTTAAACATTTATTAAAGATTATAAAAACCTTATTAAATATTCACAAGGCTTTGAATTTAATCTAAAAATAAAAGGGTCACATTAATGTGACCCTTTTATTTGATTTATCAAATACTATTTTAATAGTCCATTGGTGGCATAGCTGGAGCTGCTGGAGTTTCTTCAGGTATTTCAGCAACAGCTGCTTCTGTAATTAGTAAAGAACCTGCAATAGATGCTGCTTTTTCTAAAGCCACACGAGATACTTTAGTAGGATCTATCACGCCAGTTTCTAATAGATTTTCAAATTTTTCAGTATATGCATTGAAACCAAAATCATTTTTACCTTCTTTTACTTTTTGTACAATTACGCTGCCTTCTAGACCAGCATTTTCTAGTATTTGACGAAGTGGCTCTTCTAATGCTCTACGAATAATATTAACACCTATTTTTTCATCTTCATTGAAAACATCAATATTATCAAGCGCTTCGATAGCTCTTATGTATGCAACGCCACCTCCAGGTATGATGCCTTCTTCTACTGCTGCACGAGTAGCATGCAGTGCATCATCATATCTATCTTTTTTCTCTTTTAGTTCTACCTCAGTAGCAGCACCTACTCTAATAACAGCGACGCCTCCAGCAAGTTTAGCAAGTCTTTCTTGAAGTTTTTCTTTATCATAATCGCTAGTAGCATCTTCTATTTGCACTTTTATTTGTTTGATGCGTGCTTCTATTGCCTCTTTACTACCAGCACCTTCTACTATAGTAGTATTGTCTTTGTCGATAGTTACTTTTTTTGCTTGACCTAATAGATCGAGCGTAGCATCTTCTAATTTGAATCCTTTTTCTTCACTAATAACTGTGCCGCCTGTCAATGTTGCGATATCTTCAAGCATTTCTTTTCTTCTATCACCAAAAGCAGGAGCTTTCACAGCTGCTACTTTTAATGAACCTCTTAATTTATTAACTACCAATGTAGCTAATGCTTCACCTTCTATATCTTCAGCAATTATTATTAATGGTCTACTAGTTTGGAAAACTTTTTCTAGAACCGGGAGCAGTTCTTTCATTCCACTTAATTTCTTCTCATAAAGTAGGATATAAGGATCATCATATTCTACGGTCATTTTTTCAGAGTTAGTGACGAAATATGGTGAAATGTAACCACGATCAAATTGCATACCTTCTACTATATCAACAGTTGTTTCAGTGCCTTTGGCCTCTTCTATGGTTATAACACCTTCTTTCTTGACTTTACGCATTGCTTCTGCAATAGTTTTACCTATTTCACGATCATTATTAGCCGAAATAGTAGCAACTTGTTCGATTTTTTCATAGCTATCTCCTATCTGTTGAGATTGCTGTTTAATGTGTTCTATCACTGCTTTTACAGCTTTATCGATACCACGTTTTAGGTCCATAGGATTAGCTCCTGCAGTTACGCTTTTCAGTCCTGCATTATAAATGATTTGAGTTAACAAAGTTGCTGTTGTGGTACCATCTCCAGCTGCGTCACTAGTTTCGCTCGCAGCTTTTTTCACCATTTGAGCACCCATATTTTCGAATTTATCTTCTAAACTTATTTCTTTGGCTACTGATACACCATCTTTTGTACTTACAGGTGCTCCATAGCTTCTTTCTAAAACTACATTGCGTCCTCTTGGACCCAAGGTTATTTTCACAGCATTTGCTAATTTATCTACGCCTTTTTTTAATTGCTCTCGGGCTTCATAGCCTAATATGATTTCTTTTGCCATAGTTTTTATTTTTTTTAATGTTAATTATTAAATAATTGCTAAAATGTCGGATTCTTTAACTATCAAGTATTCTTTGCCATCAATGGTGATCTCTGTTCCGGCATACTTAGAATACAAGACTACATCTCCTGCTTTCACTGTCATTGGTTCATCTTTTTTACCTGGTCCTACAGCTACTACTGTACCTTTTAAAGGTTTTTCTTTCGCTGTATCTGGAATTATAATTCCACCTGCAGTTTTTTCCTCAGCAGGTGCTGGCTCGATAACTACTCGATCTGCTAAAGGTTTAATTTTAATTTCACTCATAATCTTTAGTTTTTTTGTTGGTTTGCTTTAATTTTATCATTTTTTGTGCCAAACAAATTTATATGTCATTTTGACATTAATAATTTAACACCTGTAATTATATAGTTTAAACTGCAAGCTTTATTATATCTTATAGATTCTATTTCGATTGTTTCTAAAATGTATTCTGTTAGTTTTAATGTGAATAAAATGCCATTAAAATTTATTAATCTAAACTCATCTTTTATAGTATGATAAACTTTAGGTAAACCAGTTGTAAAATATAAATAAGGTATTTTGTTTTTATAAAAACAAGTATGATCACTAAATGAAAATGATACTGGCAATTTTATAATTTTTACTGTATCATATTTCCGTGGTATATATTTTTTTATATTTTTACCTGTAGCTGATCCATATAATATTAATTCGTTTTTTTTATAGCCTAGACTACCTACCATATCATAATTTATATATAAAATTATAGGTGGCACTTTCAAATTAATTAATATTTTTTGACAAAAATATGTAGAGCCATACAATCCTATCTCTTCACTTCCCCAAAAAGCTATAATATAATTATGTTGTGGTAAAAATCCAGTGGATAAATGTCTAGCTAATTCTAATAAACAGGCTACACCACTAGCATTATCATCAGCACCATTATATATCAAATATTGATTCTTAGTAATATCATACACTTCATATCCTATATGATCGTAGTGTGCTCCCAATATTATTGTATATGGGGCACCATTGTCAATATATGCTATTATGTCAGCGTATATGGGGCACCATTGTCAATATATGCTATTATGTCAGCTGTCGTATCTCTTTTTATTTTATCATTGTTTATAGTAAATGCCAACCTAAAAGATTCATATCCAGGTAATTTTTGGACAGATATTTTGTTTAATTCTGAAATAATATAATTGCCAGCTTTCCACTCATATTTTGTAGCTGATTTTCGCCCCATCATAGTATCATGAGAGAGTGCTTTCACATCTTTCGTTATTCTTGTTAATCTATCTAAATCAGTAAAAGATATTTGTGAAAATAGAGTTAAATGTATAAAAGACAAAAAAATACAAATATTGAGCTGTCTCATGTAAATGTTTTACGAAGATAATAATATTATTGAAATTTTAAAAAAATTTAAATTATTTAAACTTATCAAAATAGGCATTCAGTTAATAACATATAGTCAATATTCTCGTTGTTTAAATAAAATACCAGTTAGCAAGGATGACTTTTACTACATTTATTTTACTATTTTGTCCATATTAGACAAACGCATATTTTAAATCATTTTTTTCAACCTTTTCATTAAATTTATTGTATATTTGTCAAAAAAAAATATGGGAGCTTTTCATGCTTATGACATTAGGGGTATTTACGGCAAAGATTTTAATAATGAAGATGTATTAAAAATAGGTTATTATTTTCCACAAATTTTTAATGTTAAAAAAATATTGATAGGTAGAGATGTTAGAAAATCTTCGGATGCAATTCGCGATACTTTAATAGAAGGTTTGATGTGCTCTGGATGCGATATTTATGATGCGGGATTAGCTACTACCCCATCTATTTATTGGGCAACAGCAAAATATCATTTTGATGGGTCTATCATGATAACGGCTAGCCATAATCCCAAAGAATATAATGGATTGAAATTTTCAGGCAAAAATGCTGTGCCTATCGGGTATGATGATGGACTAAATAAAATAGAAAAATTAATAAAAGAGAATAAAAAGATCGAAATAGTAAAAAATGGTACTTATAAGGAGTTTGATTTCAAAATTGAATACTTAAATTTTTTAAAAAAATATTTAAAACCAGATTTGGATCTTAATTTTACTATAGATTGTAGCAACGGAATGGCTGGTTTATTTATACATCAAATTTTTGATGAGGGCCCTTATTATATTTTTGATGAATTAGATGGCAATTTTCCTAATCATGAAGCTAATCCATTGGATGAGAAAAATCTAGAAGCTCTAAAACAAAATGTTGCAAAAAGAAAAGATGATTTCGGGATGATTTTTGATGGAGATGCTGATAGAGTAATGTTTGTAGATGAAAATAGTAATTTTATTTCCCCTGATCTAATGATAGCATTATTAGGTCATTATTTTCTCGAAGAGCGTGGAGAAAAAGGATTGGTTTTGCAAGATATTCGTACTTCTAGGTCAGTAGCAGAATATGTAGAACCTATGGGTGGCAAAATAGTAATGTGGCGTGTCGGTAGAGCTTATGCTGCTAATAAACTCAGAGAAATTGATGGAGTTTACGGTGGAGAATTAGCCGGTCATTACTATTTTAGAGATTTTTATTACAGTGATTCAGGATTATTAGCTAGCATATTAATCACCAATATCATCTCAGATTTTGTAAAAAAAGGTTATAAAGTATCTGAAATAATAGCAAGAATCAAAAAGTATGAAAATTCAGGAGAGATTAATTATAAAATCAATCGTAAACTCGATGCTATGAATGCTGTAAAAGATTACTTTTTTAATGAACAAAAACCAATTGCTTTTTATGACTTTGACGGCTATAGATTAGATTATGTAGATTGGTGGTTTAATATCAGACCTTCAAATACAGAACCATATCTAAGATTGATAGTAGAGGCAGAAAATAAAGGACTCTTAGAGAACAAATTAAATATTATAGACAAAATTATATCTGGTTATGATTAATATTAAAAAATATGAAAATGAAAGGGAATTTATTATCATTAATTATATTATTAACATTTATTAGTTGCCAAAGCAAAGCAGATAAGGTAAAAGAACTAAAATTAGATGCTATCACTCATATTTACAAAAGAGATGACGAGACTGCTAAGCAAAAACTTAATAAAGCTGTAAAACTCACACCTAATGATCCTGAAATTTATTATTTAATGGGGAATATCTTATTTAATGAAAGTAATTATCAAGAAGCAATCAATTATTACGAAAAAACTATAGAATTAGATAGCACTTATGCACAGGCGTATACATCTCTAGGCAAAATTTATCGTATATTCAATGATAGAGATAAATGGTGTGAAAATTTTGTAAAAGCTTATCAACTAGGGGATAAAACAGTATATAATGATGTCAGACATTGTTTGCCTGGTATATAATGAATAATTAGATGTTTTATTTAACATTTATATAATATTATTTTGTAATTTTGTATGCTGTTATTTATTAATTATGAAGAAAATTTACAATTTCATTAGAATATTATTATTTTTAAGTATAATAATGTTTTCTTTACCTGTATGGAGCCAATTAAATGTAGACGTATCATATTCTGCATTTGATTTAGTACAAAATATATTAATAGGCCAGGGTATTACTGTTACTAATGTGCAATTTACAGGTAATAATGCTCAGAAAGCATATTTTTATGGTACAACAAATATTGGATTCACAGATGGTGTCTTGTTAACAACCGGTGGAGCTACAGTAGCTATCGGCCCTAATAATTCTGGTAGTGCTTCTGTAAGTGTCGATACACCTGGTGACGCTGATTTATCTGCTATTATTGGAGTACCTACTAATGATGCATCTGTTTTAGAATTTGACTTTATACCACAGGCAGATACTATTAGTTTTTATTATGTTTTTGCTAGCGAGGAATATCCAGAATTTGTATGTTCATCTTTTAATGATGTGTTTGCTTTTTTATTAACAGGGCCTGATCCTAGTGGAGGTATGTATAACAAAAAAAATATAGCAATAATACCAAATACTAATCTTCCTGTCGCTATTAATACTGTGAATCCAGGATATCCTGGCAGTGGCTATTCTGCATCTGGCTGCACTAGTTTAGCTTATTCGCAATATTATGTTGATAATACTGGAGGACAGACTATACAATTTGATGGATTTACAGTGCCATTAAAAGCATTTGCACACGTGGTACCTTGCGAAACATACCACATTAAACTCGCTATAGCTGATGCAACTGATCATTCTTATGATAGTGGAGTTTTTTTGCAAGCTGGTAGCTTCTCGGCTAATTCTTATGATATACAAATGGAAAATATTAATATTAGTGAATCTATTCCTGACAATTCGATAATTGAGGGGCTAAATTGTGGTTCATATACTCAAATATGTTTCACAAGAAGTTTTGATATCAATACAAATGATACATTAACGATATTTTTAGATGGTACAGCAATAAACGGAGTTGATTACATAGATGAAAATGGAAATCCTATTCCTACCCAGTTTATTTTTACACCTGACACGTACGAACAATGTATAAACATATATGCTATAGCAGACACTTTAGATGAATCTACTGAAACTATAATAATAAAAGTACCAAGTTTAAATCCATGTATCGGTAGCGATACTATCAGAGATACTGTATATATAATAAATCATATGCCATTTGAAGTATATATAACGGGTGATACGATTATCTGTGAGGGCGAAAGTGGTCAACTTATAGCTAATACAACTCAATTTCCTGCCTTCTTTCACTGGAGTACTGGTAGTCAAATGGGTAGTATTAATATCCATCCCACACAAGAAATTACTTATTATTCTATTATAGGAACTGATGAATACATGTGTATCGATTATGATACTATAATGGTACGTTTATTACCAAAAGCTGAAGTAAACCTTGGTAACGATACTTGTATCACTAGTGGACCTTTTGCACTAGATGCTACACAGCAAAACTCAGTGTTTTCTTACTTATGGTCTACAGGCCATACTACCAGTATGATAGATGTTTTAGAAAGCGGAATATATTGGGTCAGTGTTACTAATAGTACTTATGATATGTGTGACGATGCAGATACTATTAATGTAAAAATAATACCTACCCCTATAGTTGATTTACCACAGAATATATTGTTATGTAGTCATGAATTTATTACCCTTTCGGCTTCTCAATTTAATAATGATCTTTATGAATTTATTTGGTCTGATGGAAGCAATGACACAAACTATATTTTAGACAAACCTCTACCAGGTATATATGATATAAACGTAAAAGTTATTGGTTGTGATACGATTTCTGATAGTACTACTATCATAGTAGAAGATTGTGAAATTAATATTCCAAATGTTATTACTCCTAATGGAGATGGTATAAACGATGCTTTTTACATTACAAATATCGAATTTTATCCTAATAGTGAAATTAAAATCTATAATCGTTGGGGTAAAAGAGTTTATGAAAGTCAAAATTATCAGGGCGATTGGGATGGTGATAGGCTAGATGAAGGTACATATTATTATATCTTTAGATTAAATTATGGACGAGGCAAAATCGAAGAGATTCATGGTACTATAACTATTATTAGATAGTATTGTAATTAATTCTTTGATTTATAATGAGCAAATATTATTATATCCAAGTATATTAATTAATCAAATAAAACTAAACCTCAAAGTAATAATTAAGATGAATGACAAGTTGACACAGGGAGGATGAGAAAGGTGTAAATCGGAATTCAAAATTTATATAGAATTTATGATCCCAGTTGTTAGTCCTTAGTCATTAATTGTTTAGTTTATTTGTTATTTTTTTTTTAAGAGTAAATGATTAAATAATTATTTTTTTTGCAGTTTTATTTTTTGATGTATTTTTGTATAAAAAATTATGAAAACAAAAACTCCAAGTCTTTTATTTATTTTTATCTTTTTAATTTATTCATGCAGTTCTACTAAAGAAATATCAAAGACTACTAATGACAATGAAATTAATCAAGAAACCAAATCTACCATTAGCTTTAATAATTTCAGAGATACTATCAGTTACTTGATAGGTAATGATCTGGCTCGTAATTTTATAAATAATGGCTTAGATATAGATATCAATTTATTAAAAGCCGGGTACGAAGATGTATTAAATAATGCAGATACTTTATTTACTAATGAAGAGTTTCAAGCTGCTATGCAAAGATTACAGAGGGAGGCTATGCAAAAAGCAGAAGCTAAAAGGCTAGAAGAAGCTAACTTAAATAAAGAAGTTGGTAAAAAATTTCTAGAAAATAATAAAAATAATCCGGATGTTTATGAAACAACATCTGGGCTGCAATATAAAGTGATAAAAATGGGGGAAGGTCCCAAACCTACAATTGCTGATAAAGTGCGTGTACACTACGAAGGCAAACTTCTAAATGGCAAAGTATTTGACAGTAGCTACCAAAGAGGTGAACCTATAGAATTTCAACTAAATCAAGTGATACCTGGCTGGGCCGAAGGGTTAACCTTGATGCCGGTAGGATCTATATTCGAATTATATATACCTTCTGAACTCGGATATGGCGATAGACCCATAGGAGAAATACCTGCTGGATCTACCATTATTTTTAAAGTAGAATTATTAGAAATCGTTGAATAATTTTTTAAAAAAATTAACGATAATAGTTTTAATAGAGTTTTTTTTTAATTATAATTAAAAAAATCTAAATATTAATTTTGGCAAAAAAACCAATTAATTTAAAATAATCTTTTATGTTTGAATTAATATTTTCTAATATACATAGTACTACTAAAAATCTAGTATGGGTTGGTACTAAAATAGATCAACTACCCAGTGAGATAGATGATAAAGATAAAAATATTATCAATAAAGAATTAAATCGTAGCAATAATGTAGTAGTATTCAATAGATCTACTCATTTAGAAATAATAGTAATTTTAGAACCAAGTGATAAGGAAGAAATACGAAAAGTTGGTAGTAAAGTTTCTAAAATAGTTCAAGATGAGAATTTATCAGAATTAATTTTACAATGTAATGATGAGGTATTAATTTATTTTTATGAATTTGTAGAAGGTTTGTTTTTAAATAGCTATAGGTTTAACCAGTATAAATCATTAAAAACAGAAAATGAAGTTAAATATTTATTGCAGGTTTCTGATAAATATGAAGCCTATTTCATTGAACTTTATCATTTAGTGAAATCTGTCTTTTGGGCAAGAGATTTAGTGAATAGAGCTCCATCAGATTTATATTCATCTATTTTTGTACAGGAAATATTAAACTTGTTTGAAGGTATAGCTATCAATATAGAAATATTAGAAAAAAAGCAAATAGAGAGTATGAAAATGGGTGGTTTATTAGGAGTCAATAAAGGTAGCTCTACACCACCATATTTTGTAATTTTACACCATAACGATGATCAAGCATTAAATACTAAACCCTTTATTTTTGTAGGTAAAGGTATTACTTTTGATACTGGTGGTATCTCACTAAAACCAGCCAAAAATATGCATGAAATGAAATCTGATATGGCTGGCGGTGCAGTAGTAGCAAGTTTAATGTATGCTTTAGCTATAAATCATATACCAGTAAATGCTATTGGTTTGATACCGATAACAGACAATATGCCAGGACCAAATTCACTTTTGCCTGGTGATATTATTACAATGATGGATGGTAGAACGGTGGAAGTAGTGAATACTGATGCAGAAGGTAGACTGATTTTAGCAGATGCACTATGTCTTGCTCAGAAATACGCCCCTACACTTGTTATTAGTATTGCAACACTTACTGGAGCCGCACATAAAGCTCTCGGACATTATGTAATAGCTGGCATGCAATCCAAGGCTTCAGCATTTTTCGAAAGACTCGAAAAAATTGGTATGGACACTTACGAACGCATTGTAGAATTTCCACTTTGGGAAGAATATTTCAATCCTATCAAAAGTGATATAGCTGATATAAAAAATGCAGGTAACGAATATGCAGGAGCCATTACGGCTGGAAAATTTTTAGAATTTTTTTCTGATTTTCCTTTTATACATTTAGATATTGCTGGACCAGCTTATATAACTAAGCATTGGGGGTATTGGCCCCAAGGTGGCACAGGTGTAGGTGTGAGATTATTGTATAATTATCTGAAATCACTATTAGATTTACCCGAGTTCAATGAAATCATTACACAAAATGAAAATTGAATAGGAAAATATTAATTTTACATTGCAAGTAATTAATTATACATAAATCAAAAATATCAACCTACAACTAATAATTTTTTTTAATATCACTATTTCCTACATCACATCTCAAGGTCTTCTTACCAACTAATCTATAATATGAAAGTTAATTATGCTTTGTATATAGATTTATTTGAGATTTAGAGTTTTTGTATATTATAATAGTTAAAATAGTTGATTTTTATTCTTTATTTTTAGTCAGTACTTCATCTATCATGCCATATTCTTTGGCTTCATCTGATCGCATCCAGAAATCACGATCACCATCTTTTTCTACTTTTTCAAATGGTTGTCCAGTATGGTATGAGATGATTTGGTACAATTCATCTTTTAATTTTTTGATTTCTTTTGCTATTATCTCAATATCAGTAGCTTGTCCCTCTGCACCACCCATAGGTTGATGTATCATGATTCTACTATGAGGTAAAGCTGAACGTTTGCCTTTAGTACCAGCACAGAGCAAAACTGCTCCCATTGATGCGGCTATGCCTGTGCAAATAGTAGCAATATCTGGGGCAACATATTGCATAGTATCATATATCCCTAGGCCTGCATATACACCACCACCTGGTGTATTCATGTATAAAAATACATCTTTTTGTGGATCTGTAGATTCTAAGAAAAGCAACTGTGCAGTTACTATATTAGATACATAATCATCTATAGGTACACCTAAAAAAATGATTCTATCCATCATCAATCTACTAAAAACATCCATTTGTGCAACGTTAAGTTGTCGCTCTTCTATAATGGTGGGTGATATGTATCCATTAGATGCTATTATGTAGTCGTCTAAGGTTTGACTACTAATACCGATATGCTTAGTAGCATAACTATAAAATTCATTTTTTCTTTTCATAATTTTGAATTATTTTTTGCAAAAATAGAAAAAATCTTTTCTATTTATCAGAATTATTAAATTAAAACTTGAATACTAATGCATTAAAAATTTATTCCTAATGCATTACATTTAGTTGAGTGTATGCAAGTAGGCGGTAGGGGATTCGAACCCCTATCTTCAGAATGAGAATCTGAGATCCTAGCCCTTAGACGAACCGCCCTTTTTGCAAAATTATAAAATAATTTTTTATTATTAAAATTAATTTAAGATTTTCTATTAAAATCTGCCGGTATTTCTCCCCATTGTTCTGTATTCCATTTTCTCACCTCAGCATGATTAGGATTGTCATGTAGCCATGCAATAGCGTTATCGACTTTTTCTATTATTTGTGGTATTGGCATTTTTTTGAGAGTTTTAGAATTTATTTTTTTATTTCTCACCCACGCCATAGCAGTTATAGAATCGGAATATACTGGTGCATCTAAGTCGTATTGCATTAGCCATTGCAATCCATGTACTAAAGCAAGAAATTCGGCTATATTATTGCTTTTTAATCCATAATCCCAGGGACCTACGTGAAAAATTAATTGCATAGACGATAAATGTATGCCTCTATACTCCATAGTGCCAGTTTTCATATTTACAGAAGCGTCTACAGCTATACTGTCAGGAGGAAACAAATATTGTATTTGTTCTAAAATAGGATTTACTACATCAGGCGAAGGCACTGGTGCTTGATATGCTAATAGAGCCTGATCATAAGTAGTAAATCCCATATACTTAGCTCCTGGATAACTTTCGACTTGAGCCTTGCATTCTGCCCAGGAGGTATATATTCCTGGTTTTCTACCGATCCATACCACGTAATATTTATTTTTTGACATGTTTAATAATCATTTTTAATTTTTTAGTATTTAGATTCATTTTTTTCTTGTAATTTTGCAAAATTAATTATATTTTATGAGAAAATATAGAGAATATAAGAGCTTAAATTTACCTAATATAGCTAATGAAGTGCTAGATTTTTGGGAAACAAATGATTTATTTAAAAAAAGTATTAAAAATAGGGAGGGACAACCTTGTTTTGTGTTTTACGAAGGACCACCTAGTGCTAATGGTATGCCTGGTATACATCATGTAATGTCCCGTACAATAAAAGATCTTTTTTGTAGATACAAAACTCTAAAAGGATACCAAGTAAATAGAAAAGCGGGATGGGATACTCATGGACTTCCCGTAGAGATAGCTGTAGAGTCTAAATTAGGAATCTCAAAAGAAGATATAGGCAAAAAAATATCTATTGCAGATTTTAACAATCAATGCAGAAAAGAAGTAATGAAATACAAAGATAAGTGGGAGGAATTAACTAAAATCATGGGATACTGGATAGATCTCGATCATCCTTACATTACTTTTGATAATAAATACATAGAAACATTATGGTATTTGCTCAAGCAACTTTATAATAATGGTCTTTTGTATAAAGGTTATACTATTCAACCATATTCTCCAGCAGCAGGAACAGGTTTGAGTTCTCATGAACTAAACCAACCAGGGTGTTATAAAATTATAAAAGACTACTCAGTAGTAGCCCAATTCAAAGTTATAAAAAATGAAAAATCTGAATTTTTATTTAATGGTGCTGAAGGAGATGTATATTTTTTAGCTTGGACAACCACACCATGGACCTTGCCTTCAAATACAGCATTAGCTGTAGGGGAAGATATAGAATATGCAGAAGTGATAACTATCAATAGATATACAAAAGAAAAACAAACAGTTATTTTAGCTCGAAATGTTATAGATAGATGGTTTAGTCCTAATAACGAAAATTTACCTTTCGAATCTTTTGATCCAACAAAAAATATTATTCCATATAAAATTTTACGTACTTTCAGAGGTTTAGATTTATTAAATGTTAGATACGAACAACTTTTACCCTATGCTAAACCTGATAGGGGAGATCCATTTAGAGTGATTATAGGTGACTTCGTATCAACTGAGGAGGGTACGGGTATAGTGCATATAGCTCCCAGTTTTGGTGCAGATGACTTTAGAATGGATAAATTATACGATATAGGTGCATTGACTCTTGTAGACAAGCAAGGTAAATTTACAAAAGAAATGGGAGAATTTGCTGGTAAATATGTAAAAGCCGAATATTATACTGATCATTCAATAGAAAAAGAAAAAATTGTAGATTTAGAAATAATAGCAAAACTAAAACGCGAAAATAAAGCCTTCGCTACTGAAAAGTATGAACATAGTTATCCTCATTGCTGGCGTACAGACAAACCTATTATTTATTATCCATTAGATTCTTGGTTTATAAAAACTACAGCATACAAAGAGAGGATGATAGAGCTCAATAGGACTATTAATTGGAAACCTGAATTCACTGGAACGGGGCGTTTTGGCAATTGGTTAGAAAATATGGTAGACTGGAATTTGAGTCGTACGCGCTTTTGGGGGACACCGCTACCTATATGGAGAACAACTGACAAAACTGAAGAAAAATGTATCGGATCTGTAGAAGAGCTAATTAAAGAAATAGAAAAAAGCATTGAGTGCGGTTATATGAAATCAAATCCTTTCAAGGATTTTGTAATTGGTGATGACTCAGAAGAAAATTATAAAAAAATAGATTTGCATCGTCCATATGTAGATGATATAATACTTGTATCACCCTCAGGCAAACCTATGTATCGTGAACCAGATGTGATAGATGTATGGTTTGATAGCGGAGCTATGCCTTATGCTCAATTACATTTTCCTTTTGAAAATATTGATGTTTTCGAAAAAAATTTCCCAGCTGATTTTATTGCTGAGGGCGTAGATCAAACTCGTGGATGGTTTTATACGTTACATGCTATAGCTACAATGATTTTTGATAGTGTGGCTTTTAAAAATGTTATAGCTAATGGATTAGTTTTAGATAAAAATGGATTTAAAATGTCTAAGAGACTTGGTAACGTCGTAGACCCATTCGAAATAATTAATCATTATAGTGCTGATGCTTTAAGATTTTATATTATTACAAATTCACAACCATGGGATAGTCTAAGATTTGACATCGAATGTGTAAAAGAAGTGATAAGAAGATTTTTTGGAACTCTTTACAATACTTATTCATTTTTTGCTCTTTATGCAAATATTGATGGATTTACTTATTGTGAGCCAGAAATACCTTTTGAAGAAAGATTGGAATTAGATAAATGGATTTTATCAGAATTAAATAGTTTAATAAAAAATGTAGATGAGGCTTATGAAGACTATGAACCTACGAGAGCTGGCAGATTAATAGAACAATTTACTATCGATCATCTTAGTAATTGGTATGTACGCCTGTCGCGTCGAAGATTTTGGAAGGGTGATTATTCCATAGACAAGATATCAGCTTATCAAACATTATATACTTGTTTAGAAACCATAGCAATTTTGTTATCTCCTATTGCACCTTTTTATTCTGAGAGATTGTTTAGAGATTTGAATGAAGTTACTATTAAAAAATCACATGAAAGTGTTCATTTATTAGATTTTCCTATATATAATTCAAATTATATAGATAAAGAATTAGAAGATAGAATGGAACTAGCTCAAAAGATAAGTTCTATGATACTTTCACTCAGAAAAAAGGCAAACATTAGAGTTAGACAACCTCTATCGAAGGCTATAATACCTGCTGATGAAAATACTATTACGCAATTAGAAAAGGTAAAGCATTTGATTTTGCATGAAACCAATATAAAAGATTTAGAATATATAAGTTTGCAAAATGATTTTTTAGTTAAAAAAGCTAAACCAAATTATAAATTATTAGGGCCTAAATATGGTAGATTGATGAAAGAAATATCAGCTATTATTCAAGACTGGGATAATAATATGATAAATGAAATAGAAACGAATAAAAAAATCACGATAACTACTTCAGAAGGACATATCGAAATATTATTAGAAGAAGTAGAGATCTTCACAGAGGATATACCTGGTTGGATGGTAGCACATGATAATAATTTAACTGTAGCTTTAGATATTACTATTACTGAAAAACTAAGAATGGAAGGAGTAGCACGAGATTTTGTAAACAGAATACAAAATTTAAGAAAGGACAAAAATTACGACGTTACTGACAAAATAAGAGTGTTTTTCTATTCGTCTGATCCTTTTGTAGACAAAAGTATATTTGAAAATTATTCTTACATTTGCAACGAAATATTAGCTAAAGAAATTAAAAATATTTCTATAAATGGATTAGAGGCAGATGTTATTACAGTAGATGATAATATTGATGTTTTAGTACATATTGAAAAAATATAATTGTTTTAAAAAAAATTGATTATGGCAACAAATAATAATTTTGATGAAAAGACGCGCTATAGTGATGAAGAGCTAGAGGAGTTTAAACAAATAATTTTAAAAAAATTAGAAAAAGCTAAATCAGACCTTCAAATATTGCGTGAAAGTATGAGTAGTGATGGTGAAATAGAAACAAATCTAACTTTTAGATTGCAAGAGGATAGTAAAGAAAATCTAATGAGAGAGGAAAATGCTAAATTGATAGCTAGATTAGAAAGATTTGTGAGAGATCTCGAATTAGCACTTGTACGTATAGAAAATAAAACTTACGGTATATGTAGAGTTACAGGAAAACTTATAGATAAAGAAAGACTAAAAGCTGTACCACACGCTACTCTCAGTATAGAAGCTAAACTGCAAATGCAGAGAGGCGAGATACCTATTAATAAAGAAAATGAAGAAGAAATCGAAGGATAATCTTTTAAAATTATGTTATTTAATAAATATTCAAAATTTTATTATAAATAATTTTCATTAAAAAACTAAAAGCACTAATAGAATCTTAAAATATTATTAGCTATGGGTGATCACAAAACTTCAGTTAAGCGAAATGTCTTAATTTTAATTTTAATTATATTATTTTGTGATCAAGTTTTAAAAATATATATAAAAACAAATTTTTTATTAGGCGAAAAAGTATGCTTGATAGGTAATTGGTTTTGCCTGTATTTTGTTGAAAATGCTGGTATGGCATATGGCATTCAATGGGGTGGCTCTATTGGCAAATACATATTAACTATTTTTCGAATAGTAGCGGCTGCTGTTATTTTATGGTTTTTAATTAAAAGTTTTAAAAAAAATCATCACTCACTTTTTTATTATTCCATAGCTTTGATTTTTGCAGGTGCTATAGGTAATATTATAGATAGTATGTTTTATGGATTGATATTTAGTGAAAGTGGTATATATGGCTTTGATACACAACCGGCAAGATTTGTCCCTATAGGTCAGGGTTATGCCCCTTTTATGCAAGGGCGAGTAGTAGATATGTTGTATTTCCCTATTATCAATACCACTTTGCCCGATTGGTTTCCTATCTGGGGAGGTAAAAATTTTGTTTTTTTTCAACCTATTTTTAATATAGCTGATGCATCTATCACTACAGGCGTCTTGATAATGTTAATATTTTATAAAAAAGTTTTCTCATATTCTAAAGATGATTCCCCGCTAGATGTAACTACTGATATGGAAAATGAATTTAATAATTAAAACTTAATTTAAAATTAACATTATAAAAAAAAATTATATTTGTACTGTATAATATAAATAAGAATATTATTATTGTAATTTTTTAAATAATTATTGAAAAAGTTTGAAATTACAATTAGGTAGGAGTAATTAAAGCTATAGCTTAAATTTAATATTTTTTTTCTTTAAAAGATAGTATAAAATACTTAAAATATAACAAATATTTAGTCTTTTCCTTTTTTTGATTCTCTAAATCTTATTAGAAAAATATCTTAATAAAAGTAATATTGAATAATATTATTAAACAAGCATTAATAATTTAAAAATTGTTAGTAAAAATACCTAAATTTTGATTTTATTCAAATAATGGATTATTTATTTATATTAAAAAATGATATTTTTCATTTTTATTTTTTTATTAAAATATTTTGGTTTCTTTTGTAAAAAAGATTTAATTAAGGAAAATTTTTTTTTAGTTTTTTAGTAATATATAAAATAATGATACCTATAGAAGAAATTTATTCAGATCCTCGAATAAAAGAAAATTTGAATGCTTGTATTAATTGTGGTGTATGCACAGCCATATGCCCAGCATCAGATTATTATGATTATGAGCCAAGATATGTCATCAAAATATTATTATCAAAAGATGAGAATGAGTTAGAACAATTGCTATCGTCCGATTATATTTGGTATTGTGGACAATGTATGTCGTGCAAAGCTCGTTGTCCAAGAGAAAATGCTCCAGGAGTAGCTATCAGTGCATTGAGATATTGGTCTCAAAAGCTTGGACTTTTTGTAAAAAGTAAAATGGGGCGAAATCAAATAATAATAAAGCAAACAATAGGACAAAATATTTATGATTTGGGCTATTGTGTACATCCATCAAAAGTAACGCGTGAAGCACATCCCGAGCAAGGACCTGTATGGGAATGGATTTTCAACAATCGCGAAAAAGCATATTCCTTAGTTAATGTAAATATCGATCGTGAAGGTCCTGGACCTGTTAGAAAGATTTCTGATAAAGTGATGAATGAGATACATTCTATTCTAAACGGGACTGGTGCTGTAGATTTTTGGGACCAAATAGAGACATCGGTCAATGAATATAAAAACTATCATAAAAATGAATAATCATGGATGCTAATATAAAAGTTTCAATAAATAGAATATACTGGAGTGAATATATAAAAGAAATTCCTCGTGACAATTATTTCTTTTTTAGAAGTTGTATCAGACAAACATTTTTTCCGGGCGCAGAACAAATGTTTTTAAACATTCTAAGCAAAAATCTAAATCTAAATTATAAAGATGATCCAGACTTAACAACCTGTACAGGAATAGGATATCATAGTGACATCATACCTTTAGAAACTGTACATACCATGGTAGCCAGGCATTTTTCATTAATGAATGAGTCTGGATATTCTAATTTTGTAATATCCTGTGTAACTACTTTTGGTGTAATGACTGAAGCTTTGAATATGTGGCATGAATTTCCAGAAACATTAGAAAAAACTATAGAAAATCTTTATAAGACTACAAAAAGAACTTTTGAACTACCAAAAACTATTGCTCATGCCAGTGATATTATCTATTTATATAGAGATGAAATAGCCAAGCAGTGCATCTATAAATTGATAAACAAAAAAACAGGACAACCACTAAAAGGGGTAGATCATGTAGGATGCCACTATGCTAAAATTTTTCCCCAGCATGGAGTAGGCGGTGCAGAATTTCCCAAAGTATTGTCAGAAATGATAAAATCTTGGGGTGGTGAAGTTATAGATTATCCTGCTCGAAGACATTGCTGTGGATTTGGCTTTAGACAATATTTTATAAAAGAAACTAGGGGTTATTCACTCACTCATTCCCAGGTAAAATTTGAAAGCATGGAACCTTATCAACCTGACTTTATTATTACTAATTGTCCCGGCTGTAATATGTTTATGGATCGTTGGCAATACGTGATACAAGAAACTACAGGAAAAGTTTATTCTGTTGATGGGAATGGAATACCTGTTTTAACATACGAGGAGGTAGCAGCAATATTGCTTGGTTATGATCCAATAGAAATTGGTCTTTTTATGCATCAGACAGATGTCTTACCATTGTTAGAAAAAATCGGTGTGGAGTTTGACAAAGATAGATATTTATCTTTGCGCTCTCAATGTATAAAAAAATAAAATCCAAAGTAAAAAATATAAATATGAAAAAGATAGTAGTCATCGGAGCTGGAATAGCAGGATTAGAAGTATCTAAGCAATTGCTACAAGCTAACTTACCAGTTACTTTGATAGAGCAAAGTTCTAAAATCGGTGGCAATATAAAAAATTATGCTTACTTATTTCCTGACTTTTATAATGCCGAAGATCTTTTAAATTCTTACCAATATATTATAACAGATCCCAACTTACAACTTCTATTAAATGCACATGTGTCCAAGATAGATTTTTCAAAAAAAATCTATAATGTAATTACAAAAGATGGTATTACTATACCAGCAGATGCTATCGTGATAGCTACAGGATACAACACATTCGATGCACGGTTAAAAGAAGAGTTTGGTTATGGTATATATGATAATGTGATTACCTCTGTAGAGCTAGAACAAATGTTTAAAAAACAAGAGATTATTACTCCTAGTGGTAAGGTCCCTGAACGAATTGGGTTTATTCATTGTGTTGGATCTCGCGATGCCAAGGTTAGCAATACTTATTGCTCGCGTTTATGCTGTATTACTGCCATCAAACAAGCTATTGAAACTAAAAAGCTTTTGCCCTTAGTTGAAATTTTTTGCTTTTATATAGATTTGCGTATGTATGGACTTTTATTCGAAGATCTATATCTTAGTGCCCAGAGAGATTATAACATCCAATTTGTTCGTGGTAGATTATCTGAAGCAAGTGAAATGATAGATAAAAAAATTCAAATCAAAGCCGAAGACACTTTAATAGGTAGGCCATTACAGATGAGTGCGGATATGATAGTTTTAATGGTTGGCATGGAAGCATCTGATTTTTCTAAGCAATTCAAATATCACAATGACTTGAATGTAAATGAACACGGTTTTTTCGATCCTATAAATCCTCATAATTTAAGAAATTTGACTGCAAAAGAAGGCGTTTTTTTAGCTGGTACTTCTATAGGACCAATGTCAGTAGGTGAAACTATTGACCATGCTCGAGGAACAGCTTTATCTGTATTATCATATATCAAATCTAATTAATTGAAAAAATATATTATGTTTAATAATCTCATAATAACAAAAACTAAATTTCTAAACCACTGTGGGGGAAATCACATATTTTGCATGCTAAGCAATCTAATAATATTCAATGCTAAGTACTATTTTTTTGGTTTTTTCATTAGTTTTTTTAATTTACTTAAGAATTTTTAAAAAAATAATAAAATAATATATAAATAATTATGGGTGATTTAGATTTTCTCAAAGTAAAGCATTTACACATAGATTATGATAAATTAGAACTTGATTTACTAAATAAAGTATTAGAAGAAGAACCCTCATTTCAGTGGTGTATAAGCTGTGGTTGCTGTACTGCTAGCTGTAGTGCTGGGAATCATACTACTTTTAATGTTAGGCGCATTAGCTTACTACTTAGAAGGGGAGAGATAGAAAGCTTAGAAAAAGAATTAGAAAAGTGTATGCTTTGTGGTAAATGTACTTTGGTATGTCCCAGAGATATTCAATTACGTAATGTAGTAATGAATATTAAGAGAAATATTTTAAAATATAAAATGATATTATTATGAAAACATATTTTCAATATCCATTTTTGATAGGTACTATATTTTTATTCGCAGCTCTTATTTATATATATATAAAATGGTATGTTAAATTATCTAAATATGATAAAGTAAGATTTAAAAAGTTTTGGACTACAAATAAAGTATGGAAAGCAATTAAGGATTCCATCAATGATGGGTTATTGCATTTAAGTATTTTTAAAAAAAATCCAGTTTTAGGATATATGCATATGAGCCTAGCTTTTGGATGGTTTTTATTGATAGTAATAGGTCATTTAGAAGTAGTGGTAGCTAAAGGTGGGTTAAATTTTCCATTTTATTATGCTATATTTTTTAGATATTTCGAAACAGTGCATGCTACTACTATTGCTAAAATATTTGCAGCAGTAATGGATTTTTTACTTTTATTTATTCTTTCTGGTGTAGTTCTTGCGATAACAAAGAGATTTTATAAAAAATTATTTGGGATGAAACGTACTACCAAATTAAAGACATTTGACAAAATGGCACTTTATTCACTTTGGTCTATCTTTCCACTTCGTTTATTAGCAGAAAGTTGTAGTGCAGCTGTATATAATAATGGTAGTTTTTTAACTAATACCACAGGAGCTTGGCTAGGGAATATGATAAATGTATCAGCCATATATGAACCAAGCTGGTGGTTATATTCGTTTGCTCTTTGTTTCTTTTTTATAGCTTTACCATTTTCGAGATATATGCATATACCTACAGAGATCTATTATATTTTTTTACGTAATGCTGGCATAAAAACAAAAAAAACATGGGAGAGCTATGCACAGATACAATTATATTCTTGCTCGAGATGTGGTATCTGCTTAGATGCTTGCCAACTATTTGATGCTGGTATTTCTGATGTACAATCTGTCTATTTTTTGCAATTTATTAGAAATAAGGTAGATGCAGAGAAACCCCTTTTTGGATGTTTGATTTGTGGAAGATGCCAAGTAGAGTGTCCAGTACATCTCAATTTAAATGATTTAAGAACTGCATTACGTATAAAAGCCAGTAAACCATTAACCTTTTCATATGCTTATACCAAAAAACCTGAGCAACAAACTGCTGATACGATATATTTCGCAGGTTGCATGACACATTTAACTCCTAATATCAAAAAATCTATGACTAAAATCTTTGATTACGTAGGAGAAAATGTTTGGTTTATGGATGATGACAAATCTATATGTTGTGGGAGACCTCTTATGCTAGCAGGACAATATGATTCCGCATCACAGTTAATAAGCAAAAATACAGAACTAATAATTGCTTCTGGTGCCAAAAATATTATTTTATCATGTCCATACTGTTATAAAGTTTTTAAAGAAGATTATCTATTACCAGATATAAATATTAAATTTCATGCCAATTATATAAAAGAATTAATAAAGCAAAATAAATTACCAGAAGGCAAACTAAATCTAACAGCTATTTATCATGATCCATGTGAACTTGGTAGAGGATCTAACATATACCAAGAACCTCGTGAAGTGATAGAACATTATGCTCATAGAATACCACTACAAAAAAATAAAGATAAAGATAGAGCATTATGCTGTGGTGCAGGATTAGGTGGGGTGAATTTACCTGCAGAAGCTAAAAATACGGTAGCTTATAATACAATGTCTTATTTTGCTAAATTTAATCCAGATGTATTGATAACTGCTTGCCCACTTTGTAAAAAAACATTTGTCAGGGATAGGCGTATCGAAACGATGGATATATCTGAGCTAGTAGTTAAAGCCATAGAACAACCTAATGACAGTAAATCTAAAGAAACAAAAGAAATAAGTTATGCTATCATATAAGATGTTTTTTTTAAAATACAAATACTTTGTATTTTTTATTTATTATCTTGCTATGCTTTAAAGAAACATAAGATTATAAGTTTAAAACTTATTTATATACTAAAATTTTATTGGCAATACTAATAAATATTACTTCTGATTAGATTTAAATTTTTTACTTATTCATAATGAGTTCTAGCATATAAAAATTTATGGATAATTTTAATGTTAGATACACATAGTAAGATTTATCTTTTATGTAAGTTTTTAATGATAGGTTATTTATAAATGTAATGACAGCGTGGGTGGATTGAAGAATTAATATATGTTTCAATTAACATATGTTATATTCACTAATTCTCTATACCGATACCACGCCCGCCTGTCCGAGGATGCAAGGTTAAGCATTCGCCCAGTATTGCTTACAGTCTTGCCTGTGAGGTATTTACCCATCACTACATACCACATAATGTAGTTTTGCAGGTATTTGGTAGCTACTCCTCTAAATTTGAAATATATCCAATTCGTGAATTCACTGGCCTTTTTCTTAACGGTACTTAGGCTATATATACCTCGCTTTTGCCTATGGCTAGTTACTATTTCTTTATGCTTGATTACATTCCTTCTAACCTTTTTGAATGCTTTTTTATTACTGCTACACATGACTCCATCCTTTGGCATTTTAGCCTTCAGAAATTGCTCTATTTGTTCTGAACTTAGCTTTTTGCCATCAAATTTTTTGAATAATAAGTTGCCAGCTCTGTCTGTAGCAGCCAATACGGCTACTTTCTTTGGCTTTTGCTTCCTGGCTCGCTTCAGCTCTTCGACATTTTTGTATATCCTGCCTTTTTCGGAACAATCCATCAATAGTTCGTCCATCTCTACTACGCCGAAAAAATTGATATTATCTTCGAAACTTTGTAGAGCTGCTAATATCTTGTGTCGCCAAGCGAAGCTTGTTGGTAAGCTGATGCCTACTTCTTTAGCACAAGCTCTGAGGCTTTTGCCTGCTATCATACATCTGATGTAGTCGAGCATTTTCTCTTTCTTTTGCAACCTGTAAACAAAAGTTCCAGTGGTAACTCTAAACTGTCTGCCGCAGTCTTTGCAACGATAGTTTTGCATCCCATTTTGTAAACCATTTTTAATAATGTGATTGCTACGACAGTCTGGGCATAGTGGTGGGGCACTGAGTATTTTCAGACCTTGATAATCGACTACATCGGCTTCTAATTTTTTCATTAGAAAATAAAGGTTGTCTAAGAATTCTTTATTCTCTTCCTTACTCATAGCAAGGTATTTACTGGTATTCTCAACGATTTTTTTCATAGCCTAAAATTTTTGTAAAAATATAAAAATTATTTAACATATAAACTTGAAAAACTTAAACATTTATTAATACAATCAATACGTATTGCTTATTCATCTCGTCCCCTTACCAATTTTACATTACCTATACCAACACAAAATTTACTACTTACATTTTTATAATAATAATATCATAATATAAATAATTCCAATTATTTTAATTTTGTTAGTTTTTTGGCTCTTTCATCAACGTTATTGCAGACGTAATCAAGTGTTAAATAAAATGACAAACATATTCTTTTTTTTAGAATAATTTTAAAAAAGCTTATTATGTTTATAATATCGTTTTATCATTTATTTGCAACAATAAATATTCTATTAATCCGTATAAATTTTTGATTTTACTGTATTTTCACTCATACATCAGTTTTTTCATACATTCTTTTCGTCTTTATCTTCATTACGAATATGCTACAAGATTTCTCTATAAATTAAAAAACTCTCATGTTGATTTTTCAAAAATTATTCATTTCTATAAGTACTTAAATTTTAATTTTTTAAATAATTTATGATAAATATCAAACATTATAACAAATTAAATTAGTTTTTCTAATTTTGCAAATAAAAAAATGAAAAAGATGAATATAATAGCTTTATTATCATTAATGTTTTTCCTGATATTCTGTAGTCCGAATAATAAAGGGCAAATAAAAAACAAAGACAATAATACTTCTTATCAAAATGATATCAAGGCAAACAATAATGCAACTAAGAAAATATATGAGATAGAAATAAATAATTCAAAAATCAATGATAAGCCAACTGGGAAAGTAGAATATTTAAGTACCGAAGATTTTATAGCTAAAGTATTTGATTATCGTATAAATAATGAGTGGAAGTATAGAGGAAAGGTGCATTGTGTCATAGACTTTTATGCAGATTGGTGTGCCCCCTGTAGGCGCGTGTCACCTATTATGGAGGAGCTAGCACAGGAATATGCTAACGAAATACAATTTTATAAAGTAAACATAGATTATGAAAAAGAAATAGCACAGGTTTTTGGTATACGTTCTATCCCTGCAATAATGATATGCCCTCTTAATGGCACCCCTGCCATGGCTATAGGTGCATTACCAAAACAAGAATATCAAAAAATGATTTCAGAAGTAATTTACAAATAATAAAAATAAAATATTATGATAGAACATTTGACAGCAGAAACTTTTAAAGAAAAAGTTTTTGATTATGAAAACGAAAAAGAATGGAAATATAAGGGTGATAAGCCTGCTATTATTGATTTTTATGCAGACTGGTGTGGTCCTTGCCGTTTGCTAGCACCAATATTAGAAGAAATAGATAAAGAGTATCAAGGTAAATTACAAATTTATAAAATAGATACCGAAGTAGAACAAGAGCTCGCCTATGCTTTTGGTATACAAAGTATTCCTACTATACTATTTATTCCATTAGATGGACAACCTCAAATAGCTGTGGGTGCCCTGCCAAAAAATGACTTAGAAAAGATTATAAGAGATGTATTAAACATTGAAAAATAATTTTTTTAAAACACCATTTGAAATAAAAACTTGTCAAAATTTTTATTTAAGTATGGAGTATTTATAGTTAAGTAATTAGGTTATTAGTTTTTGCAAGTTTTTTGGATTATATTTTTATATTTATTTCAATCTTATGATTTTATTGAAGGTAGTTAGCGAGAGTAAGTTATCAATTATTTAATGTTAGTTAATTAAAAAATTAATTATAAATTTGCAAAATATAAATATAATAAAAAATTATGGCAGAAGATAAAAAAAGACATAAGGTAGCAAGTGAAAAGGGACCTACTACCTATTCTAAAATTGAAGCATTTATAAATAAAAACCAAAAAAATCTTACTTATGTATTGATAGGTATCACAGCTGCAATCTTAATAATATGGCTATATAGCAGATTTGTTTCTAAACCTAAAGCCATCGAAGCTGCATCTACTATATACATGGCTGAGCAATATTATTTATTAGATTCTTTCAATTTAGCTCTTAATGGTGATGGATTAGAGCTTGGTTTATTAGACGTTGTAGATCAATATGGTAGTACACCCTCTGGTAAATTGGCTCATTATTACATAGGAATGATTTATTTAAAGCAAGGCAACTATGAGGATGCTATTGCACATCTAAAAAAGTATAAAGGCAAAGACAACATAATATCTACCATGGCTATGGGGGCTATTGGTGATGCATATTTAGAATTAGATGAAAAAGATATTGCGCTTAAATATTATAAAAAAGCTGTAAAAAACAGTGATAATAATTTCACTGCTCCAGCTTATCTTTTACGGGCAGCTATCACTTATGAACTTATGGATAATTATAAAGAAGCTTTAAAATTATATAAAGAAATTCAAGAGAAATATCCCAGATCCTTAGAAGCTAGGGATATAGACAAATATATTTCTCGGGCAGAAACAGCCCTTATGTATAAATAAAATTAATTTATTATAATGAATAAAAAAATTAATTTATCTAAAAGTGAAGCAAATGATACCTTAGTAGGATCTATGTTTAGATATGCTATCATAGTTTCAGATTGGAATAAAGAAATTACGGATCGACTATTAAAAGGAGCTTATGAGACACTATTAGAGCATGGAGCTAAAGCTGAGCATATAGCAATAAAGCATGTACCAGGTTCTTATGAATTGCCACAATTAGCTCAAATAATTGCAAAAAAGCAACTTTATGATGTTATTATTTGTCTTGGATCCGTGATACAAGGCGAAACGAGACACTTCGAATTTATTTCAGATGCTGTTGCTAATGGTTGTATGAATGTAGCATTACAACATTCTATTCCCGTGGTTTTCGGTGTATTAACAACTAATGATTATCAACAAGCCATAGAGAGGAGTGGCGGTAGCCACGGTAATAAAGGGGTAGAAGCTGCTATCACTGCTATAAAAATGGCTAGAACAAAAGAAAATTTATAATTAAATGCAAAAAGCCAATATAGTTTTTATGGGGACTCCAGACTTTGCTGTCCCTTCTTTAGAATTACTGGCTACACATCATAATATTTTATTGGTTGTTACCACTCCAGATAAACCCGCTGGTAGAGGTCTCAAGATTCAGTATTCTCCTATTAAAACTAAAGCTTTAGAACTCCAACTACCGGTATCTCAACCTGTGTTATTAAAAGATCCTGATTTTATTAATCAAATCAAAAATATCAATCCCGATTTTATTATCGTAGTAGCTTTTAGGATTATTCCTGATGAGATATTTAAAATTCCTAAATTAGGTACAATCAATTTGCATCCGTCTTTATTACCTAAATATAGAGGCCCCTCACCTATACAGTGGGCTATTATTAATGGAGAAAATCAGACTGGCGTTACTACTATTTTTTTGAATGAAAAAATAGATAGTGGTCCTATACTATTGCAAGAGACTGAACCAATCTATGATAATGATAACTTTCTAACTCTTCATAATCGATTAAAAATAAAAGGAGCGAAGCTATTATTGGAAACAATAAATGGTGTTATCGATAATACTATTACACCAAAGATGCAAGATAATTTAGTAAAACAAAATAATTTATATGCACCTAAGATTACTAAAGAGATGACAAAGTTAGATTTGTCTCGGTCCTGTGTTTATAATTGGCGTGTAATACGGGCTCTATATCCTAAACCAGCTGCTTATATTTACCTTGTAGATGATAATAAAAAAAAGATATTAAAAATATTAGAGGCTGATTATGATCTTAGAATTTCTAATCCTGGTGATTTTACTTTGCTCGATAAGCATAATTTCGCTATTGGATGTAGTGATGGGATACTAATACCTAAAACAGTTGCATTAGAAGGCAGAAAAGTGATGACTAGTTCTGAATTTTTGAGAGGCATGCATTTTAGTAAGATTATGCATTTTGAATAATTTTTATAAATTTGTAAAAAAATAATTATGAAAAAGTTTATTGTAATTTTAATAATTATTGTCAGTATTTTGAATGTTAATGCACAGACAAAAACAAACAAAGCTACAGTAAAATTTGGACCAGAGATAAAAGTAGAAGCTGCTAAAACACTAGATAGGATAGTATTTGCTACACCAGACCAATATTTATATATTGGAAATGAATTGATTTCTCTTTCTAATAAAACAAACATAATCTTAGCTAATGCGGGTAGAGATCTGAGATTTAGAAATATACTGCCACTGACCTTTCAAGGAGTAGGAGATATAGAAGAGCTAAATTTTTTAGATATATGTGAGATAAAGGGGAATATTTATGTTTTTGCTATTATCAAAGATAAAAAAGAGAAAACAGTATCATTGTATATGTTGACTCTGGATCAAGAAGAATTAGTAGCTTCAGCTCCAAGAAAACTTGGAGTCATTAATTATGATTTTACTAGATATGCTAATGTTAGAAATTTTGAATTAACTATATCACAAGATAGTTCAAAAATCTTAGTTTTTTATCCAGCACCATACAAAAAAGGTATGCCTGAGAGATTTGGAGCAATGGTTTTCGATGAAAACATGAATAGAATATGGGCTAATGAATTTCAGCTACCCTATCCAGATGATTACTTTAGTGTAAATAAAATTTTTGTTGGTAATAATGGACAAATATTTATGAACTGCACTAAATATGACGGTAATAAAAATGCTTTTGCAGAGAGAAATCCCAAAAATTATCATTTTGTACTTTTAGCTACCGATGCTAATGGTCAAGAAATAAAAGAAATTAATATCGATTTAAAAGATAAATACGTGAATGATATGATAGCTGCTTCTTTGCCTAATAATGATATTGTATGTATCGGTTTCACTAGTCCTAAAAGTTTATCAAGTAAAATAGATGGGTTCTTTAATGCTATAATAGATCATAATTCTTTGGATCTAAAACAAATAGATCAACAACTTTTCGAACCAAGTTTTATTGCCGAAGGTTATAGTGCTTCCAAGACTAAATCTATAGAAACTAAAACCGACAAAGGCAAAGAACTTACCTTAGAAAATTTTTATTTTAATGATATAGTTGTAATGAATGATGGCTCTGTAGTAGCTTTTAGTGAACAAATAAACAAAAATAATGATAAAGATTATATATATCATTATGATGATATAATTATTATAAATTACAAATCAAATGGAGACTTAAATTATATTGTGAAGATCCCAAAAAGACAGCATTTAAACGGTATAATTAAATCTTTAATATCATATACATATTCTATTGTAAATGATAAAATATATGTTTTATTTAATGATAATATAAATAATTTAGCCACCCCAAATCCTACGCCACCTAAAGTTTTTACAAATTATCCATCGACTAGTACTAACAATTGGGCTGTGGCTTTATGTACTATCGACGGTAAAGGTAATCTAAGTAAAGAATTATTATTTTCATTTAAAGAAGTTGATAAATTTTATTTTTTTCCTACTAAATCTAAAGTAATGCCTAATAAAAATATTGCTTTATATTTAGTGAAAGTTCCTACTTTAGGTTATCAAAGATATAAATTAGCTATTGTAGATTTTAAGTAAAAGGTTGAATTTAAGATAAAAGATATATATTCTTAATCATTTGTTGACATTTTATTTTATCATAATGAATTGAACTATAATTATAAAAGTTAATATTTTTGTAATCAAGTTTTAGACAAATAAATAACTTTAATGAAAAATCCTTACTATAATAATATTGTTACTCCAATAGATTTCAATGATTTTACAGAGTTGATAATAGAGCAAACTTATCAAATAGCTTCTTTATTTAACTGTGATATTACTTTATTACATGTTTTACATGAAGTAAAATCTATTAAAGATAATATCAAAGAATATTATGACCCAGATGAAGATATAATTAAAAAAATGAGATTGCTTTCTAGTATTTATCATAAAAAATATGAAATAGAATTTAATTACAAGATATTGCAAGGAGAGGTAAGTGACACAATAGTTTCATTTGCTTATGAGAATTATGCTAGATTAATAGTGATGGGTAAAGTAGGAAGAATACACATAAACCAAACGAAGGCTATAGGCAATAACACTGCTCAAGTGATCAGAAAAGCTTATTGTCCAGTTTTAGTAACATCACCTTTTGGCGTAAAAAAGGAATTTAACACTATTCTTTTCCCTATTGATCTCACTCATCCTATTAGTCAAAAGATCAATGCTGCCATACAATTTAGTAGATTTTATTTAAGTTCATTAAAAATAGTTTTTGTAATGACTATTAAAAATATGAATAGAGAAAATGAATTTAAACAAAAATTAGAAAAAATAAGAATTTTTATGATAGAAAATAATGTACATTGTACTACTAGTCTATTAGCTAATTTAGAACCACATAAAACAATTGCCGATGAGATATTAGATTATGCTACTTACTCAGAAGCTGATATGATATTTTTAATGACTCAAGAAGAAAATGAGATAGATTGGCATCATACTTATATAGGTAGTACTGCTACTCAAATTATAAAAAATGCTACTGTTCCAGTTCTCACTGTTACACCTTTTCAAAATACATTTCAAGTTTTCTAATATTTAATAAATAAAATGAAACGTTCAATACCAAATATTATAACACTATGTAATGGACTTTTTGGTGTCATTAGTATTATAGCTATATTAAATAATAAAATAAGTTTTGTACCATATTTTTTTGCTATTGCGCTTTTGTGCGATTTTTTAGATGGTATGGTAGCAAGATTGCTAAAAACCAGTTCTGCATTAGGTAGAGAACTTGATTCTCTATGTGATGTTATTAGTTTTGGTGTTTTACCTGCAACTCTCATAGCTTATATGCTAAATTTTTATGATAATATTCCCAATATTATTATTTATCTTAGTGCTTTATATCCCTTGTTTACTATTTATCGTTTGTCAATATTTAATGTTAAATTTTATAATTTATCATATTTTGTTGGATTATCGTCACCTATGGCAGCTGTTTTTGTAATTACTATATTTTTTCTTAATCAACAATGGTTCTTACCTTGGTATTTATATCTATTTATTAACCTTTTGATAGCTATTTTTATGGTTTTACCTTTACATTTTTATAATTTCAAAGATTTACAAAAGACTAATTTAGGCAAAGTTATTTTAATTACAATTTTATTAACAATAATAATATTTTTTATCATTTTTTCGTGGATTTCTATTTTGATATTTTCGATAATTTATTTATTAATATCATTATTACTGGAAAATAAAAAAGTAAAAAGCAAAATTTCGACTAAATTATAAAAGATTTACTTTTAAAAATCAAAATGTATAAAATCAGTAAAATTTCATATATCAACATGTTAATCATATTAAATAATATCGAATTTCAATTTTTTCTGCCTTGTATATATAATTATTAAATTATGACAATAATTTATATTTTTCTTTATAATATTCGTCTAATTCTATCAAAAATTTTTGAGCTTCATCCATATTAGGAGCCTTACCATGCCAAAGGTGATTGTTTTCGATAGATTTTACACCTTTTCCCATAGTAGTATGTGCTATTATAAAAGTGGGTTTTTGAGACCAGCTAATTAATTGCAAGCATTCTAAGAGTGATGATATATCATTGCCATTACATTCTAACACATTCCAATTAAAATATATTATTTTTTCTTTTAATGGTTCCAATGCCATTACTTGTTCTGTATCACCGTCTATTTGTAATTTATTCCTATCTACTATGGCCAATAAATTATCAAGTTGATAATGACCGGCTGCCATTATTGCTTCCCATATATTACCTTCTTGCATTTCTCCATCACCCATTAAACAAAATATCCTATAAGATTTGTTTAAATATTTAGCCGATATGGCCATTCCTAAAGCTATTGACAACCCCTGACCAAGAGAACCACTTGATGACTCTATGCCTGGTAATCCATTTAATCTACTAGGATGACCCTGTAAACGAGAACCAAACTGACGCAATGTAAATAACTCTTCTTTTGGAAAATATCCTGCATTTGATAATGTAGCATACCACACTGGTGCTACATGACCATTAGATAATACCAATCTATCTCTCAAATCCCATTTGGGATTATTAGGATCATGACGTAACTCTGAAAAATATAAAACTGTGAAAATATCAGCCATACCTAATGATCCACCTAAATGACCACTACCCGCTCGAGCTAACATATTAATTACATCTTTTCTGATATTATAACTTTTTTTGACTAATTCATTCAAATTCATCATTTTATTCATCATTTTATTTTTTTATTTTACAAAGATAATTGTTTATTTATATTTTAAAAGAATCAAAAATTACGATCTCAAAGTAATGTATTTTGAATTTATGTTAAATTTAATATTGGCTTAGCTCTCAAGTCCCTGTATAAAAACCACGCCCGCCTGTCTGATGATGCGAGATTGAGCATCCTGCCAATGTCCTCGATTAATCTTTTTCGCAAATACTTGTGCGTTACCACATACCACATAATGTAGCTCTGCAAATACTTAGTCGCTACCC